>JAAZFE010000088.1 GCA_012511885.1 Lentisphaerota bacterium | reverse complement strand
GTGGTTCGGGCGCTTTGGTGAATGGGACGACATACAGCGTGAGGATTCGGGCGGTGAACGCGGCGGGTGCGGGGCCGGCCTCGGGCATGGTGAGTGGGACGCCTCGGACGCTGCCGACGGTGTCGGCACCGACGGCGACGGGGATTGGGGCGACGACAGCAACGCTGGGGGCGACGGTGACGGCGAACGGCGGGGCGGCGGTGAGCGACTATGGCGTGGTGTGGAATACAACGGGCACACCGACGACGGCCGACAACAAGGTGCAGAAAGGCACAACCGAGCCGTCGTTGCCAAGCGTTTTCACCGTCAGCGCATCGAGTTTGGGACAGGGAACGAGGATTTACTATCGCGGCTATGCGGCGAACGCGGCGGGCACGGCGTATTCGCCGGATGGCAGCTTCTTTACGGAGCCGGGTCAGGCGAGCGGCGTGCAGTTTGCGAATGTGGCGCACAACGCCATGCGGATTAGCTGGACGGCGGGGGCGAACGCGGATGGCGCGATCGTGGTGGTGCGGGCGTCGAGCGCGGTGGCGAACAACCCGACGGATGGCACGTTGCACAGCGCCAGCGCGGCGTTTGGCAGCGGCGCGAACCTGGGCAACAGCAGCTATGTGGTGTATCGGGGGAATGGGACACAGGTGGATGTGACGGGGTTGGCGGCGGGCACGGTGTATCATGTGGCGGTGTATGCCTATAAGGGCACGGTGGTGGATAGCGGCGTGAACCAGGGGATCAATTACCGGCAGACGAGCCCGGCGACTGGCAGTCGCAGTACGTTGGCGGCGGAGCCGACGACGCACGCCTCGAATCTGTCGTTCACGGAGTTGGAACCGTATTCGATGAAGATTTCCTGGACGACCGGCAACGGGGCCAACCGTATTGTGGTGGTGCGGGAGGGGGCGGCGGTGAGTTGGACGCCAACGGATGGGACGGCGCCGACAGGGGTTAGCGCGACCTTTACGAGCGCGGGAGACCAGGGCAATGGCAATCGGATTGTCTATGCCGGCAGCGGGAACAGCTTCACGCTGAGCGGGCTGGATGAGCTGACGACCTATTATGTCAAGATTTTTGAGTATAACGGGGCCAACACGGAGGTGAACTACTACACTGGCGGCACGCCTCTGGCGGGGAGCGAGACGACCCTTGCCGCCGCCTGCATACCCGGCGAGGTGGTTTTGATCCAGCAGCAAGCGCATTACACATCGTGGGCCGATGGCGGGGCAACATTTGACAATGGTGAGACAGAGCTCGGCATGTGGGCCAACCAGGGCAACAAGCAAGCGGTGGCGTGGCGCACGTTCAAGGTGAACGGCAATGGCACGGGCGATGATCGTGCGCTGCAGCCCGGCGACCGTTTCCAGATCAGCCTGCACGGCTGGTCGCCTTACGGGATTTTGGGGGTATCGTTGAACGATGGCGCTGCGACGGGGTCGTGGGCTAATCGCCACAGCAATACGCGCGGGTACATCCAGTGCGGGAACGAGTATGGCGATTTGTATGTGACGGATGCGAACGGGGCAGCGAGCTGGTCAGGGATTCGTCCGTGTGACTCGACGGTTACACTGGAGTTCTTTATCCAGTCATCGAGAGAGTTTACGGCGAACATTGTGGGGCAGACGCCGAAATATGACTTGAGCATGATTGGCGCGCCTGGTGACACCGCGCGGATTACGGGTTATTCGCTGTATTACCATGACGATTATTCAGAATGCGATTCAGGCGACAAGGGCAACAAGAATGCTTATTGGAAGCAGCCGGCGACTGTGAATAGTCTGGGTTATGTGGAGTTGGGCGGGGATGGGGGCACGCGGACGATTTACGGGAAGATTACGGATGGGGTTGATGCGCATTGCCCGGAGGTGCCGAGTCCGAACTACGTGAAGAAATTGGGAGCGGGTACGCTTACGCTGAACAACGCGAACAACAGTTATAGCCTGTACACGGACATTGCGGGTGGCACGTTGCAAATTGCGGCGGACGGGGCCTTGGGCACCGCGCCGGTGGCTGCCCAGGCGGGGCATTTGCGGTTTACGGCCGAAGGAACGGCGCTGGTGGCGACCGACAGCTTTACGCTGAATGCCAACCGCGGGATCCGGCTGGACAACTGGCCGTATATCGGGGTGGTGGCGGGCAAGACGCTGACGTATAACGGGATTGTGGATGATGGCGCGAGCAGCTTCATGATGGTGAAGAATCAGGGGGGCACTCTGGCGCTGGGCGGGGACAACACATACGATGGCGGCACCTATGTTGACGCGGGGACTCTGACGCTGAACCATGCCCGGGCGGCTGGCACTGGCGAGATCGGGCTTGGCAAGGGGGAGAGCAGCGATGCGGCGACGTTGCATATTGGTTCCGCCATTACGGTGGCCAATGCGTTGACGATCAATTTGAACGCTGGCGCCAAGACCATTTCGGCGGCGGAAACGGCCACATTGAGTGGTGCGCTGGCGATCCATGAGACCTTTGACGACCGGTTCACGGTGGATGTCGCCAGTGGCAAGACGCTGACGCTGGGCGGGGTGGCCAGTGGCACGGGCGGGGGCAAGATCACCAAAACGGGATCGGGCACGGTGGTGTTCACGGGTCAGAACACGCACGACAAGAAGGTGCAACTGAACGCGGGGACGGTGGCGATTTCGGCCTCGCGCAATTTGGGCGCGGATCCGGCCAGCGCCTATGCCAACAAGGTGTATTTCAACGGTGGCACGCTGCGGGCCACGGACTCGTTCACGATGCACGCGAACCATTTGACCACGCTGGGGGCGGGGAACGGCACGGTGGAAGTGGATAGCGGGAAAACGCTGACCTATGCGCCGGTGATTTCGGGATCGGGCACGTTGGCCAAGACGGGCGCGGGCACATTGGTTTTCTCCGGCGCGAATACGTTCAGCGGGGCGCTGACGGTTAGCGCGGGCACGGCGCAAATCGGGGCGGGCGGCACGAGCGGGGCCGTCAGCGCGAATATCGTCAACAATGCGGCGCTGGTGTGGCATCGGTCGGACAACTTGACGTATAGCGGCGCGATCAGCGGCACGGGCGCGATGACGAAGAACGGGGCGGGCACGCTGTCGCTGTCCGGCAACAATAGCTATAGCGGGGCGACGACGATTTCCGAGGGCACGGTGAACATATCCCACGCCAATGCTCTGGGGACCACAGCCGGCAACACCACCGTGGCCAACGGCGCGCAGTTGCGTTTGAGTGGAACCGGCACGGCGGAACCGTTGATCCTGAACGGGCAGGGGCCGTCCAATGGCGGTTCGCTTTATAACGCTGGCGGCGGCAATACTGTGTCAGGCGCCATCACTCTGGGCAGTGCCGCCCGCATTTCTTCCGATTCCTCCACGTTGACCCTTACCGGCGGGATTTCAGGGAATTACGGTCTAACCTTTGGCGGGGCGCAAAACATCGCGGTCAACAGTGTGATCGGCAATGTGTCCTCGATCACCAAAACGGGCGCCGGCACGCTGCACCTGCAGAGCGGTGTGACCCATACCTTCAGCGGCACGGCCACGGTCAATGAAGGCACGCTGATGCAGAACGCCACAGCGGGCAACATGGCGGTAGTGGTTGCTTCCGGGGCGAGCTTGATGGGTAAAGGCGTCAACGGGGCGGTGACGGTGGGGGGCACCCTTGATCCCGGCGTCAGCGCAGGGGCGGTTGATGAGATGAGCGGTAGCACGCTGACCCTGAGTGCGGGTGGGGCGATGCGGGTGGATGTGCTAAATGTGGCAGGCCCGGCGGGGACAAACTGGGATCTGTTCAGCGCATCGGGTGCGATTACAGTTAACTCCAGTGGTCTGTTTACGATTTGGTTGGCGGGCAACCCGACGGGTTGGGACGCCACCGCCAACTATTCGTGGACCATCATGAGTGGGGCGTCGGTCAGCGGTTTTGACGCGTCCCGGTTTGTGGTCAACACGGATCTATTTACGCCTGGGCTGGCGGATGGGACTTTTAGCGTGGTCCAAAACGGCACCACCCTTGCCCTGGTGTTCACTGCCTACACGCCGGATGCTCCGACGGCGTTCAGCGCCACGAAGACGGGTGCGGACTCGATCAGCCTGGCCTTCACCCGCAATGGGCAGAGTGATGATGTGGTGATTGTGTACAACACGTCGGGTACGTTTGGGACACCGTCGGGAACGGTGCCGGCGGTGGGGCAGTCTTTTGCCGGTGGCACGGTGGTCTATAAGGGTGGCAGCTCGCCGCAAACTCACGCCAACCTGAGCGCCTGCGCGAAGTACTATTACAAGGCTTGGAGTGTTCGGGGCGCGAAATATTCATCTACGGGTCTGGCGGACGATGCCACGACCGATTCGCCCGCGAAACCCACGGGGCTGGCTTCGAGCAATGTGGGGGAAACCCAATTCACCGCGACCTGGAACGCCGTGGCCGGCGCGTCCGGCTACCGGTTGGATGTGAGCTTGTATGAGGATTTTGCGGAGCCGGCGGGGGGAGACGGGGGCACCGAAAGTTTTGATAATCTTAACGCGAGTGCTACGGGATATGGCGCCGACAATTTCACCAATAGCGTGGGACTTGTTTGGAGCTATACGGAAGGTCGTAAAGTTCAGGATGTTGCTTACTACATTACGAATCCATCCTTCGGGTTTAGCGATAAGGGTACGGGAACGCTTTCCGCCACGATTCCTAGCGGCATGGGGTCTCTGACCTATAAGGTCCGCTCTTATTTCACCGGTGGCACAGCCGCCAACCGCACAATCCAGGTGTGGGTGGGTGGAGTGAAGGTGGACGATTATACGCTTGCCGCCATGGATACGGTGTATGAGCGCAGCATCAACAATCTAAATAAAACGGGAGATGTGCTTGTTGAGTTTAAATCCACGGGATCGCGTCAGATTTTGATTGATGACATTTCGTGGACGAGCTATCCGAGCGGCAGTGGCGGACCTTCGTTCGTGGAGGGCTACAACAACCTGTTTGTTTCGGGTGCGAGCCAGGTGGTGTCGGGGTTGGAGGGGGATACGACGTACTATTTCCGGGTTCGGGCGGAGGGGTCTGGCGGGGCGTGCGTGAGCGAGAATTCGGCGGTGGCGCACGCGACGACGGCTGTCAGCAGCTTGATCGCGCTTGCGGACCATGCGCCGCAGGTGGCGGCGGCGGACATTGCGCCCGGCAGCACGTTCCACATCCTGCACAAGTTCAAGCTGACGGTGGGGACGAAGGCGACGGCGCTGACGGGGGTGAAGTTCACGACGGCGGGCAGCTATGCGGCGGGGGATGTGGCGAACTTCAAGGTGTGGTATTCGACGGATGCGACGCTGACGCTTGGCGACACGCTGCTGGGTGGCGATATTACGACGGGGCTGGGGCCGGGCGAACATTCGGTGAGCGGGCTGAACCAGGCGCTGAGCGTGGGGACGCACTATATCTTTATTACGGCGGATATTGCGGCGGGGGCGGACTGCGGCAAGAGCATCAGCGTGAATGCGATTACCACGGATGATGTGACGGTCAGCGCGGGCACGAAGTCGGGCAGCACGACAGCGGGCGGGGCGCAGACGATTGCGGTAGCCGAGCCGACCGTCCACGCGACGAGTCTGGTGTTTGACAATGTGAGCGGCTCGACGATGGATTTGTCGTGGACGAAGGGCGATGGCGCCAAGCGGATTGTGGTGGTGACGGAATATGGCATGGAGGGGCTGTGGCTGTTTGACGAGGGCAGCGGCGCGACGGCGTTTGACTCGACCACGGGCGGGAATGACGCGACGCTGAACACACCATCGGCCCGCATTGCGCGCGATGGCGGCGGGGCGCTGAATATTGCCGGGGATGAGGACAATCACGCGGAATTGGCCGAGAAGCTGTCAAGCGTGCCCAACACGCTGATGGCGTGGATCAATGTGACGCCGGGTGTGGCCGACAGTACTCGGATTGGAAATATCGTTGGCTCCTATTATGGCGTGGCCAATGCTATCAACTGGGAAGTGCAGACATTGGGACGCCCGCGAGTCTATTGGAATGTTGGACAGGTGGACTGGAGACTCGATGATGTCAACTTGCAGAGTGGCCCGTGGACGCATGTGGCCTGGGTGCGCGATGTCTCGGCGGAATATTTCTACTTCTACCTGAACGGGGAAAAGAAGGGAGAACGGTCGGGGGTGGGTTCGGACGTGATTCCGGATGCGCCATTTCGTTTCGGGGCGGATTATCGCGAAGGAGGGCTGCCTTTCTGGGGCTCGATTGACGAGATCATGATCAGCACGGAGTCGCTGAGTGCGACGGATGTGGCGAAGGCGTATGCGATGGGCAGTTTTGCGACGGGGTGGGTGCCGGTGGACGGGGTGGCGCCGAGCGGGGTGAACAGCGATTTCAGCTTGGCGGCGGATCAGGGGTACAAGAGCCGGATTGTGTATGACGGCACGGGCGAGAGCGTGGAGCTGTCGGGGCTGAAGCTGAACACGCGGTATCTGGTCAAGGTATATGAGTATAACGGATCGGGCTCGTGCGCGAATTATCTGACGGACGGCACGCCGCTGGCGGGGCAGCAGGATACGGCGTGTCTGGATTCGACCGCGCTTCTGTATGCCAAGGATGTGGGGTATGATCAATTCACGGCGGAATGGGAGCCGGTGGCTAACGCGACGGGCTATCTGCTGGATGTGAGCACGCAGGAGGATTTTGGCGGGACGGGCAGCGTCGTGCTGATTGACGAAGGGTTTGACGGGGGCGGGACGGCGCCGGAGGGTTGGGTGTTCACTGGTATTAGCGGCACTTATGCCACATCCGGGAATTATGGGAATAGTTCGCCTTCGCTCCGAATGGATACCACGGGCCACCGCGCAGAGACCCCCACGCTATTGAATCCGACAAACGTGAGTTTCTGGATCAAGGGGCAAGGAACGGACGACAACTCGGCATTGCTGGTGGAGCAGTTGATTGGCGGCACCTGGACGACGGTGGAGAATGTCAAGCCGTTGCCGACCACGGGGACGGTCAAGAGCTATCCGCTGGATCAAACGGCCACCAAGGTCCGCTTCACCTATACGAAGGTTGCGGGCAACTTGGCGTTTGACGACGTAAAGGTGATGGGGGAGGCCGGGAACTTTGTGCCGGGATATGAGGGTCTGGCGGTTGCGGGGACGAACCAGGTGGTGGAGGGGTTGGATTGGGGGACGACGTATTACTTCCGGATTCGGGCGACGAATGATACGTGCGTGGGCGGGTATTCGGCGACCGCCGAGGTGACGACGAAGACGAGTACGCTGCTGCCGCCGGACAACTTTGAGGTGGAGGCGCTGGATGCGGGGCGGATTGAGGTCAAGTTCACGCCCACGGCTGGCAACCAGGTCGTGGTGGCGTACAACACGACGGGGGTGTTCACGGCGCCCTCGGGCAGTCAGCCGCCGAGCGTGGGCGCCTCGTTCGCGGGGGGCACGGTGATTTATGCGGGGACGGTCGGTTACTACGAGCACACGGGGCTGGAGGGTTGCACGAAGTATTATTACCGGGCGTGGTCGTATGGGACGGTGGAGCCGTATTGGTCGTCGCCGGTGAACGCGAATGACACGACGCCGGCACCCGAAATACCGGAGAATCTGCGTGCGACCGGTGTTGGCTACTATGAATTCACGGCGGAGTGGGACGCGGTTTCCGGGGCGACGGGCTATTATCTGGATGTGGGCGAGACGGATAATTTCCAGGCTGGCGGCGGGGACAGCACGGTGATGGTGGTGGCGAGCAACGCGGCGGCCGGGCCGGGGGCGATTACGGGCGAATGGCTGGGGACGGATTTGGGCGGCACGACCTATTTGGTCATGACGCAGGCGACCTCGCAGGTGACGACGCCAGCTTTTTCGACGGTGGGGATGACGGAGCTGACGGTGAAGTTCCGGGCGCGGACCTATGGCGGCATCAATGCCGTCACGAATGTGATCACGATTTCGATGTCCACGGATGCCGGGGAGACCTGGACGGTGATTGGCACCCGGACACCGATTGACTCGACCTTGCGGGCTCAGACCGATTTGACGGTGACGGAAGGTCTGGGGCATGAGTACACGCAGATTCGCTGGGAGACCCTTGGGGCGGGCCGGCGTGCCGGGGCGGGCGTGGACCGTCTGGTGGTGGAGGGCTTGCACCAGGGCGATAGTTTGGCGGGGTTTGTGCCGGGCTATCAGAATTTGTGGGTGGAGGGGACGAGCCAGAAGGTGGACGAACTGGAGGAACAAAAGATGTATTACTTCCGGGTGCGGGCGCAGGGTTCCAGCGAGTCGTGCCTGAGCGAATATACGGACACGGAGGAGGTGACGACGAAGTCGGGGTCGCCGGATGTGCCGCAGAACTTGCAGGCGACCGACGGGGCGCACACGGACAAGGTGCGGCTGACTTGGAACGATGTGGACGAGGAACTTGGCTACAGGGTGTACCGCCACACGCTGGCGCTGCCGTTGAGCGCGACGCTGATCGGGACGACCGAGGCGGATGTGACGGCGTTTGACGATGAGACGGCGGATCCGGGCCAGCTCTATTACTACTGGGTGACGGCGTACAACAACATCGGGTCGAGCGCGAGGAGTTCGGTGGATTCGGGCTACCGCCGGCTGCTGCCGCCGACGGGGGTGGACGCGAGCGACGGGACGAGCACGGAGCATGTGGCGGTGACGTGGGGCGACGCGACGGGGGCGACCTCGTACCGGTTGTACCGCTATACGGCGGCAGTGGCGCCGGAGCAGGAGGGGCTTGTGGCGTCGCTGGGGACGCAGGTGAGCGGGTATTTGGACACGACGGCGTTGCCGGGCCAGCAGTACTACTACTGGGTGGAGTCGTTTGCGAGCTCGAGCAGCAGCACGAGCGACTGGAGCACGGTGGAGGGGGGCTACCGCAAGCTGGCGACGGTGGCGGGGCTGCTGGCGAGCTATGACCAGTATAGCGACCGCATCGGGCTGTCGTGGACGGACGGGCTGGGTGAGACGGGCTACGGCATCTGGCGCAACACGGTCAATGACCCGCAGACGGCGACCTGCGTGTACAACACGGGGGTCAACGCGACCGGCTATAATGACACGACGGTCACGGCGGGCACGGAATACTTCTACTGGGTGACGGCGACGAACGCGACGAGTGAAAGCATGAGTGATTTCCAGCAGACCGGCGCGCTGGGCCGGAGGCTGGACCCGGATTTGCCGGTGGTGCTGACGCTGGTGCCGAGCGGGGTGACCGCGGGCGGCGCGAACGGGGGCGGTGATGTGATCAGCGAGGGGGCATCGGACATTATTGAGCGCGGGATTGTGTGGAGCACGAGTCAGAATCCGACGTTGGCGGACTTCAAGGACACGCATGAAGAGGGCGGTTCGGGGGTGTACACCAACTATATGTCGGGGTTGGTGGCGGGGCAGACCTATTATGTGCGGGCGTATGCGAGGAATGAGCAGGGCACGGTGTATGGACTGCAGCAGAGCTTCCAGACGCCCTGTTTCCCGAGCGTGGTGAGCGGGCTGTATGTGTATCCGACCAACGGCATGGATTTCACGGCGCGCTGGGAGCCGCTGCCGGGCGCGGTGAGCTATCGCCTGGATGTGAGCGACAACGAGCATTTTGTGGCGGATGACAGCATTACGGTGGCGGTCAGCGAAAACTTTGCCAAGTTCACGGCGTTGAACGGCTCGACGGATCGCAGCGCGGCCTTGAATACCTATATGCAGACGCCGGGTTGGACGGGGGCGTATATCTATGACAACGCGGGCGAAGTGAAGATGGGCAGCTCCGGGGAGGCGGGCGTGCTGACGACGCCGCCGCTGGACTTGTCCGCCAATGACGGGCTGGCGACGCTGACATTCAAGGCCCGGCGATACGGGACGGACACGCCGATGCTTCGCGTGGAGATTGCCATTGGCGGGGGAGATTTCGAACCGCTGGTAACGCCGTTTTTACTGGGACTGGACATGACGGAGTACACGATTCAGATAAACAACGGCGCGCTGAACAGCCGGGTGCGGCTGTCTCCCACGGTCAAGAGCAAGAAGCGTTATTATCTGGATGATTTCCAGATTGTGCAGGGCTCGGGCGAGCCGTCGTATGTGGCGGGCTTTTCGAACCGGCTGGTGACGGGGACCAGCCAGTTGGTGACCGGGCTTGAGCCTTTCACCCCATACTACTTCCGGGTTCGCGCGGAGGGCGCGAACGGGTGCGTGAGCGCCAACTCGGAGATTCATTCGGTTGAGACGCGCGATTTGGCGCCTTCGGCGCCGTTTGGTGTCGAGGCGTCGGACGGGACCTATGTGGACTATGTCATAGTGACGTGGGAGGCGATGTCGGCGGCGGATGATTTTGTGATTTATCGGAATGACCAGGATGAGTTTGTAGGGTCGCTAGAAATTGGCAGCGTGCAGCGCGAGGGCAATGTGCTGTTTGAGTCGGACTTCTCGGAGTGGCCCGGGGCGTGGACGGATCATAACACCCAAACGGACAATGACGCCGGCCATTCTGGCGTAGCGGTGCCCTGCCGGGCGATGCGCGAGAATAGCGCACTGATCAGTCCACCGATACACTATCCGACGCAGTTGGTGTTCAATGTGGACGCCAGCGGGCCAGGCAACAACACCGTGACCACGAACTTTTACAGTTTGGACGGGGGCGGGACTTGGGCGCCCATTGGCGAGTTCACCGTGACCACGGCGGGGCATATCGAGGTGCAGGATTTGCGCACGATTCCGGGGCTGGCGGAATCGCGGGATGTGCGGATCAAATTCGTGTCGGCCTTCAACACGTGGTATCTGGACGATGTGGTGATTACTGGCGGGGATGCGGCGCACTACTGCGACTATACGGCGGAGTCGGGCAAGCTGTACTGGTATTATGTGAAGGCGATCAATGACCATGGCGAAGCCGTGAGCGAGGGGGATGTGGGCTGGCGGGGCATGAAGGCGGTGACCAATGTTGTGGCGTCGGACGGGGGGGCCTACGACTATGTGCGGGTGTCTTGGAGCAAGCTTGAAGGCGGCGAAACAGGCTATTCGGTTTGGCGCGGCGACAGCGACGATGCTGCGTTGGCGGAATGCATTGGCGGCACGGTGGCGGAGACGACGGTTATCCATGACGCGACCGCTCTGCCGGGGCAGGTCTATTGGTATTGGGTGCGGGCGACCAACAGCACCAGCGAGGGCATGGGCTTCTGGAGCGATCCGGACGACGGGTATCGCAGGATGCCCGTTATTGGGAATTTGCAGGCGAGCTACAATGAGTTTGACGACCGGATTCGGGTGACCTGGACGGACGGGGGCGGGGAGACGGCGTATCTGATTTGGCGGGGGACAACCGCCACGGTTGGAGGGGCGGCAATCCTGATGGAGCTGGATGCGGACACGGACGTGTTCGACGACTTTGAGGATGTGGTGGTGGGCCAGGAATACTGGTACTGGCTGCAGGCGAGCAATAGCTCGAGCGGCGCGGTCAGCCCGATGCAGGCGGCGGGCGCGAAGGGGCGGCGCTCGCAGATGCCGCCGGTGGTGGTGACGCTGCCGGTCAGCGATATTGTGAAGGGTTCGGCCCTGGGCCACGGCGAGGTGCTGGATCCGGGCGGTTCCGCCATTGTGCAGCGCGGGTTTGTGTGGAATGAGACGGGAGATCCAGTGCTGGGTGGGACAGGCGTTAGCAGTGTGGCTGCGGGTCTCGACGGCGGCGACGGTCTGGGCGCGTTTGCCGGCACGATCAGCCCGACGACGGGCAATGTGCTCTATTATGTACGGGCGTACGCGAAAAACGACGAGCGGACGGGCTATGGCGAGACGGTCCTGTTTGTGGGCGAGTGTATTGAAACTCTCCCGTCCACATTACCCGCGGACCCGGTGGGCTCCACTTCGTTCACCGCCAACTGGACGGCCGCCGGCGTGGACAGCTACCGGCTGGATGTGAGTCCGAACGAGAGCTTCCTGGGCGGGCACGACGCCAATGTGGCGGTGTATCACGGCGGGACGCTGGGCGCGGGCGAGGGCGGGACCTGGGTCGAGAAGGACGTGATGGCGGCGGCGGGCTATCTGGCCATGCGCGTGAATACCGCCGAGCTGATTACCCCGCCGATTGATTTTGACGCGGGTACCGGTGCGACGCTGCTCTTCCGCGCGCGGATCTTCGGCGGGGGCGGCAACGGGGACTTCCGCAACCGGATTATGGTCTCGGTTTCCACCGACGCCGGAGAGAACTGGGAAGAGGTCGGGACGCGCACGCCGGTGAACGCGACGATGGCGGACATGGAGCCGGTTGATTTGAGCGCCTATGAGGGCAGCCAGGTGCTGGTGAAGCTGGCGTCCGACCGGGCGGCGAACAATGTGGGCGCCGGGGTGGTGGATGTGACGGTGACGAACCTGCTGAATCCGCGCGGGGTGTTTGTGGAGGGGTATGAGAACCGGGTGGTGGATGGCAGCACCTCGTGCGCGGTGACGGGACTGGACCCGGAAACGACCTATTACTACCGGGTGCGGGCGTTTGAGTCGATCAACTGCACCAGCGGGAACTCGGATGTTCGCACGGTGACGACGCGGCCGTATGAGTCCACCTGGGACGGCGGGGGCGGCAACGACCGCAACTGGACCCGGGCGCACAACTGGGACGGCGATGTGCTGCCGGAGCCCAACGCCACGGTGTTCTTCTATTCCAATATCAACGGCAGCAGCCCGGCGGTATTCCTGGACGGCAACCAGACGGTGAAGGGACTGCGCTTTACGGCCAACGCGTCGGCGAATGTGAACATCAACGACAATATGCTGACGATCCACGAGGGGGGCCTCGAGGTGGCGGCGGGCGCGAGCGGCAATCTGTCCATTCTGTCGGATGTGCGCCTTGGGGCGAATCAGACCTGGACCCACGCGGGAGAGAAGGACTTCCTGGTTGCCGGGGCGCTGAGCGGCGCGGGCGACCTGGAGATTGACGGCGGCGGCCGGATCATTCTGTCGGCGAATGAGAGCACCTATTCCGGCGCGGTGACCGTGCAGGAGGGGATCTTGCAGATTCGCGGCGCGGCGGCGCTGGGCACCACGGGGGCGGGCGCGGGAACGACGGTGGCCGATGGCGCGGCGCTGGAGCTGCACGGCGGCGGCGCGGCGATCAGCTACGATGTGGAGCCGCTGACGATTAGCGGCAGCGGGGTGAACGGCGGCGGCGCGCTGCGTTTCATCCAGAACAATGTGACCTTCCGCGGGCCGGTCACACTGGCGGATGACGCGCTGGTGACGGCGGTGAGCAATTCGCCGGCGGCGAGCGGCGCGTTTGCCATTGGCGAGCACACCCTGACGGTAGCGGTGGGGAAGGACGCCACGGAGCTGCGCCTGGGCGGGAAGCTGAGCGGCACGCGGGCCGGCAACGATGAATATGCCTTTGTGAAGACGGGGCCGAGCCGCTTGCAGTTGACGGGCAACAACGAGGATTTGACGGGTGATTTCCATCTGGCGGAAGGCGAAATCCGCATTGGCAGCGCCACGGCGCTTGGCCAGGACGGTTGGCTGGTGATGGGCAACAACACGGTGATCAAGTCCTCGAGCGTGTCGGACTACAGCATCGCCCGGCCGGTGCGGCTGGAGGGCAACGTATCGTTTGGCGAAATGACGACACGGACAGGCTCGCTGACCTTTGATGACGCGGTGAATCTGGGCGGGGCGACGCGCACGATTGCGGTGAGCAACCCGGTCACGAAGTATGTCGAGTTTGCGGGGCATGTCTCCAACGGCGGTTTGACGAAGGCGGGGCCGGGCCTGCTGATCTTGAGCGGGACGACGGCGGACGGGGTGACGCTGGCGGTGAACGCCGGCACGCTCGAGGGCCATGTGGGCAGCCTGAAGGGCAACATTGTCAACAACGGCATGGTCATTTTCAACGACGCGACGGCGGGAACCTACGCGGGCAACATGTCCGGCACGGGCTCGCTCGAGAAGAACGGCGAGGGCACGCTGACGCTGACCGGCACGCACACCCACAGCGGGATTACGATGGTGAACAGCGGCATCCTGATGATGGAGGGCAGCGCGGCGAATTCGGCGTTTGTGGTGTCGGCGGGCGGCACGGTGATGGGCGAGGGGACGGTTGGCGATCTGATGCTGAATGGCCTGGTGGAGCCGGGCAGCGCCAGCGGCACGGTGGGCAAGCTCAACGCGGGCGGGGTCTATCTGGCGGGTGGCGGACGCTTCGATGTGGACATTACGCAGGCCACGGGCACGCCCGGCACGCATTGGGATCTGATCAATAGCTCCGGTGGCATCACGGTCTCCGCCACGGCGGAAGATCCGTTTGTGATTCATCTGGTGGGCCATGGCGTTGTGTTTAATCCCAACCAGGCCCACACGTGGAAGATTGTGCGGGGTGTGGGGGCGGTGACGGGCTGGGCGGCCGACAAATTCAGCCTGGATTATTCGGAACTGATAACGGGGGATCTGGAGGGCGGGTTTTTCCGGGTGGTGGTGGATGAGGACGGCGATTTGGCGGTCCGCTTCCAGTTGCCGGGCGTGGATATTATCGGGCTGAACGACCAGCTCATTGGCAAGGGGGCGACGAGCACCTCGACGGACGACGGGACGGACTTCGGCTCGATTTCCGTTGGCAGCGCGATGGCGCATGTCTTTACGGTCACCAACTCGGGAGGCGCGCCGCTGACGCTGGGCGAGGTGACGATTACCGGGGCCCAGGCGGATCAGTTCCAGATTGACGAGCAGCCCGCGACGGATGTGCCGCCCGGGGCGGCGACCACGTTCACGGTGGTGTATGCTCCGAATCAATTGGGGGCGGCCAACGCGACGGTTTCGGTGTCGAACAGCGTGCCAGCCTATTCGCCCTACACGTTTGCGGTGAGCGGCGTGGGATTGATTGCCGCGGTCTCCAATCTGGTGGTGCAGCAAGACGGCTATGAAATGATCCGGCTTTCCTGGGACAAGCCCGAGACTCTCCCCGTGATGATTGTGCATCGGGCCAACAATGCGCCGACTGATCCGGCGCAGGGCACGGCTTACGCCGTAGGGGCTTTGGTGGGTGGTGGCCAGGTCCTCTTCAAGGGGAATGTCGAGGCATATGAGCATGTCGTGCCTGCCGATTCAGTCAACTACTACGCGGTGTACACCTATTCTGAGGGTGACCATGCCTATTCGATGGCGGCGCGGGGGTTTGACCAGACCGAGGCCTTCGAGACGGTGGTGTATTACGAGCCGTTTTCCTACACCAACGACCTGACGCTGGCCGAGTATAACGACACCACGGGATGGAGCGGCAGCTGGGGATGGCGCGGTCCCTGGGAGCAAGCTACCGGCACCAAGGGGGTCAAGACCGCCCAAAACGGAGACTTGTTCAGCCTGAGCGCCACCTACGGCTTTGGCACGGAGCAGGGCAACCATGCGGTCAGCGAGCCGTTGGCGAATGGCGAGCGGGTGGAGATTCAGCGGCAATTCAGCACACCTCTCACGGGCGCAAATAACGCGACCCACTACCTCGGTTGGGTGATGCGCATCCCGGAAGGCGGCAACAATCGGTTTGCCGGTGTGGAAGTGTATGGCGGCACCGGGACCGCCACCAACACGCCCCTGTTCCGCGCGGGTGTGCTGCCCAATCAGACGAGAGCCTCCATGCAGTTCCTGACGGGCAATCAGGCCAGCGACGTCAGCGGAATCGAACTGACACCGGGCGCGGATTACACCTTTATTGTGAAGTATCTGCGCAATGTCAAAACCCTGCACATGCTGGCGTACAACAACACGACCGACATTATCTCGCCGGAGCGCGACAACGAGCCGAGCACGTGGCACCTCACGCTCAACAATGCAAATGCGGTGGGAATGTCCTCGAACTTCTACGGTATCCGGTTAGTGGCGCAGAACAACACCGGCAGCACCATGAGCGGTGTGCGTTGGGATGAAGTGCGGGTGGCGAAGAGCTGGACCAACCTGTTTTCTGAAGCGCGCGCGCCGATTTGGAAGGGCACCACGGGTCTGCTGGCCAGTCAGTGGATCAATCCGTTCAACTGGGTGGGCAACCGGCTGCCTTATCAAACCAACGACACCTGCGTGTTTTACCGGACTTTCCCGCGGACGGATCCGATTTCGGTGGTGCACCTGGGCAACCTGTACAACTACAGGGGGCTCAAGTTCAACGAAAACGCGTCTCAAAATGTGGACATTCGTCCGGTGG
Source organism: Lentisphaerota bacterium (assembly GCA_012511885.1). GTDB lineage: Bacteria > Verrucomicrobiota > Kiritimatiellia > CAIQIC01 > Lenti-01 > JAAZFE01. Next base: position 19,696 of record JAAZFE010000088.1, on the reverse strand, counting down.
ACTATAACTTGTGGCTGATTAAAGCGACGAACGGACTGGGTCTGTTCGGCAACGGCATCGAGATTATGAAGGAGTCCACGGGCACGCACCGTTTGGGCAACATTACGGTTCGGGCGGCTCAAACCTGGAGCAACGCGTCGGACAAGGTGTTCACGCTGTATGGGTACATCAAGGGAACGCATAACGTTGAAAAGGGCGGGGTGGGGCGGATTCATATATCGGGCAACGAGGAGAACCACCTGCACTGGTCCGGCACCATGACGGTGGACAACGGGGCGTTGAGCATCGGGGCGCGGCGTTCGCTGGGCGCCACCACGGGCGGCACGCGGGTGCGGGAGGGGGCGGCGCTGGAGCTGCGGCCGACCGGGGCGACGACGTATTACGCGGAACCCCTGCAGATTGCGGGCATGGGGGTGACCAACGAGGGCGCGCTGCGCAACATGCAGTACAACAACACGTGGCCCAGCCTGATTCAACTGACGAAGACGGCGCGGATTCAGGCCGAGGGGACATCGATGCTGACGCTGACGGGCGGCTTGAACGGCATCGAGGAGTCGCCGCATGACGTGTTCTTTGGCGGCAGCGGCACGATTGTGATCCAGACCAGCGGTTTGACGGAGAACCTTAATGACCTGATCCGGGACGGGTCGGGGACGGTCCGGGTGGCGCGGGCGAGCGCCTATATTGGCGGCACCCTGATTGAGAGCGGCAGCGTGCAGCTCGGGGTCGCCAACGCCCTGCCCGTGCGCACCTTTGTCGAGGTGCAGGCGCCGGGGTTGTTCAACCTGGCCAATTTCAGCCAGACGATTTCCTCGTTGCAGGGCGCGGGACGGGTGGCGCTGGGCAGCGGGAGCCTGACCGTGGGCGATTTCGGCAGCAACACGGTGTATAGCGGCGTGATGAGCGGCACGGGCAACCTGGAAAAACGCGGTTCGGTCACGCTGGAAATGGCGGGCGACAACACCTATAGCGGGGCAACCGCGATCAACAAGGGGATTCTGATCGTCAGCGGTTCGTCGGCGAGTTCCGCGCATACGGTGGGCAGTGACGGCACGCTGATGGGCACCGGCCCGATTGGCGCGCTGACCCTCGGCGGCGAGGCGGATCCGGGCAATCAGGTGGGCGACATTGCCACGCTGCGGGCGGGCGCAGTGCAGTTGCAACACGGCGGGCTGCTGAAGGTGGACATGGGCAACGTGACGGGCACGCCGGGCGTCGAGTGGGACTATCTGGAGAGCTACGGGCGGATTACCTGCCAGTCCAGCGGCACCTTTGTGGTGCGTCCTTCGGGCAATCCGGATGGCTTTGACAGCAGCCAGAATTATAGCTGGAAGATTATGGGCGGGGTTCAGGCGGTGTCGGGCTTTGCCTCCGGCAAGTTCAATGTGGACACCTCGTTCTTCTATCCGGAACTGGATGGCGGCAAGTTCGGCGTGGCGATGGACGGCAACGACCTGTATCTGACCTTCACCAGCGGCGGGGGCATCCCGGTCTGGGACGGCGGCGGCAGCGACGCCAACTGGGGCACGGCGGCCAACTGGGAGGGCGATCTGGTGCCGGCCGCCACCAAGACGGTGATCTTCTACTCCGGCCTGGACTCGGGCTCGATGATCCAACTGGGCGAGTTCCGCCAGGCCGCGGGCGTGCGCTTCACGGAACAGGCGGCGGAGTCGCTGATTTTCCACGGCCATCAGCTGACGATTGGGGCGAATGGCATCTATATTGACGCGGATTCGGCGGGCGAGCACCTCTTCCAGAGCCTGATTGGGCTGGGCAGCGCCCAAACCTGGCGGAACGATTCGCCCCAGACCTTTACGGTGGCAGGGCAGATGTCCGGCGGCCAGAACCACAGGCTGCATACGGCGGGGGCGGGCAAGTTCCTGCTGCTGGGCAACAACACATTTAGCGGCGGTCTGCATGTGGACTCGGGTTCGGTGCAGTTGATGGCCAACACGAATGCCATGGGCACGGGGGCGGTGCAGGTGGGCACCAATGCCACGCTGGAGTTGAACGGCAACTATGTCTGGCGTTCGGTGGACCTCACGCTCTACGGCACGGGCACCAACAGCGGCGGCGCGGTGCGCCAGGTGTCGTCGGGCGCGGGCGAATGGCGCGGGAAGATCACGGCGGGGGCGGATGCGCGGATGGCCTTCCCGGTGGGCTCGTTTGTGACCCATGGGAATATCGCGGCGGGCGCCCACACGCTGTATATCACCAACTACAACACCTTCACGATGGCGGCGGGCCAGTTCACCGGCACGAAGACCAGCGGCGACGGCGCGCTGCACAAGAGCGGCCCGGGCGGGCTGTTCCTGCGCGGTTCGACGCTGCAAGGCTCGGTGGTGGTGGCGCAGGGCGCGCTGCGTCTCGCCGAGGATTTGACCCAAGCCGGCGGCACGCTCGATCTGGGCGATCGCACGGTGCTGGCCTCGGCCGATGCGACCGAGCGCACGGTGGCCAAGCCCGTGGTGATTCAAGGCGATGTGGCGCTGGGCGCGCTGGGAACCTATCGCGGCCCGGTGGTGCTGAACGGGGCGGTGAATTTGACGGCGGGGGTGCGGAGCCTCTCGGTGAGCAATGCGGCGACCCTGGCGGGAGTGGTCGGCAACGGCGGCCTGGACAAGACGGGCCCGGGCGTCCTGACGCTTTCGGCGCAGAACACCTATGCGGGCGCGACGACGGTTAGCGACGGCGTTCTGGTGGTTGAGGGCAGTTCTGCCGGATCGGCGCACACGGTGGATATTGCCGGCATTCTGCGCGGCAACGGCACGGTGGGCAGCCTGTCCATCCTCGGCCAGGCGGACCCGGGCGCCGACGCCGGGGATGCGGGCACGCTGAGCGTCAGCGGCGCGGTGACCCTGAACGCGGCGGGCACGCTCAAGGTGGACATGGCGAGCGCGGTGGGCGCCGCCGGCACCGATTGGGACCTGCTGGCCGCCAGCGGTGCGGTCAGTTGCCCGACGGATGGCGAGTTTATCATCTGGGTGACCGGCGCGGCCGAGGGCTTCTCGGTGAGCACCTCCCAAAGCTGGAAGATCATCGAGGCGACAAGCGTGACAGACTTCGACGCCGGGCAGTTTATCGTGGACACCTCCGGATTTGCGCCGGAGCTCTATGGCGGCCAGTTCATGGTGGTTGAGGACACGGACGGCCTCTATCTGGAATTCGAGCCTTCGGTGCTGGACCCCGACCTGTTCACCGCGACCGCGCTGGGCCCGACGGAGATCGAGTTGGACTTCGAGCTGAACCCGGTGGGGCAGGGCGTGGTGATTGTGTATGCGACGGATCCGACGGAGTTTACGGAGCCCAGCGGCACGCCGGTGGTGGGCGAGACCTTCGCGGGCGGCACGGTGCTGTACATGGGCGATGCCTCGCCGCAGACGCATGACGAGCTCGAGAGCTGCACCCTGTACTATTACAAGATGTTCTCGATGTATGACGGGCGTTATTCGGACGGCCTGGACGGCGTCGCGGAAACCACGGGGCCCCTGCCGCCAGATATTTCTGAGGCCACATACATTGGTGTTGATCGTTTCACGGTGGAGTGGGACGAGTCGGAAGGGGCGACCAGCTATTTCCTCGATGTGAGCACCAGTCCCTACTTCACCGCCAGTGAAGGCGAGGCGGGCGAGGTGGCGGTGTTCCTGCAACAGGGCTTTGAAGGCGGCGTGGCGGACAACTGGACGGCCATTCAGGGCAACAACTGGTTCAGCACGGTCAACCGGACGACGGATGATCCGCCTTCCAGCCGCGTGCGCACCGGCGAGGGCTCCTTCCAGCGGGCGAACGGCCAGGGCGTCCTGCAACTGGAAACCGCATTGATCGAGGGCTTTACCGGCCGGACGGTCACCGTGCATGTGGCGAGCATTTCGACCAACAAGACCAACGGCGCGGACGGCGCGGACAAGGTGAGCATCTTTGTCGCGCTGGACGGCGCCGACTTCAGCGACACGCCGGACATCCTGATTTCCGGCAGTCCGCAGAACAACGCGCGGTGGGGCTTTGACGCGACGGGCGTGGTCCAGACCGTGGCGGGAACGCCTGTCAGCGTGACCGCGCCGCAGACCGGTCTGAACGACAACAACTACGCCACGGCGCACATCAGCCTTCCGGATTCGGCGACGATGATCAAACTCAAGGTGGTGACGGTCAACAACAGCGCGGCGGAAGTCTGGGCGATTGACGACATCCAGGTTTGCGGCGCCTTTGTCGGCTCGAGCTTTGTGGGGGACTACGACAACTACGAGGTCAACGACACGAGTGTGGTGGTGACCGGTTTGGACGAGGATGTGACCTATTACTACCGCGTGCGGGCGGCCAGCAGCGAGGACTGCGTCAGCGCCAACTCCGAAACCATGCCGGTGGTGACCACCGTCAGCAAGCCGGGCGATCCGGGCAACAGCCTGAAGGCTTCCAAGGGCACCAGCACGGATCAGGTGGACCTGGAGTGGGGAGATTTGGCGACCGAGACGAAGTACAACCTCTATCGCGCCACAACCGCCAGCACCAGCGCCGCCGAGCTGCTCCAGGTGGTGGCGATGAACGAGACCAACTGGGTGGATGAAACCGCGGCGCCCGGCCAGCTCTACTACTACTGGGTGGCGGGCGAGAACCAGAACGGCGAGGGGGTGTGGAGCGCTCCGGACAGCGGCTACCGCAAGCTGACCGCGCCCGAGGACACCGAGGCCACCGAAGGCGAAGACAACGACTATGCGAACAAGGTGGAGCTGACCTGGAGCGACATCGAGGGCGAGACGGGTTATGTGATCTGGCGGGGATTGTCCCATGACACCAATCAGGCGGTGGCGATTGCCACGGTGGACGCGGATGAAGAAAGCTATGAGGACACCACCGGCGTGCCGGGCTGGCCCTACTACTACTGGATTGAAGCGACCAATGCCACCAGCGGCAGCACCAGCGACTGGAGCGAGTTTGCCGTGGGCTTCCGCACGCCCATTGGCAATGTGAGCGAGAACAGCAACCTGTGGCTCGACGGCCGCGAAATGGTGCGCGCCAGCATCGAGGCCAATTCCGACGCGCACGAGATTCTCATCCTGCATTCGACCGAGGCGCCGGTGCTGGCCGGCCCCGGCCCCAGCACGAACTACACGGTTGGCAACACCATTGGCACCGCTACGGTGGTGTACAAGGGCGCAGCCTCCGGCTTCCAGGAGCATGTGGTGCAGCCCAACAGCACCAATCACTATCGCATCTACAGCATCCAGGCGGTCGGCCAGCCCACTCCGCCCTATTACTCCGACGGCCTGATTCCATGCAGTCCGCTGATTACTATGCCGTACCCCGAGAATGTGTATTCCGAAACCTTCTCGTACACGAACAACATCCTGAATCCGGACGCCGGGTTCGGCGGCAAGACGGGCGGGCACCAGTGGACGGGCGGGTGGAGCCTCACGACCGGCACCGACCATGTTTGGGAAGTGCAGACCAACGGGGTGCCGGGCCTGCCGGAATTTGACCTGACCAAGCCCAACTATCCGACGGTGGTGGGCAACCGCGCTGTACTGACGGCTAATCAGGTCAGCCATAGTTCCGCCCGCCGGACTATTGCCCCCACCAACAGCGGCACGATCTTCGTGGGCGCCATCGTGGCCTACCAGTACAACAGCACCGGACGCTACATGACCATCGGCTTGATGAACGGCGACGCCACCGAGGTGGAGTTCGGCAAGGTGTATGGTGCAGACAACCTGTTCAGTATTCGGCGGGACCCGTACAACGCCCAGAGCTCGTATGGAATGTACGGCTGGGGCGATAGCGGCAGAAGCACGGCCGACTGGTACTGGATGGTGCTCAAGTACGACTTTGACGATCCCTCGGGCGGCAAAGCCTATGCCAAGTGCTACTATCAGGGGCAAGACATCCCGTATATGGAACCCGAGACCTGGGATGCGGAGTGGTCGGGCATGGGCATTGAGCAGTTTACGGCCATCGAACTCAAGGGCGGCAGCGATGACGGTTGGCTTGGCGGCGCGATCTGGGACGAGATTCGCGTCTCCTGTGTCTGGCCGGAGCTGATCGGGCAGCCGGGGCTGATCCCGTGTCCGCAAATTATTGACTTCGGCGAGGTGGAATCCACGCTTTCGAGCAACATCACGGTCTTCCTGGCGAACAATGGCGGCGACAACGTGCCGCTGTATCTGAATGCCGAGCCGGCCTTTACTCTGGCTGGCGACGATGTTGATTCCTTCGCGTTGAGCAAGGATCGTTTCGAGGATTTGCTGCTCTACACCGAGAGCAACAGCCTGGTGGTTTCCTTCTGGCCCACGAATGCGGGCACCGAGCAGTATTCCGCCATGCTCTCGATCGAGAACAACTCGGGCGTGAACCCGTATCCGATCGAGATCCGCGGCACGGGCGTGCCGACGGTCTCGACCAATGTGCCGATGGTCTCCAACTACTGGGTCGGCTTCAACCGGTGGGCCAGTGACGCCATGGTGACCTCGGGCGTGTTCGGGGTGACCGCGCAGGTCTATCACATCCGCGGCATCTACATGGAGGGCGAGCACGCGCCGACCTACAGCCTCTATAACGAGGACAACGACTGCATTTTGGCAGACCAGCCCTTCGACAACTGGACGACGACCGACGGGATGACCTACACGCTGACCAGCGAGACGCATCCGGGCTACTGGCCGGCGGTGCCCTCGACGAACTACCGCCTGGAAGTCGCCCTGTTCTCCTCGAACCTCATCAAGCATGTCAGCACGCTCTATACGGCGGATGGCGTCGTGACGGCGGACGAGCTGATGATCACGGAATACCTCGAGGGATTGAGCAACGACAAGGCCCTCGAGCTGTACAATGGCACGGGCGCGCCGGTGGACCTCGGCGACTACGGCATCCGCCTGATCGTGAACAACCAGAGCTGGGACGCGCTGGGCAATTATCTGCCGTTCCCGGAAGTGACCCTCCCGTCCGGCGCGACCTTTGTCATCGCCCATCCCCTGGCCAATGCAGATATCCTCCTTTTGGCGGATTGGACCGACGACGCCATCTGCAACTTCAACGGCGACGACACGGTGCTGCTCTACAAGGGCGCGGGCGAGGAAGACCCGGTGGACGCGCTGTTTGCGGTGCCCAGCGGCGGCAACTTCTATCAGGACAAGATCGTGCGCCGCCTGCCTTCGGTGAGCCGCGCCAACCCGGTCTATGACGAGACCGAGTGGGTGATTGTGGATGACTTCACCGACCTGTCCGACCTGGGCCGTCACGAGATGGACGGGGTTCTCGGCAAGCCCATGCGCTTTACGGTGGATGACGACGATGTCGAGACGCCCGATTTGACCGATGTGCAGGTGGCGGGCGTGGCGCCCGCCGCGGGATCGCCCGGCCCGGACATCCTGCTGGCGGATCTCGCCGGATCCGATTTGGAGATTTCCTGGAAGATTCGCGATGAAGACAGCGGGCTCCATGCCGCCAGCAACGGATACGCGCTGCGCATGGGCGCGCAGTCCATTGCGTCCGGTTATCTGTCGGTCGCGGGCCTGGAGGATGGCGACGGAATGGAGGACGCGCTCGAGCTGTCCGTTGGCATTCCGCTGGACACTCTCAGCGGCGGCAACTATGTGCTGTCGCTCATGGGCAGCGACTTCGACTGCGAATATGAGGGGGACAGCCTGACGGTCTCCAACCAGTACTTCTTCCGCCTGCTGGCGCCGGGCATTACGGTGACGCCGACCGAGCTGGACTTTGGCCAGGTGGGGGTGGGGCTGGTGGCCCAGCAGCAGGTGGTTGTGCAGAACACCGGCAACATGGCGCTGTACATCGAGGACATTGAGTTCATCGGCAGCGGCTACGCGTTGTTCGAGGCGGACGTTGACCAGGCGCTGGTGGCGCCGGGCGAGTCGCTGCCAATCAACGTGTTCTTCACCCCGGCGGGCGGGGGCTACTTCAACTGGCAGATGGTGATTCACAACGATTCACCCAACCAGCCGGAGGCGGTGGTGCTGCTGGCGGGCAACTGCTTCGACCCGGAGACCACTCCGCCGGAGGTTGTGGCGTATGTGTTCGAGGATGGCGTGGCGGCCACCGACGAGCATACGGTGACCGACCATGCGGCGGCCAACGGGGAGGTCCAGGTCTCGTTCACGATGTACCAGTACAGCGGCATGCAGCCGGTCGGCGCCACGATGGACCTGCTCTATCCGGACGGCACCTTTGCCTTTGAGGATATGCCCCTGAGCGCCACGGATACGGTGGTGGTGGATGGCAATTCCTGCACGGTGTTCACGGCGACGGCGCCGCCCTTCTATCCGGCAGTTCTCGGGGTCTATACCGCGCGGGTCAGCGCGGTCAGCTCCAACGGCATTGCCGTCGTGGATGAAGTCTATGTGCGCACCCTGGGCGGCGGCGTGGTCGAGCAGTTGGAAACCTTCAACGATGTGACTACGACTTCCGGGTCGTATCTGGGCGGCACGACCACCGGGGCGGACCTGGGCGAATGGACGTATTCCGGCACCCGCTGGGACCAGACCCTCAACGGCAAGGCGCCGACCGTCCGTGCGCAAGGCGAGTTGGTTTCGCCTGAACTGGAGAACGGTTGCTCGCAAATCTCCTTTGACTATCGCCGCCCGTTCTCGGAAACCGGTTCATTCGATGTGGACGTGCTCGTCAATGGCAATGTGGTGGGCACGGTGACGTCCATGCCGCCGGATGTCAGCACGGTCTATTCCTTCCAGGCGCCGGGCTTGTCGTTTGAGAACAACGTGGTCATTACCATCACGAACAAGGCGGCCAGCAACAAGCGTATCGCGATTGACAACATCCGTATCCTGACCCTGGGCGGTCTCACCAACGAGACCATGAAGGTCACCGTGGTGGACGAAGACACGGAGGGCCCCGAGCACCTGGGCTTCAATGTGGACGGCGCCTATTTCTCCGATCATGACTTCGAGAACGGGCTGGTGGTGACCGGCCTGGTGCGCGACCTCCAGAGCGGGGTGTGCAGCGCCAGCAACCGCTGGGAACTGGTGTTTGAAGGCGATGTGCTTGGTTCCGGCAGCTTTGATATGACGCCGAACGAGGATGGCGCCGGCATGGACGAGAACGAGCCCGCCGCGCTGACCGCCACCATTCCGGCCGTGTACCTGGAAGACCTGGAAGTGGATTCGCAGCTCACCCTGTGGGTGTTCAGTGCCGACTGCGACAACGACCGCCCCGGCGACTCGGCGCAGTCCAGCAACGCGTTCACCTTCGGCATCTCCACCTATGTGCCGCCGCCGACCGACATGATGGCGTGGGGCGACGGGCCGGAAATGGTCGAATTGACCTGGAACCGCAACGGCGCGCCGAATGTGGTGCTGCTGTGGGCGATGGAAGAAATTGACGTGGAAAGCATTGCGCAGGGCACCGAGATTTCGGGCGGCGAAACCGTGGGCAACGCCCTGGTGGCGTACCGGGGCAACCCCGATGGGAAAGTGGAAGTGGTGGTGCCGCCGGGTTCGGCCAACTACTTCCGCCTGTTCGGCCAGGCCGGCACGACCTATTCCGCCGCCTACGCGGAACCGCAGGACCTGCCCGTTACGACTCTCAACTACGAGCGCGGCGAAATCATCGAGCAATTCGCCTACACCAACAACTTCACTCTGGCGGAACAGGGCAGCCTTGCCACGGGCCAGGGCTGGAACGGGCCGTGGTTTGGCGACGAGGAAAACGAGGAGGATGGCATTGTGGATTATACCACGGTCTTCCGCGTGGATGACACCAACCTGGCGCATGGGGCGATTGGCTATCCCACGCCCTATGCCAACAAGCTGCAATGGGTGCATAACAGCAATGTGCCGGCAACCGGCCAGGTTTATCGCCTGCTGCAGATGCCCCGCCCGGGCCGCACCTTTGTCGCCTTCATGATGAACTACAAGGCAGAGGACGCATGGCACGGCACGAACAAGTTTATCGGGCTTTCGCTCATGAGCGGACAAGACGGCAAGACCGAGGAAATCTTCTTCGGCAAGCCGGCGGGACAGACCAACAACGCCGGGATCCACATCCCGGGCATTGATGCCGAAGAAGGTTCGGACTATGGCCTCAACAGCATGCATTTTGAGGACTACATGCTGGTCGGCGAATGGAATCCCGCAGCAGGGGAAGTGAACCTCTGGGCGTTCTACTGGAATGATGAGAACTTCATTCCCGAGGACTATGAAGAGGCCCGGGAGAAGCGGGCGGTGGCTTACAAAAACACCGAACTGGACATCGCGCCGATTACCGGCATCCGGGTGGCGGCGGGTATATGGGATGAGGTTGAAGAATCGTCGCTGGACCATGTCTATTTCGATGAAATCCGCGTGGGCAGCACCTGGGATGAAGTCCTCAACTTCACCTATCCGAAGGTGTACGACTATGTGCTGGACCAGAACACCCATTGGATTTCCGACGGTCAGCTTTCGCAGGCCGGGTTGAGCTATCCGGTCGAGTTCGAGGTTTATCACCGCACGAAGATTTCGTCGGCGGCGTTCAACCTGTTGGATCAGGCCGATCCCGAGGAGTATCTCTACGACGAAAATCAGTCCGTGGTGGAAAAGACAACTCACCCGAGCGGACGTCAAATCTTCGCGAACGAGATTACGACCCGCCTGAATCCGGAGGATGTCAGCCTGGGCATCTATACCTCCCGCGTGTGGGTGACCTCGGTCAGCCAGAAGTCCACCAACACGATTACGCTGGCGGAGAAATATGCCACCGACAACCTGTTCTTCGGCGAATTCGGCGCGAGCGCCTACTGGGACAAATATGTCGAGATTTACAACGGGACCGGCGTGGATGTGGACTTGAGCCAGTATCTGATTGCCTCGCAGACGCAGCCCCCCGACAAGTATGTGAAGTGGAACCACTACTTCCGTCTTTCGGAAGAGCCGTACTGGCTGCCGCACGGCGAGACCTTCGTGGTGCTCAATGGCGAGAAGGACAACAGCGAACGAATCGGGCTGATTGTTGCGGCGTTGGAAGCCGTTCAGCCTCCGCGTCTGTGGGTGGTTTCGACCAACCAGGTGCTGCAGGTCAGCGGCGACGACCCGATTGCGCTGTTCCATCATACGGAGACCAACAAGTGGATTGATGTGTGCGGGATCGGCCCGGTAGGCGAGTTCGAGAAGCGCTACATCATGCAGCGCACCGAGGACGCCGAAGTGCCCTGGCCCTGGCCGGCGATGGTGGATACCGACCAGTGGGACTACCGCGAGTGGCAGCGCGAGGATACGAACCAGCCTCCGTACACCAACTTCCTGGCGACGGCGGGGTTGTACGACCGGATCGTGGGCTTGGGCGGCTTCATCACCTTCAATATCTACGACGACGATGTTCAGCCGCCCGTGATTGGCGAAGACACCGCGGTCAAGGTTGGCCTCATGGGCGGGCTGGAAACAGAGGACGAACATTATCTGGACCTGGAGCCGGTGATGGGGAATCACGAGGTGGTCTTCACGGCGTGGAGCTTCACGAACAACGCCTCGGTCGAGGCTTGCGCCCAGCCCTGGCCGGGCAGCCTGCTGACGGATGCCAAGATTACCTGGACCCCGTTATACACCGAGGACATCATTGTACCGGGCCAAGCGGGGACGGGCATCAATGACACATTTGACGGCTTCGGCCAAATCAACCGCGGCGCGCTGTACATGCGGTCGATTGGCAGTTGGGGCTTCAATGCCGAGAACGTGCCGTGGATCCAGTTCGAGCTGCCGCTGGTGGCCGCCGAAGACATCACCATGTCGTGGGCGGAGCAGGGCGGCGCCAACAGCTTCAAAAAAGTCGAGGTGCAATGGTCGGTGACCGGTGAGAACTTCGAGAGCAGTCCGCTATGGCCGGCCTGGTCCATGACCGATGCCACCGACTGGCGCCCGCGCCTCATTGAGCTGTCCGAGGTGATTCCGCCGGGCTCTTCCAAGGTATATCTGCGCTTTGTTCTGGGCCCCGAATATGTTGCTGCGAATGGCGCTTTCCGCATGGATAACATCCAAATCACGGGTCGGCCCTACGAAATCCAGGTGACCGACGCCCAGATTGCCGACTCCGGCTACAAGCTGCACTTCCTTGGCAACATTTACGACGAGGGCAGCGGCCTTCAGGAGGACAGGGCCGAAATGAAGATGGCGGGTCGCACGGCTGTGTATTCCGACGACAAGAGCGTCGTGGACGACACCACGGCTCCGACTACCAAGCTGTGGTGGGAAGTGTCCGGAATCACCAAGGCCGAGCTGACCGCGCTGGTCAATGAGTCGGAAGGCGGCACGGGCCTGCCCATGACCGTCCGCGTGCCGGATGCCGACCTGGACCGCCCGGACGATGAACTTTGGCTCGAGGGCAGTCTGGGCCGCCTGCGGGTGATTGACGAGGATACGGATCGACCCAAGCTGACGCTGCAGACCATGAAGCCGCGCACCGGCATCCTGGCGCAGTGGCGCTTTACCTCCGCGACCAACTTGTTCCATCCGACGCGGTCGGATTCCAGCGTCGAGTTCAGCCAGTTGATGTGCGAGACCGACAAGGGCGCGATCAGCACGCCGCGAATCTGGACGGTTTCGCCCGAGGGCGGCACCTATTCGGTCCGCCAGAGCGGCTGGCACTACAACAGCAAATACTGGCACTTCGAGATGAAGCCGGAAGCCAACATGTACATCACGAACATGTCCTTCAAGAGCCTGATCAACAAGGAAAACGGCCCGACCCACTTTAAGGTGTTCCGCTTTGTCGATAACGAGGAAAAGGAGTCCTGGGGCCCGTTCTACTTCACGGGTAGCGCGGGCACGCCGCTGAACACCAATACCTGGTACGCATGGTCGCGGAACTGGGAGGAAGACGAGCCGCTGGAGGTCTTGGCCGGGGAGGAAACCCAGATCCGCATCCACGGCTACGGCGGGGCGACCAACTCGATCGGCACCTATTGGGCGATTGCCGACCTGACGCTGCTCCAGGGCGGGGTGGGCGAGGAGGGCGTGACCGAAGTGACCGATGCCGCACTCACCAGCGGTTCGTTCAAACTTCAAGGGCGCACCTGGGATACCGGCAGCGGCATCCGTTCACCCAACGCGGTTGACGAGAGCAAGCGACCGCGCTTCTCGCTGCATGATCCGTTGGGCGGCGTGGTGGCGACCAATCGCCTGCTCACCTTTGCGAAGACATTTGAGTGCGGCGGGGTTCGTTCGCAGGACGATGGCGCGTTTGAGGCGGACTTGCCCCGGCCGGTGTACACCAATGTCATGCTGGGCGAATACCGCGGCCAGGCCAGCGTGTGGGACGCGGACGACGACCGCACCGATGACGATCTGCAAATGCTGGCCGATCTCTCGATGTATGTGGTGGATAACGACGTGACCCCGCCGAGCGCGGTTGGCGATGTCTTTGTGAATGGCGTGGCGGTGCCGGAAGGCACGCCGGACCGCTTCAGCGTGGCGTGGACCAACACGCCCGAGTTCCTGGTCTCCTTTGGTGCGGTGGCGAAGGACCAGGTAGCGGACGAGGCAACCACTTCGCCCAAGCAGCGCGAGGTGACCGGCATTGGTGAATACCGCGTGACGGCGGAAGCCGTCGGCTCGCTGGACGCGGCTGCGCTGGCCTTGCGGGGCACACCCTATCCTGTTGCGGCGCCGGAAGGCGCGCTGGCCAACTATGGCTTTGAAATGGCGGGCACCACCCATGCCACCGGTTGGGAACTCGACATGAATAGCACGATCCAATGGCTGTCCACCGGGCTTGAACTGGTCAAGGAAGGCACCAATAGTCTCAAGCAGACCAGGGGCGGCAAGGCCAGCCAGGTGATTGAGTTCCGCAACGGGGAGTCCGCCACGCCCAAGATTGGCGTCAGCGGCTGGTATCGCACCGGCGATGCGGGCGCGACCTTCCTGGTCGAGGCGTTTGCCACCAACAACCTCAATACGCCGGTGGCCGTCAAGACGCTGACGCTGGCGGCAACCGAGGGGTGGAGCAGCTTCTCCTTCGATCCGGCCGAGGTGGAGATCGGAGACGGCACGGTCGAGGTGCTCAAGATCACACTCCAGGCCGGCGGCAGCGGGGACACGGACGTCACCTATTGGGATGATCTGCGCCTAAGCGTGGACATTGGCGAGAACCATCCGTCCATGCGCTTTGTGGCCTCGGTGGAGAGCCAGGGTCTCCAGCCGCAATACATCTTTGCGGTGGATGCCGACAACAACCGGGTGGGCGACCGCCTGGCGGGTCCCGCCAAGCCCTTCTATGTCGCGTATGATGTGACGCCGCCGACCGCGGTTGAGATGCAGATTGACGGCGCGTCGGTGGACAATGTGGACGACCCGACCACGCAGTTTGACATTAGCTGGAGGTCAACTGGCGTGGGGCCGGATGATCCGGGACATGACAACCACCCGACCGGACTCTCCACGCAGACGGACATCCTTTCGCCGTGGGGCAGCTACAAGCTCTACTACGGCACGTTTGATCCGCTGGATGTGCCGGCAGGTGATCCGGGCTATAGCAGCGGCAGCGCGTATATCTATACGAACTTCATCGTGACAGGTGATTACACCAACTGGCCTTCCGTGACCTCAGCCAGCACCATTTCCGATCCGTCGGCGAGCGGGGCGAGTTATGTCAGCATGGCCAACCTGTCCAGCACCACGGTCCGGCTTTATGACCTCGATTACGACCAGGATTATGCGGTCATTATCGTGGGTGTGGACAAAGCCGGCAACGAGGGACCCGCCACACCGATTAGCTGGGCGACCAACAACACCATCCGCTTCGCCCTCATCCGGGGCAACATCATGGACAAGGAGGAGGCGGGGGTCGCGCATCCCACGGCGCAACTGGACAACACCAACACGCCGACCGCTTCGGCGCTGTACTGGATTGCCGCGGGTGTAACCAACGAGAGCCCGTTCATCTACACGGAAGTTCGCAAGGACTACGACTTGATTTATTGGGACGGTTCATCCTTCAACGAGCGCAGCAACAATCAGTGGAACCTGATTGCCTCGGTGAACACCAACTGGTTCGTGGACGATGCGGCCCTGGCGCGAAGACGCGGCCAGATCCGGTTCTTCCGCGCCTCCTACAAGGACCGCTGGCGTACGAAGGATCCCAACACCGAACGGCCGCAGCGGCCGCTGGCCAGCGAGGAGGTCTATGCCCTCCACAACGTCGTGCTGTCGCCGGGCCGCAACTATGTGGCGTTCCATGGCGTGCCTTACACGAATACCTTCGGAGGCGTCTTCGGCGGCACAGAAACCTTCCCGGGCACCAATACTCCTCTGCAGAGCACCCGGGTCGAGTTCTTCACGCCGAGTTCCAATACCGTAGCCGCCAGCCAATACTGGTTGAACGAGTATGGGCGCTGGATGACGGTTGTGCCGCAGGGTGCAACTCCGAAGGATGTGACCGATGATGCTCAGCAACCGGGCTTCTTTAATGAGGGCTTCTCCATCACCCTGCCGGACATCCTGCCGACGAACTATATCACGACGGAGGCCGAGGACTATGACAAGCCGACGGAGGATGGCAAGTGGGCCAAGGTTCCGGCCATGATCTGGTCGCCGATCGCCCAGGTGCCCACCAACGGCTTCTCGCAGGTGATCGAGTGCGGCTGGCGAAGCGGCCGGGAAGAGATGCTGGTGTACAATCCGGTTGCTCTGCGCCTGCCAGTGGCTACGCACCCGAGCAGGATGAATCTGATCGAAAGCGGTTTTGTGAAGGGGCCCAAGGGCACCGGCGACGAGATCTATACCGTGGATACCACCAAGAAGAACGTGCGCGGCGGCAAGCTGATCTACTGCGACCCCGAGGGCGTCTGGAGATACTCCTCCACCGGTGGAACGGTGCCGGGCAACCCCTTCCAGCCCAATGATGTGATCATTATCATCTCCCGGAACGGCGGTCTGGACAACACCTGGACGTGGACCTATCACCCCTCGAACTTCTATACCCTGCCCACTCGGTGGATGGGGCATCAGTAGGACGCCGCGCCACTGGCGCGGCGGGAAAAAGGTGGCGGGTTGAAGGTGGAAGGATCGGACAGATCGGACGGATCAGACTGATCGTTTTTTCCGGGAACGCCGCGCATCAGCGCGGCGGTTGCCGCGCGGAAAACCGCCCGAAAGGCTGAAAAACGGGCAAAAACGGCCCGAAATGGGTAAAAACGGGGCAAAAACGGGCAATTTTCGGCCCAAAACCGTGTTTTTGAGTGTCGGGAGTCGGGAGTCAAGCATTTGCCGAGCTGGGGTTCAGCGTTCCCAGGGGCGCTGACGGATGCCGCGGCGCGGCGAAGTGGAGCACAGAGGGTGGGGCGGGTTGCTTTGCCTGCTTTCGCGACAAAGGAAATGGCTCCAGCGACAGGACTCGAACCTGTAACCTATTGGTTAACAGCCAACCGCTCTACCATTGAGCTACGCTGGAACCTCGAATGATCTGCCGGAAACTAACGCCAAAAAGCGGCCAAAGTCAAGCGGGATAATCGGCTTTGCCGGGGATGACGCCCCGAATCCCGCCCCGGGGGGAGGGGTGGTCGCCCATGCGCCGGGGGATGAGATGCAGATGGCAATGGAAGATGGACTGCCCGGCGGCCAGGCCGTCGTTGGCGCCGAAATTGAACCCGGCAATCGAAGGATCAGCCGCTTGCAGTTCCGCGGCGAGGCGCACGGCCAGGCGCTGGGCGGCGGCCCATTCTTCGGCATTCAAATCACGAAAGGAGGCCGCGTGGCGGCGGGGGATGATCAGGGTGTGGCCCTGGCTGACGGGGAAGGCGTCGCGAAAAGCCACGCAGGGGCCATCCTCGGCAATGACACGCGCGGCGGGGAGCCGGCAAAACGGACAAGGCGCATTCATATTGTCAGCGTAGGCCAATCCCTTCGAGCGGGGAAGGGAGAAATAGACGTTGACCGTCCGGTTGGGCTGCGGTAACGTCGTTGACAGGAATAAAGAAATTGAGGCTTTGCCATGACCGCAGACAACGAACTCAAGCCCTTGGATATCAGTCAGGTCAAATCGTCCACTTCCCGCATTGATTTGAGTAAAGCGATGCCGCCTTCGTCGCCTTCCCCCGCGGGGATCCGGATCGGCTCTCACGCCAAAAAGGCCACCTCGCGCATAGACATCAGCGCGATTCCCGGCGCGGCCAAAGCGCAAACCTCGCAGGTGGGGCTGGGCGCGATGCCGGCGATGGATGACGACATTTACAAGCGCCGGACCACGTTGTTGGACACCAGCCAGGTGCCTTTGTCGGGTGCGCCGAAAACTCAGCCGCGGACCATTCGGATTGGCGCGCGGCCGACCGTGCGCATCAGTTCGAGCGGTGCGCCGGTCACGTCGGCGCCCGGTGAAGAGGGCGCTGCGATATCGGGACGGCCCACGATCCGGCTCAAGCGGCCGGGCGGCGGCGCCTCGATCACCGTGCCGAGCACCGGCGGGGTCAGTCTCGAGACCGAACCCATCTTTGCCATTCAGGAAGATGAGGGCCCCGGAGCGATTTGGGCGGTGGTTTCGCTGCTGTCTTTCCTTGCGTTGATCGGCCTGATGGCGATTCAGATCATTACGATGAACGGCGCCGCTTACTAGAGCATTTTCATCAATTCTGTAGCCGTTTTGTCTACTGCATTGGGCTTGGCCGTCGTCAGGCTGCATCGACATAGCGATGCTATTCCTGCTTCGCCTTCCTTGGCCAAGCCCAATTCGCTACGACCTCCCGGCTACATTATTTCTTCAAATGCTCTAGGTTGATTGGATGGTAGCGGGAATGGGCGGCGGACTCAATCTCAATGCGGGGCGGGATTTTTGAACTGCGGATGGACGGGATGGACGGGATGGAAACAAAGTTTTCCATGGCGTGGAAAAAGTTCAAAAAAAGTTTCCATGGCGTGGAAAAGTTTTGGGGTGAAAATGGGCGAAAACGGGACCGAAAAGGGCGTTTTTGGGTCGAAAATGGGGCAAAAACAGGTCAAAAACGGTATTTTTGGCGGTTTTTGGGTGTTTTTTTGAATGGGGCTGAAGTGGCGTTTGAGGGGCGTTTTTTGAGACGTATTTTTCCACAGTGTGGAAAAGTTTTTTCCATGGCGTGGAAAACTTCCGAAAAAAGTTTCCATGGCGTGGAAAATGAGGCTTTTTGGCGGGGGCGGAAATCAGGTCGCCGAAGCCTGAGTGGGGGGAGGGGGTTATTGGTTTTGGAGGTGGTGGCGGAGGGGGGTGAAGCCGCGGGTGTGGAGGTCGATGAGGCCCTGGGGCTGGCTTTCGTTGTACCAGAGGGGGGCGTAGGCCTTTTCGAGTTCGTCGAGGAGGGGGAGGGTTTGGGCGGGGGGGGCGCGGGTGGCGAGGTGGGCGGCAAGGTGGAGGAAGCGGCAGGCGAGGGCGAGTTGGGCGAGATCGTTTTCGTCGGTCCAGGGGGTGGGGGTGAGGCGGCTGAATTGGGTGGCCCAGGCGGGGGCTTGCTCGAGTAGGCGGCGGGCGGGGGCGGGGTCGGTGGGCCAGGGGGTGCCTTGGACGGGGGCGAGGGGCCAAGTGGCGAGGGGGGCGGGGGTGGCGCCGGCCTGGGCGTAGAGCTGGGCGGGGTGGGGGTCGGGGGCGCCGAAGAGGAGGGCGGAGAAGGCGTGGTCGAAGGGGGCGTGGGGGTCGTTGGCGGGGTTCCAGGCGAGGTGGGCGCCGAGGGCGATGGCGTGGAGGGAGGCGGGGGGCATGTTGAAGTGGCCGTAGTCGCCCCAGTCGGTGGTGAGCAGGCCGATGGCGCCATGGGTTTGGGCGGCGCGGGCCTGGGCGATGAGGACGGTGCGGGCTTCTTCGACGGCGTTGAAGAGGCGGCCGAAGCCGCGGGTGGAGGGGCAGGTGACGGTGGGGATGCCGCGGGCGGTGAAGGCGCGGCATTTGTCGAAGTTGTTGGTGGGGTAGTAGGCCCAGTCGAGGACGTGGGTGTGGGGGGGGAGGCGGGGGATGGCGTCGGGGTATTGGTGGAGCATGTCGCCCCAGAGCATGAGGGTTTTGCCGTGGCGGGCGGCGATGTGGTGGAGGTGGTGGAGGTGGTCGGTGTAGTGTTGGGCGAGTTGGGCGGGGGTGGCGCCGGGGGTGCGGCGGCCGAGGTCATGGGTTTCGTCGCCGCAGAGGTTGAAGCGGGGGGCGGTGAAGCAGGGGAGGAATTCGTCGAGGATGTTCTGGATGAGTTGGCGGGCCTGGGGGTGGGGGGTGTAGAGGGTGGCGCCGCGGAGGCGCTGGAGCCAGGTGGCGTGCTCCCAGGTGGGGGCGGGGAATTCGACTTCGGCGAGGTGGCGGTATTGGGGGAGGGAGAGGATGCGGCCGAGGTGGCCGTAGCAGGTGAAGGAGGGGACGAATTCGATGAAGTGGTTGCGGCAATAGGTGTCGAGGTCGCGGAGGATTTCGGGGGTGTAGGCGTCGGCGTGGGGGCCGCCGGCGATGTCGGGGTCGAAGCGGAAGCGGAAGGGGTGCTCGAAGTAGAGCTGGAGGTGGTTGATTTTGAGGGCGGCGAGGAGGCGGATGCGCCGCTTGAGCATGTCGGGGCGGGGGATGCGTCCGCGGCTGATGTCGAGGTAGTAGCCGCGGAGGGGCAGGGAGGGGGCGTCGTGGATTTCGAGGCAGGGGAGGGTGGGGCCGGTTTGCTGGCGGAGCTGGGCGAGGGTTTGGAGGGCGTAGAAGTGGCCGGGGGGGTCGGGGGCGGCGATGGTGATGCCGGCGGGGGTGATGGTGAGGTGGTAGGTTTCGGGGGGGGCGG
>JAAZFE010000087.1 GCA_012511885.1 Lentisphaerota bacterium | reverse complement strand
GAAAAAACGAACAATTTTCAGCCCTCCAAACCCTCAAATATAGTGTCGGGACACCCAAAACAAAAATTGCACCATTGCATTGCAATGAGTTACGTCTATTTTTAGACCCAACTCGGAACTCAGGAAACAAAAGGAACACAGATCCGCTTGTGCGAAATGCATGAATGTGAGCGGAAGCACGTTGATTTTGTTTTGATGCGGCGGGAAGGGGAGGAGGGAAGATGATTCGCGATTGGCGGGGGCGGGGGATTGGTCTATCTTGCGGGCGTTCATGCTGCCCATTCATGCCATCCGTCAAGAGCTTGCCGCGGCGCTGCGCCGCAGCCGCCGGATTGTCCTGACCGCCCCGACCGGGTCCGGCAAGTCCACCCAGATTCCCCAGATGCTGCTCGACCTTGGCTCACTGGACAGCGGCAAGGCGGTCGTCCTGCAACCCCGTCGGCTGGCCACCCGCCTCCTCGCCAAACGGGTCGCCGAAGAACGCGGCACGCTTCTCGGCGACGAGGTCGGCTATCAGATCCGCCTCGAGTCCGTTTGCGGCCCGCGCACGCGCATTCATTTCGAGACCGAGGGCATTCTTCTGCGCCAAATGCTCTCGCAGCCCGGTTTGCCCGACGTTGCGGCCATCCTGTTCGATGAATTTCACGAACGCCATGTCTATGGTGATGTCACGCTGGCCCAGGCCCTGCGCCTTCAGCAGACCGCCCGGCCCGACCTGCTTCTGATCGTGATGTCGGCCACGCTCGACACCCGGCATCTCCTGTCCTATCTCGATGCCCTGCGCCACACCCCTGCCGCCAAAGGCGCCCTCCTCCTCCCTCTCCACGGCGAACTGCCCCCCGCCGAGCAGGACGCCGCGGTCGCCCAATACGGCCAGCCCAAGATCATCGTGGCCACCAACGTCGCCGAAACCTCGCTCACCATCCAGGGCATCCGCCTCGTCATTGATTCCGGCCTGGCCCGCGTCGCCCGCTTCGACCCCTGGCGCGGCATCAACACCCTGCACATCGAGCGCATCTCGCGCGCCTCGGCCGATCAGCGCGCCGGGCGCGCCGGCCGCACCGCCCCCGGCCGTGCCGTCCGTCTTTGGACCGAACGCGAACACGCCGAACGCGCCCTTCACGATCTGCCCGAAATCAAACGCGTGGACCCCGCCGAAATCCTCCTGACCCTCAAAGCTCTTGGCGTGGACGCCGTGGCCAAGTTCCCCTGGCTCGAGCCACCCGAACCCCGCGCCCTCGAACGCGCACTTCTTCTTCTGCGCGATCTCGGCGCGCTGGATGCCGCCGGCGCCCCCACCCCTCTCGGTCGGCGCATGCTTTCCTTCCCGCTGCATCCGCGCTATTCCCGCATGCTTCTCGATGCCGCCCGACGCGGCGCCGTCCGCCCCGTCGCGCTGGCTGCGGCTATCGCCCAAGGCCGCCCCATCCTGATCCGCAAGGTTGACAAAGCCACCCTCGAGCGGCGCAACGATCTGCTCGGCACGCCCCCCTCCGACCTCTTTCTGCTCCTGCGCGCATGGCGCTACGCCCACCAGCATCATTACAACCTCGAACGCTGCCGGCACCTCGGCATTCACGCCGCCGCGGCCCGCCAGGTGGGGCCGCTCTGGAACCAGTTCCTTCAAATCGCCCAAGCCCAAAAACTCCCCATCGAAACCTCCCCGCCCGACGACGACGAAATCGCCAAATGCGTGCTGGCCGGCTTCTCCGACCAGGTTGCCCGGCGCCTCGATCGCGGAACCCTCCGCTGCCAGCTCGTCCATGGACGCCGCGGCGAACTCGCCCGCGAGTCCGTGGTCCACGACGCCGAACTCCTCGTCGCCAATGAAATCAATGAGATCGGCCGCGGCGACGGCGAGACCCACGTCCTGCTCACCCAGGCCACCGCCATCCGCGCGGAATGGCTGCGGGAGCTCTACCCCGACGATTTCGCCGGGCGCATCGCCGTCGAGTGGGACGCCGCCGCCAAACGCGTCATCGCCCGGCGCGAAATGGTCTTTCGCGATCTGCCCCTCGAAACCCATCCGCTCGAGGCTCCGCCTCCCGAAGAAGCCGCCCTTCTTTTGGCCCGCGCCGTCTTGGACGGTCAATGCGTCCTCAAGCACTGGAACCATGCCGTGGACCAGTGGATTGCCCGGGTCAATCTGCTCGCCGCCGCCTGCCCCGACTGGGGCCTGCCCGCCTATGGACCCGCCGAGCGCGAGCTCTTGATCCAGCAACTCTGCCACGGCGCGGCATCGTGCAAGGAGATTCGCGACCGCCCCGTCCTGCCCACCGTCAAATCCCTGCTCTCTCCCGCCCAGATCGCGGTGGTGGAGCAGCACATGCCCGAGCGCGTCACTCTCAGCAACGGACGCAGCCTCAAGGCGCAATATGCCGATGCCGCCGAGCCCTACATCTCCGCCCGCATCCAGGAACTCTTCGACGTGCACACCCTGCCCGCGCTGGCTGGGGGCCGCCTGCCGCTGGTGATCCACATCCTGGCGCCCAGCCACCGCCCCGTGCAAATCACCAAGGACCTCCCCAATTTCTGGAGCGACCACTATCCCCGGATCAAGCAGGAGCTCCGCCGCAAATATCCCAAACACGAATGGCGCTAATCCGGTCCCAACCCGGCGGCCGGCCCCCCGTCAGATCGCCGTTTCCGCGCCGGCCCAGGTCTTGCCAAATGCCTGGCGCAACCGCTTGCGCAGGCTGGTCATCCGCCGGCCCGCCTCCGCGTTGCGCACGGCCAGGCTCATGGCCTTGACGGTCCCCACCACCACCACCAGTTGCCGCCCCCGCGTGATCCCCGTATACATCAGATTCCGCTGCAGCATCACATAGTGCTGCGTGTGCATGGGCAGGATCACGCACGGATATTCGCTCCCCTGGCTCTTGTGCACCGTCACCGCGTAGGCCGGGGTCAGCTCGTCCAGCTCCTGGAAGTCATAGGCCACCTTGCGGTCGTCATAGCGCACGATCAATTCCTGCTCGGCGCTGTCCACCTTCTCCACCACCCCCACGTCGCCGTTGAAAACGTCCTTGTCATAGTTGTTCTCGGTCTGCATCACCCGGTCGCGCTCGCGAAACTTCCAGCCAAAGCGCTCGATGTCCCGCCCGCTCGGATTCAACGCCGCCTGCATGGCCACATTCAGATTGCGCGCGCCCAGCTCGCCCTTCTGCATGGGCGTCAGAATTTGCACGTCCAGCATCGGGTCGAGTTTGAAGCGCCGGGGAATCGCCTCGCACACCAGCTTGCGAATCAGCTCCACGCCGCGCTCCGGCGTCTCGGCGCTTGCAAAGAAGAAATCCTCGCCATCGGCCAGTTCGGCATCCTTGCGGGGCAGTTCGGGCAGTTCGCCCGCGTTGACCCGGTGGGCATTGCGCACGATGCGGCTGCCGGCATCCTGGCGAAAGATCTCCGTCAGCCGGTACACGGGCAGAGTGCGCGACTCGATAATATCGCGCAGCACGCACCCGGGGCCCACCGAGGGGAGCTGATCCACGTCACCCACCAGAATCAGCAGTCCCCCCCGAGGCACGGCCCGGAAAAGATGCACCGCCAACTGGATATCAATCATGCTGGCCTCGTCCACGATCAGCACATCGGTCTCCAGCGGATTGCCCGCGTGATGCCGGAAGCGCCCGGTGCCCGGCTCATAGGCCAGCATCCGGTGAATGGTGCGCGCCTCCATGCCGGCCAGCTCCGCCATCCGCTTCGCGGCGCGCCCGGTCGGGGCGCAGAGCATCAGCCGCAGCTTCTTGGCCGCCAGCGCCTTCACCAGCGAACGGATCAGCGTGGTCTTGCCTACTCCCGGCCCGCCCGTCACCACCAGCACCTTGTGTTCGAACGCCCCGGCAAACGCCTGCTTCTGCCCCTCGGCCAGCTCCATGTCCAGTTGCTGCTGCACCCACTGAATCGCGGCAGGCAGGTTGATCTTCGGACAGGGATGCGCCCCCTGGGCAATGTCGGCCAGGCGCGCGGCCACCTCGCGCTCGGCCAAATCCAGCGCCGCCAGATACACCCAGGTTTCGCCATCCTCGCCCTCGTGAACCGTAAGGTGCCCGTGTTCGATCTCGATGCGCAAAGCTTCTTCCATGGTGGCCAGGGGGATTTCCAGCATGTCTCCCGCACGCGACAGCAGCCCATCGCGCGGATACGCGCAGTGCCCCTGACTCGACAGCTCGATCAGCACATGCGACAACCCCGCCCGCGCGCGCAACACTGACTCGCGGCCGATTCCCAGCCGCTCGGCGATGACGTCCGCCGTCTTGAAGCCGATGCCGCGGATGTCGCGCGCCAGGCAATAGGGATCCAGGCGCACCTTGGCAATCGCCTCCTCGCCATACGCCTTGTAAATCCGGAACGCCCGGCCTGTGCTCACCCCCTGCGAGAACAAAAACGACATGATTTCGCGGATGGTCTTTTGCGCCGTCCACGACTCCTTGATCTGCCGCCGGCGCATCGGGCCGATGCCCTCGACCCGCTCCAGCTCCGCCGACCGCTTCTCGATCACCTCGAGCACCTCGCGGCCGAACGTGTCCACCAGCTTCTTCGCGTAAACCGGCCCAATCCCCTTGATCAACCCCGACCCCAAATACTTCTCGATCCCCTCGAGCGAATCCGGCACCACCGCCTCCAGATGATCCGCCTGAAACTGCTGACCATGCTTGCGGTCAATCACCCATTTGCCCTGCGCCTTGATCCATTCGCCCACATTGATCCGCGGCACCTTGCCCACCACCGCCGCCAGGCCGCGCATTCCGCGGGCTTTGACCTTCAACACGCAGAAGCCGCTCTCTTCGCTGTGAAACGTAATCAGCTCGACCAGGCCCTCCAGGACCTCCGGGTCGGACTCCCCTTTGGCGTACTTCAACTTCATGTCCGCCAGAATAGCCTACTTCGTCTCAATCGAAAACCCCCCATCGCCCGCGCATGACCCACGTCATCCCATCTGCCGGCCCCACTTCGTCCTTGTTTTCGGACCGCTCGGCGGTCACCATCCAAGCGGCTTTCAGGAGGAATGATGACAAAACGAGCATGGGTCTCCGGTTGGATTTTATTGGCTCTCGCGCTGCATGGCCGGTCGGCCGATGACCTGCGCATCCGTTCGCCGGCGCCCCCGCTCGACGTGGCGGAATGGCTGACCGATGCCCCCGCCGCGGAATTTGATGCCGAAAGCACTCATGCGGTGGTTTTTCTCTCGTCGCGAGCGCCCGGGCATCCCGGGGCGCTCGACACTCTCCTCCGCGCGGCCGGACAATGTGACGAAACCGCGTTCACGGGCATCTACACCCAGGAAAGCGAACCGCCAGCCAAACTGTTGCGCGACCTCCCCGCGAATCTATCCATCGGGATGGACCGCGACCAGACTGCCGCCGCCCGCTGGATGTACGCCGCCGGACAACGCGCCATCCCCACCGCGTTTCTCGTCAAGCGCGGCCTCATCGTGTGGATCGGCCCGCTATCATCCCTGGAAGCGGCCATGGCCTTCGTGCCCCGCCCCGCCCTGCCCGATGACAGCCTCTTTCCGCGCGAACAGTGGCTCCTCTTTGAAGAATATATCGAGTTGGTCGGGCAGCGCGACACCGACCCCGACCTCATCGAGAAATACGGCCGCGAAATCGCGCGGCGCGAACTGCAAGATGCCGGCGCCATCAAGGATCTGGCCGTCCACATCATCCGGCATCCGTCCTGCCGCCACCGCGATTGCGCCCTCGCGCTCCGGCTGATTGACCGGGCGCTCGCGCTGGACGATCCCCAACTGGACGAACTCCACGACTTGCAGGCCGCGGCCCACGCCTGGCTCGGCGACTACGCCCAAGCCGTCGCGGCGCAGCAACGCGCGCTGGAACTCAACCCCGCCAACCTCCACTACGCCATATCACTCGAGCACTATCAGAATGCCCTCGACCCGGACGCCCCCCTCCATCTGCGCGTTCCGCGCTTTGGGCATGCCGCTGCCGTGGTCGGCACCAACGCCTATATCATCGGCGGCTGGAGTGCGCAAGGTCCGGTTTCCACCATCGAGAGCTTCCATGCCGCCTCCGCCCGAACCGAACTCATCGAACCCGATCTGACCATCCGCCGCTTTCATTCCGCGGTCACCCGTCGGGATTGCGTCTACATCGTCGGCGGGATCGTCTCCGGCGGCCAGATGGGGTATTCGCCATTGACCGGGCAGTTCTTCGAAGAATTCAACCCCGCGAGCGGCGAGCGCTTTTTCCTGTCGGGCCCGATGCAGAGCGTGCTGCGTCCCGGTTGCGTGGTGGCGGGCAACCGCCTCTATCTGGTCGGTGGCGCGCCGCTCTTGCAAAAAGAGTTGTCATCGCTCCTGCAAATTTTCGACTTCACCACGCACCTCTGGCGCCGGGGCGCCGAGCTGCCCATCGCCCGCGAAGGGCAGGCCTTCCACTACAACGGCAAAATCTTTGCCCCCGGCGGATACAACGGCCGATCCGCGATCGCCGATTTCCAAGTCTATGACCCGCCAACCGACACGTGGAGCCTCCTCCCCCCCTTGCCGCAAAAAACCAGCGCCTTCCAGGGCCTCGTGCTGGGCGACCAACTGTATCTCTTCGGGGACTTCGACGAACTCGACCGCATGGTGGCCTATGACTTCACCAACGCCGCATGGAGCCAGCTGGAACTCCCTTATAAACCCGCCCGGCATGCCGTCGCCGTCGCGCTCGGCGACGAAGTCTTCGTCATCGGCGGCAACGTCAACGCCGTGCCGCCCTATCGTTCCAGCATCCAGCGCTACTCCCGCCGGCAACTGGAAACGGCTCCGCGCATTCCCTGGACCCAACGCTGAACCTCCCCCCGCCGGCGTTGCTCAACATTCCCACTGGCGGCCGGCTCCGTTTCACGGTAAAGTGCCGGGGATTTCAAGACAACCCGGAGCCAACCATGATCAGCAAACCCTGGACCCTGCCAGCCCTCGCCATCCTTGTCATTGTCGCCGCGGCCTGCGGCCGCCAGGCGCCTACTGCCATCGGTGACGCCACCCCGCCCCGCGCGCCCGCCTCGCAGGCCGCCTCCGGGCCCGCCACCGAAGGCGCCGACCCGGGCCAATGGACCATGGACTACACCGCCGCGCTGGCCAAGGCCGCCGAAAGCGGACTGCCCCTCCTGCTCAACTTCACCGGCAGCGACTGGTGCGGATGGTGCCGGCTCATGGACAAGCAGGTCTTCTCCACCAGCGACTGGCAGGCCTGGGCCAGGGACAACCTCATCCTGGTCTGGATTGACTTCCCCAAAGACAAAAATCTCGTTCCGGACAAATACCGCGAGCGCAACGACGCCCTCTCCCAGCAGTATGGCGTGCGCGGTTTTCCCACCTACTTCGTCCTGGATTCCAATGGGCGCACCGTCCTGGGCACAGCCGGTGCCGAACGCGACATTACCCCCAAGACCTTTATCGCCAAAATCGAGGCCATCCTCATCTCCTCCGAGAAATCCGTGGCCGCCCTGCGCGCGACCATGAGCCCCGAGGACCAGGCCCTCTTGGATGCCGCGCGCGAAGCCCATGCCCAAGCCCGCAAAAAGCTCGACGACTGGCTCGAAACCCAGCCCGATGAAACCCCCGAGAACATCGCCCTCTTCCAAACAATGCGCCAAAATATCCTCACCACCGAAACCCAGTTCATCAGCGTTCTTCGCAAAGCGTCGGCCTCGGAATGAAACGCCTCATCCTCCTTCTGCTGGCCCTGCTGACCGCGCCGGCCCTGCCTGCCGCCGCGGCGTCAGCCGACCCGCCGCGGCCCGCGCCCGGCGCGGCGGTCTATGTCATTCCCGTCCGCAGCCAAATTGAGGGCGCCCTGCTCTATGTTATCCGCCGCGGCCTGGCCGAAGCCAAACAACAGAACGCCGCCGCCATCATCCTGATCATGGACACCCCCGGCGGCACCCTCAACTCCGCCAGCGACATCGTCCGCTCGATCCAGGCCTCGCCCGTTCCCGTCTATACCTTTATCGAGAAAGACGCCTTCTCCGCCGGCGCCATCATCGCCCTGTCCACCCGCGCCATCTACATGGCGCCCGGCGCGGTGATTGGCGACGCCCTCCCCATCCTCATGTCGCCCTTCGGCGGCGTCCAGGACATGTCCGAAGGCCTCGAGGAAAAATCCGTTTCCGCCGTGGCCGCCCTCATCCGCGCCGCCGCCCAGTCCGCCGGCCACGACCCCGAAGTGGCCGAAAAAATGGTGCGCCGCGAAAACGAACTCAAGATCGGCGATGACGTCATCAGCCCTGCCGGCCAGCTCCTGACCCTGACCGCCGAGGAAGCCGCCCGCCCCGGGCGCAACCCCGACCGCCCCCTCCTCTCCGCCGGCACCCACTCCGACATCCACAGCGTTCTCAAGGCGCTGGGCCTCGCCAAGCACCCCATCCGCGAATTGGAAATCACGACCGTCGAACGGGTCGCCCGTGTAATTGCCAGCGCCGCCCCCATCCTCATGATTCTCGGCTTCCTGGGCATCTACATCGAAATCAAGACCCCCGGCATCGGCCTGCCCGGCATCCTGGGCGCCATCTGCCTCGGCCTGTTTTTCTGGGGCCACCACATCGCCGGCCTGGCGGGGATGGAAGACCTCCTGATCTTTGCCGCCGGCGTTCTGCTGCTGCTCGTCGAAATCTTTCTCATCCCGGGCTTCGGCATCACCGGCGTGCTGGGCATTCTGCTCATCCTCTTCTCGCTGGTGGGCGCCATGACCCGCATGATTCCCGGCGGTCCCGTCCTGCCCGGTTGGACCGACCTGCATATCCCCATCCTCAAAATGGGCGTGGCCATCTTCGGCACCGGCGCCGGCGCGCTTCTGCTGGGACGCTTCCTGCCGCGCAGCGCTTTGGGCAGCCGCCTGACCCTGGCCGCCGCGACCTCGGCCGCCGAAGGCTACACCGCCGCCCCCGACACCTCGGCGCTGGTCGGCCAAACCGGCGTAGCCCTCACCCCCCTGCGCCCGGCCGGAGTGATCCGCGTTGGCGCCGAGCGCCTCGATGTCGTCACCGCCGGACAATTTCTCGATGCCGACGCGAGCGTGCAAATCATCGAAGCTCACGGCAACCGCATCGTCGTGGCGCCCGCCCCTTGAGCGCCCGCCTCTTTTTTATTCCTCCGCCATTCGCTGCAGATACTGGTCCAGCACCGGGCGGGCCTTCTCCCAGCCCATCTTCAGCTCGCCCAGATCGCGCAGCACGTCGGCCATTTCATAGAGCGCGCTCTGGCGCTCGGCGCCCGTCAATTCCTGCATCCGCCGGCTGATGTCCTGCCGCTGCCCCTCGAGGTGCCGCCGCCAAATCCGCACCGTCAAATCCTGCGCCGCCCGCAGAATGTTCTCCTTCTCCTCGGCATCCGCCAGCTTGGAGGGCGCGTTGGCAATCCTGGCGGCCAGCGCCTGATAATCCTCGGGCTCGTCAGCCAGGGCCGGCATCAACTCCTCTTCCTCCTCAGCCAGAATCTCGATGATGGCCCGGCAGGCCGGATCGCTCAAAAAAGCATAGGGCAGCCAGCGCCGCACAAATCCCGCCAGCTCCGGATGACTGTTTCCACAGAGCAGCGTGGCCAGTTCCACCTCGTCCACGGGCCGCGCGACGGCCGGCGCCCGCGCTGGCCCGGGCGGCGCCGCCGGTGCCGCCCGGCGCTGCCTCGTGCGCTTGGCCCGCCGCCAATCCTGTTGCAGCGCGGTATAGCCCACCTGCAATCCCGCGGCGGCCTCGCGCAGCATCTGCTCGGCCTGCACCGCGCCATCGGCGTGCAAGGCCAGATCCACCACCGCCCGCGTCGCCCGCAGCAGCCCCGCCGGATCGCGCAGATCCAGCTTGGCGCGCAGCAGACTCACCAGAAAACCCATCGCGGTCTGCGCCTCGGCCAAAACCTTGCCGAACGCCTCCGCCCCCTGCCGGGCGATCAACGAATCCGGATCCTCGCCCGGCGGCAACATGGCCACCGACACCACCAAGCCCTCGTCCAGCAGCAGCCCGGCCGTGCGCAAAGCCGCCTTCTGCCCGGCTGTGTCCGCGTCCTGCACCACCACCACGTGATCCGCGTAGCGCTTCAGCAGCCGCGCGTGATCCTCCGTAAACGCCGTCCCCTGCGCCGCCACCGCCAGCCCGAAGCCGCCCAAATGACAGCGGATGCAGTCAATCTGCCCCTCCACCAGCAGCGCCTTGCGCTGCTCCTGAATCTCGCGTTTGGCCTTGTCCAGTCCGAACAGAATCCGGCTTTTGCGGAACGCGTCCGTCTCCGGCGTGTTCACATATTTGCCCCCGCGGTCCTCCTCCTCCTTGAGCAGCCGCCCGCTAAACCCCGCCACCCGCCCCAGCTCATCGCGGATCGGAAACATCAGTCGTCCGCGGAACCGGTCATAGACCGTGCCCTTCTCGCTGCGCACCGCCAGCCCCGCATTCTCCAGCACCTTCACTTCGGCCTCGCCGACCTGCCGCGCGCTGTCCGTCAAAAACCCCCAGCTCTCCGGCGCGTAGCCCAGCCCCCACTCCTGCCACGCCTCCAACTCCAACGTCCGATCGCGCAGATAGGCGCGGGCGGTCTCCGCCTCCGGACTCTGCAGCAGCTCCCGGTGATAAGCCTTGGCCGCGGCCTCGTTCGCCTTGAACAGTTCATCCTTGGTCGGCCCTTCACGCTTCGGCCGAGGCCGCTCCCGGTCATACTCGATCGGCACCCCCGCGCGCGGCGCGAGCAGCTCGATGGACGTCGGGAAATCCACCCCTTCGTACAGCATCACAAACTTGAACAGATCCCCCCCCTCCCCGCAGCCGAAACAGTAGAACATCTGCCGCGCCGCATTCACATGAAACGACGGCGTCTTCTCCTTGTGAAACGGACACAGCGCCGTGGCCGTCGAGCCCGCGCGCTTCACCTGAATGTGCGAGCCGACAACGTCAACAATATCCAGCGAGTTCCGGATCCGTTCGATCGTTTCCTTGGTGACCATCCCCGCCATGCGCGCCCTACTCCTCCGGCCACTCCGGCGGCCACGTCCCGCCGCCCTCCCCGTCGGGCGGCATCACGGCAAAGGGCAGTTCGACCCCGATCGGCACTTCCGCCTGAATCATCTCCATCTTGCGCGCCAGCGCGTTGTAGCCCACCCGCACATGCGGCAGGATCAGTTGCCCCACCTGCGAGTCATACATCACCGGCCGCTGCAACCAGTTCCACGGCACAAAGCTCGCCGCCAGCAGCAACACCAGAAACACCGCCCCCCGTCGGAGTATCCCCGCCAGCACCCCCCCCACCCGCTCCACCGGCCCTTTGAACGAAAACGTCATCAGCAGCCCCAGCCCCGCACGCAAAAGTTTCATCCCCGCCAGCGCCGCCGCCACCAGCGCCACCACCGAAATCAGCCGGACGATCTCCTCGTTCACGGACACGTGGGCGCAGATCCAGTCGGACAGCGGCCGGTACAGCAGAAAAGTCACCGCCACCGCCACGATCATCCCGATCAGCATCGCCAGCTCATGCGACAACCCGCGCAGCAGCCCCACCACGCCCCCGAAGATCATCACCACCAGAAACAGAATATCCACCCAATGCACCGCCGCCCAGTCCATCTTCGCCTCCTCCCGCCTAGTCCTCCAACGGTTCCGGCCAGGCCTTGGCCGGCTCCACTGCAAAGTCGCACCCCAGCATGATCTCATCCTCAAACAGAAAGCGGCCGGAAAAATAACGCCCCTGCTGAAGCATGGGAAACCAGAGCCGGTCATCCGCCCACATCTGGCTGTAGGGCATGTCCCGCTCGTCCACCCACATCGGAATCGCCTCCACCGTCTCCGTTGGCACCCCCTCATAGGACGACGCCGTAAACACGTGGCACTTCAGCGAATACCCGTTGGTAAACTCAAACCACAGCTCCCCCGCCTTGTGGATGCCGAACGGCGTCACGTGCAGCTCCTCCTGGATCTCGCGAATCGCCCCCTCCTCCGGCGTCTCCCCCGGGTCCACCCGCCCCCCCGGCGCGTTGATCAGCCCGGTGCCCATCCCCGTCAACTTGCGGATCAGCAGAGCCATGCCATCCATCCGCACCAGCATCAGCGTCGCCGTCTCCCGCGGCTGCCAGTTCTCCCAATTCACGTCCGAAAATCTCACCATCACCTCGTCTATCCCTTCAAGCTACCACGCATGGCCCCCCTCGAAAAGAAAAAGCACCCCCGCCCCGCCTGCCGGTTTTGTCTCACGGCTTGAATACCGCCGTCGCATTTGCTATGGATGCCACCTACACAAAACCATGAGCGCTCAAGAAATAGTAATGTTAGTGTTCCAAGTTCTCGGCGGGCTGAGCCTGTTCATCTATGGCATGCACATCATGACGGGCAGCCTGCGTGAGGCGGCCGGCAGCTCGCTGCGTGCCATTCTGGCCCGCGCCACCCAAAGCCGGGTTCACGGCGCGGTCTTCGGCACCGCGGTCGGTTTCCTGGCCCATTCCGGCGCCGCCGTCGCCATGCTCGCTGGCTTCGTCAACGCTGGCGTCATGACCCTCGAACAGGCCATTGCCCCCGTATTTGGCGCCAACATCGGCACGTCGCTGTCCATGCAGCTCATCTCGTTCCGCATTGCCGACTACTGCTGGGCGGCCATCGGCATCGGCTTCCTCTTCGACGCGCTGACCCCCTCCGACCGTTGGCGCAAGCTCGGCGGCGCGCTGATTGGCTTTGGCCTGCTGTTCCTCGGCATGGAAACCATATCCGCCGGCATCGCGCCGCACAAAGACGCCTTGGCCCCGTTCCTCGCGCACATTCAGGGCCACACCTGGGGCGTCCGCCTTCTTGGCGTGAGCATTTCCGCCCTCCTCACCGCCCTGTTGACCTCCTCCGGAGCCATGATCGGCCTGTGCTTTGCGCTGGTTAGCGCTGGCGTCTTCACCGAATTCCATCAAGTCGCCGTGGTAATCCTAGGCGCGCACATTGGCACCTGCATCGTCCCCATCATGGCCGCGCTGCCGATGCGCATCGGCGCGTGGCGCGTGGCCATCGCCCACCTGTTCTTCAACTTCGCCAATGTCGCTCTGACGCTGCTGGTCTGGCCGCTGGCCGTCTGGGTCTGCGAGGCCTCCGCCCCCGGCAACCTGCTGCGCCAGGCCGCCAACCTCCACACGTTCACCATGCTCTTCGCCACCGTGCTGATATTGCCCGCAACCGGACTGTTCACCCGCCTCGTGCAACTCGCCACCCCCTCGAAAGAACCCACCCCCGCCCCCTCGTTTTTGGACGACAAACTCTTCGCCCGGCCCGAACAGGCTCTGGCGGGGGTTGTGCGCGAACTGCGCCGCATGGCCGAAATCTGCGTGGACAGCATGATGCTCAACGGCGAACTGATGCTCAATTTCAACCGCAAAACCCACCGCAAACTTCTCTCCAACGAGGAAATCATCAACGAAGTCCGCGAGGCCGTCAGCGACTACCTCGGGTGCCTCACCAAGCAGTACCTCTCCCGGCGGCAAACCCTCTTCCTCCAGCACCTCGACCGCTGCATGAAGGACATCGAGCGCATTGGCGACTATCTGACTCATCTGGGTGAAACCTCCCGTGAACGCTCCCGCAATCCCGAGGCCCTCCTGCCCGAGGACCTCTTCAACATCTGGTTCAACCTGTTCCGCACCGCCAAGCACGTCATCAGCCTCATGGCCAAATCATTCGATCCCGATTCCGACACCTTCCAGACCACGGCGCTGTCCATCTTGCGCGTGCGCGATGCCTATATGATTCAGTCCATGGACGCCAAAGCCGACTTTGCCGTGGCCATCCGCAACCGGCGCATCGCCCCCATCGCCGGCTATTATCTCTCGCGCTACATCGAAGACCTCGACCGCATGGTCCGGCGGATCAAGTCCATCGCCTTTGCCGAGCGTCAGCCCGATTTTCGCGTCAAGGCCTACAAATTCGAGCAGGAGGCCGAACCGCCCCTCGCCTATGAGTCATCCCTCCGCGTGGACCCCGGCAAATATCTTGCCCTGCTGCAAAAAGACGTCCCCTATGACGAGGACGACGACGATCTCCCCGAGCACACCCCCCGGGAAATCCCCAGCTTCTCGCCCCACAAGGCCCCCCCCGACGAACAGCCGCCCGAGGTCCCCCCGGCGGCAACCTGATCAGTCCGCGACCGCCCGGTTTTCAGCAGGTTGCCCCCCCGGCCACCGCGCACAGCCCAACCCCTCGGCAATACGAGCCTTGGGCCCCTAAAAACGAAAAATTCGCCCAAAAGTCATGAATTCGGGCGAAAAACCGCAAAAAACAGCGCGAAAAAGCGCAAAACAGCCCGGAAATGAGCAAAACGAGCTGAAAAAGGCGAAAAAATCGCAAAAAAACGCAAAAAATGGGCCACAACAAATACCCGGTGTTTTCATTTTGGGCGCACTGCACGGCCATTTTTGGACGATTTTATGCGATTTACCCTGGATAATTTACGTGGCAAATCCGGCCCGGATGCAAGGCGGGCGGGGCGAAGCTGTATGCACATACCGCGAGCCCCGAATAATGCCGCAGACGGGTTGGAATCGTCGCGCCGAAGGGCAACAAGGCCAAAACTGATAAAAAAAAGCCAATTCCCTCAACCTGCCGCTCTGCGGGTCAAAATGAGATCGTTTCAGCCATGTTGATGAATAATTCAGGTTGCATCTTGCGACCAATTTATTCTCACATATTATATATGTGAGAATGGGCAATATATTGCATACCAAGCTATTATGAATAATTTTTGAGTTTATTTTTCCAATTTGCCTTTTTGGGTGTCTCATCAATCCCGTGGGTTATTGCGTCGCTTTATAGGGTTCCCCCTTCAATTTGGGATGCGCGATTCAGGCCAGCGCATCCTGCAAACATGGAGCTGTTTACTCGCTGACTGTAAACGTGGTTTTTAGCGGCAGGGCCACCTTGCGGTGGTTGTCGCGGACAATCACCTCCACGACATAGGTTCCGGGGGGATCATGCGGCTCGATGCGTATTCCCATTCCGCCCGTGGTCAGTTGCAGGTGATTTGCCGGAGTGCTGTAGGGCCCTTCCCATCCCGACACATTCAGCTCCCGGCCGTAGATGCTGCCATCCGGCTTGCGCACGGTGATGTCGCAGGTCACATGGGCCTTGCCGCCGCCATCCAGTTGGGGATTCACAAACATAATGACGGTGAAAAAGGGGACGTTGCGTTCGGCGTCTGTCAGCAGCGGCAGGTGCGGCGTCTGCGGCTTCTCCCAGTCATCAAAGAACTGCTCGCTGGCCGTCAGAAACAACTGCGCGCCGAATCCGCGCTCGGACTTCATGTTCGGCCGGTCGGGGATGAGCACCCCATCCTTCCGCCACATGTCGGCTTCCCGGGCCGGCGGACTGCCCGTCATCAGCGTTGCCAACAACACCCAGCGCGCGAGGTTCATGTGCAGTTCTTTCGGATCTCCATCACCGGCAAGGCGCGGGCGCATCCATTACGGACACACCACTCGCTTCGATCGTTATGTTGCTCGTTATGTTTTCTGCCAACCGCGCTATTCGCTGCCTTTGATCTCGTCCCAGAGCCGGGTGTACTTTTGGTTGCCCTCGGCCAGATCGTGGATCATCTCGAGTTTGGCAATCACTTCCTGCGGCGGGAACAGGATGGGATCTGTCCGGATTTCTTCATCCAGCAGCTCATAACTGGGCTGATTGGGACACAGATAATAGATGAACTCGGTCATCTCGGCGGCCACCCGGGGATCGAGGATAAAGTTGATGAACTGGTGCGCCAGTTCCACCTGCTGGGCGGTGGCGGGAATCACCATGTCGTCGAAACTCAGCACGGAGCCCTCGCGGGGCACCACGATTTCGATGTCCTCGTTCTCCTCCTGCACCAGCATCAGGTCGCCGCTGTAGCCATGGGTGAGCAGGAATTCGCCCGAGGCCAGGCCGGTCTTGTATTGCTCGTTCTCGAATTTGGCGATGTTGCGCTTCCAGCGCAGAATCACCTCTTTGGCCTCGGCCAGTTCGCCGTCATCCAGCGTGTTGAGGCTGTAACCCAGAAACTTGAGCGCCGCGCCGATGGTTTCGCGGTAGTCGTTGAGCATGGTCATGCGGCCCTTGAGGTCCGCGCGGTCCAGCATGGCCCACGAGGCCTCGACATCTTCGACCCGGCTGCCCAGGTACCCCAGGCAGGTGATCGTGGTGGTATAGGGCACGCTGTAGGCCAGCTCCTTGTCCACCGCCATCGCCAGATAATCCGGGTCCAGGTTGTTCAGGTTGGGCAGCAGCTCGTGCCGCAGCGGCTGGAGCATGCCCTGGTCTTGCATGATTTTGACCATGTAACTGCTCGGGAACAACAGATCATAGCCCCGCGCCCCCGCCTTGAGCTTGGCATACATCGCCTCGTTCGAGTCGTAGGTGTCAATCACCACGCGGCAGCCATGCGCGGCCGCGAACTCCTTGACGAGCCCCGGCTTCACATAGTCCGACCACGTATAGATATGCAGCACGGGCTTTTTGGGCCCGCAACCCGCCAGCAGCCCCAACAGCATCAGGCCGCCAACCGCCAGTGTCATTCCTCGTCGCGTCTTTTTCATGGTGTTGTCCTCCTCTGTCCGCGCCCCGCCTTAAGGCTGGGCCATGGTGATCCGGGCCCGGCTCGGATCGCGCCGCGGCTCGCCTTTCCGGGCCAAATGCTGACTGGCCGCCACACTGGCAAATGTCACCAGCAAAAGCAATGTGGATAGTGCGTTGATCAGCGGCGGCGAACCATACTTGATCATGCTGTAAATCTTGATGGGCAGCGTGGTCGAACCCGGACCCGCCACGAAAAAGGAAATCACAAAGTCGTCAATGGACAGCGTGAACGCCAGCAGCCCGCCGGCCAGGATGCCCGGCGCCAGGATGGGCACCAGCACCTTCCACAGCGTGGTCCACCAGCCCGCGCCCAAATCCTGTGCGGCCTCGATCACCGAAAAATCGAAATCCTGCAAACGCGCCAGCACCGTCATGGCCACATAGGACAGGCAAAACGTCACGTGCGCCACAAAAATGGTCCCCAGGCCCAGCTCCACGTTGATGGCCACGAAAAACAGCAGCATGCTCAGCCCCATCAGAATTTCCGGCAGCACCAGCGGGGTGTAGATCAGGCTGAAGTGCAGCCGCTGCAGCAGGCTCTTGCCGTAGCGGTGCAGCGCGAAGGCCGCCGACGTGCCCAGCACCATCGAGGCCGCCGTGGCCGTGGTCGCGATGATCAGCGTGTTCATCAGTGCGTCCCAAATGCTCGGCTCCTTCAGCAACTGACGGTACCACTTCAGCGACGTGCTCTCCCACCCCCCCCCGAAGCGGGCCGAGTTGAACGACTGCACCACCAGCACCACAATGGGCAGATAGAAAAAAATCAGCACCGCCCAAGTCACCACCAACGGGAAGCGGCTGGGTTTCATATCCCCTCCTCCCGCAGCGCGTCCCGGGGACTCGTCTTGCGCCGCAGCACCGTAATCGCCACCAGCGGCGCCACCACCGTCAGCGCCAGAATGGCCGACAACCCCGCCGCGTGCGGCAGGTTGCGGTCCACAAAGGTCCGTTGCGCGATCTTGTTGCCCACCATCTCGCTGGTTGGCCCCCCCACCACGTCGGGAATCACATACGACCCCAGCGACGGAATGAACACCATCAGAAACGCCGTCAGCAGCCCCACCCTGATGCCCGGCAGAAAAATGGACCGGAACGCCCGGAACGATGTCGCGCCCAAGTCCTTGGCCGCCTCGATCAACTGGAAGTCGAATTTGTCCGCCGCCGCGTAGAGCGGCAGAATCGCGAAAGGCAGTTCGGTGTACACCATGACCAGCAGCACCGCGTTCTCGTTATAGAGCAGCATGGTTTCCGGCCCCGCCAGCCCCAGCGCCACCAGCGCCTGCTTGACCAGCCCCTCCGGATGCAGCAGCACCTTCCACGCGAAAATGCGCACCAGCGAGCTGGTCCAGAACGGCAGCACCACCAGCAGCAGCAGCCAGCGCCGCCACACCTCGCCCGTGCGCGCCATGTAATAAGCCATCGGCGTCGCCAGCAGAATGCACGCCCCCGTGGTCAGCATGCTCAAACGCAGCGTGCGCCAAATAATGGCCGGATAGTTCGGATTGCCCAGCGTCCGCAGCGTCTCCAGCGTCCAGCCCTCGCCGATGCCCCCATAGGGCGTCGCCGGCTTGAAGGTGATCGCGAACACCAGAACCGTCGGCACCAGAAACAGCAGACCCAGCCAGACCAGCGACGGCAGCGTCACGAAGCACTCCGCCCAGCGCGTCCGCGCCCGCGTCTTCACTGGGCTTCCACCTCCGGCTCGACTTCGTCGCCCACCTTGTCCGGCGGCGCCGGCAGCAGCGCCTCGTCCTGCTCGCTGTATTTCTCCATCATGAAACCGTCGTCCGCGTGCCAGCTCAGCCAGACCTGCTCATCCCACTCGATCGGCTCCTCATCCAGCAGAAAGCGGCTGTGCTGCCGGATCACCGAAATCTGATAGTCCGCCACGCGCACCCAGTACTTCGTCTGCGACCCCAGATAAATCACGTCCTCCACCATCCCCTGGATGATGTTCAGATGCGGCCGCGCCTCCGGCTTCTCGCGCGAGATGCGGAACTTCTCCGGCCGCACGCTCAAAAACACCTTCTCCCCCTGCCGGATCTGCTTGTCGTTGTAGCACTCCACATCCGGAAAATCCTCGACCTTCAGCCGGCTGTAATCCTTGTCCAGCGCCGCCGACAGCATGCCATCCAGCACCACGCCCTTCTCCAGCGGCTCCGCCACCACCCCGTCAAAAAAATTGGTGTCGCCGATGAACGCCGCCACAAAGCTCGTCCGCGGCGCTTCATAAATCTCCGCCGGCGTCCCCAGCTGCTCGATCTTGCCGTCCCGCATCACCGCGATCCGGTCCGACAAACTCATCGCCTCGCCCTGGTCATGGGTTACATACAAAAAGGTGATCCCCACCTCGTCGTGAATCAGGTCCAGCTCGATCAGCATCCGCTGGCGCAGCTTTAAGTCCAGCGCGGCCAGCGGCTCGTCCAACAGCAGCACCTGCGGCTTGTTCACCAGCGCCCGCGCGATCGCCACGCGCTGCTTCTGCCCGCCCGAAATCTGATCCGGCTTCTTCCACGCGTGATCCTCCATCTGGATCATCGCCAGGATCGCTTCGACCGCGTCGTTGATCTCCTTGCGCGGACGCTTCGCCACCTTCAGCCCGAACGCGATGTTGTCCCAAACCGACAAATGCGGAAACAGCGCGTAGCTCTGAAAAATCGTGTTCACCTTGCGCTCGTACGGCGGCAGGTCGGTCACATCCTTCCCCCCCAGAATCACCCGCCCGCTGTCCGGCTGCTCGAACCCCGCCAGGATCCGCAACAGCGTCGTCTTGCCGCAACCGCTCGGACCCAGCAGCGAAAAAATTTCGCCCTGCTCCACCGTCAGCGTCACCTGGTCCACCGCCTTGACCTCGCCGTAGTGCTTGGACACGTTTTCAAAATGCAGAAAATTGCTCACTCGTCTCGATAACCTTTCCCGTTGATCCTGAACACCAATCGTCGCGCATTATGCCCCCCGCCCCCCGCTTGCGCAAAACATTTTCACCCCCCTCGCTCCGAGCCGGGATTTGACTTCACCCCGCCCGGCTTGCTTATATTCCCCCGCTGACTCACCCAAAGGAACCATCATGAAAAAAATCACCGTTTTGCTGGGCATCGCCCTCTGCGCCCAACTGCTCTTTGCCGACGCCGAATCCTCCGAGTCCCCCCGCTACACCCCCGCCCCCCCCGAGCCCGGCGCAGCCGAAGTCCTCGAGTCCTACCTCTCCCTCCTCTCCCAGGGCGACCTTGAAGCCACCATCCCCCTCCACGACATGCGTGGCATGCGCCAGTATCTCCTCGAACGCCGCCTCACCGAGCTCAAGGCCCGCAATCCCGAGCTGACCGAACAGGACATCGAGGAAATGTCCGCCAAAATCCAGGTGCACGACCTCGCCCCCGCCCGCCTCCAGAACATCATCATCGAAATCCTCGAAGAAGCCAACCACGCCGGCATGACCTGGAGCATCATGGGCTACGCCCCCGCCCCCCACGACATCCCCGGCCATCTCGCCCGCGTGCTCACCCGCACCGCCGGGGGACAGGACACACCCCTCCTGATCGGCCTCATCCAGATCGGTTCCGACTGGCAAATCTCGCCCGCCACGGTCGAGGAAGCCATGCGCCGCCAACCCCGGGTCCGCATGGTCGCCCCCCCCGAGCCCGTCCTCGAGCTCATCAAGGCCTTCTGGACCCGCTTCCAGACCGCCGAGTTCCAGGCCATCTACGACCAGCAAACCTCCACCTATCGCGGCCGCGTCCCCTATCTGATCTTCCTCGCCCAGGCCCAGGATTTTCTCGGCAAAGTGGGCGTCCCCGCCGACTGGACCATTGTCCGCGCCATCGAAACCCAGCCCGGCTTCCTGGCCGTCGGCGTGCAGGTCGAGGGCTCCAAGGCCACCCAGGCCACCCTCATGATGTTCCGCAAGAGCGAGCAGCACTGGTACACCGAAGACATCCAGTTCGAGATGCCCCGCCCCGATCATCCCGCCACCGGCCGGATCGGCGCGGGCGCCATCGCCGAACCCGATCTGCGCCCCAACCTGGCGCCGGACTTCTCACCCGCCTTCAAGGAAACGACCCTCCCTGACCAACCCGCGCTCGTCGAACCCGGCAGCGGCCCCGCTCAGCCCGACGCCCCCGAAGGCCCCGCCGAGGAATAGCCCCCCCCTTCCTTTGGGCGGTTCAGCCCGATACCGAATTGCGGAAAGTCGGGTGGATGCCGAACTCGCGTTCGAGCGTCTCCACCAGCTCCGTCAGCGGCAGCCCCACCACATTGCTGTACGATCCCTCGATGCGCCGCACCATGTAGGCCGCGCGCCCCTGGATGGCATAGGCCCCCGCCTTGTCCATCGGCTCGCCGCTGGCCACATAGGCCGCGATCTCCTGATCCGACAGCTCCTTGAAGACCACATCCGTCACCGCCGCCGCCGCCCGCTCCCGCGGCGAAAAATCCTGCGCCGGCCCCTTCACGCAAAACCCGCTGATCACCTGGTGCGTGCGCCCGCTCAGCGCCATCAGCATGTCGCGGGCGTCCTCCGCCGACTTCGGTTTCTCCAGAATCCGGCCCTCCAGCACCACCACGGTGTCCGCCGCAATCACCACCGCGTTGTCCGGCTTCTCCGCCGCCACCGCCTGCGCCTTCTCGCGCGCGTTGCGCACCACATAGTCCACCGCGCCTTCGCCCGGCCGCTGGCGCTCCTCCGTGGCGGGCGCCGCCAGTTCAAATGAATAGCCCAGCAGCCGCAAATACTCGCAGCGCCTAGGGCTCGCGCTCGCCAGCACCAGCTGCCGGCGTCCCAATTTTGATTCTGCCATGAGTTTTCTCCGAACCCCCAGTAAACCACCGAAAACTTTTCTCCGTCAACGCGCCAATCGCGCCCAGCCCCGCCGAGCGCACCGGCGTCCAGCGCTCCCGCCACGAAAGCGCCCGCGCCCTCCGCGCGGCCTTCAACCAGTTCTCCAGCCCTGCCACCGACGTCGCCGCCCCGTCCAGCGCGTAGAGATGGATCCGCCGCACCCCGCAGCCCAGCGCCGTCCCCACCGCCTCCTCCAAGTCGTACACGCTGCGCATGCCCCGTAAAAAACGCACGAAGACATCTTCCCCGCCAAACAGCGCCGCCCGCACCGCGTTCTCCTCGATGTCATCATAATCCCCGAGCAGCCCCACATCCAGCGCCGCCCGCCCTCCGTAAAGCCGGTGCGCCAGCGTCGCGTAGCGGTTCACCATCGCCACATAGGTCAACTGATCCGCCATATAGCGATAGGTGATAAACGACAGCGCGTCCCATTCCACGCCGCTCACCGGCGCGTTCAGCGCGTCCTCCAGCGCCACATTGCCCCGGCTCTGCGCGTCCAGAAACGCCCGGTTCGCGGCGCCGTCCACCGCGTAGCCCCGCGCGCGCAATTCCCCGATCAGCTCATTCAGCGCCGCCGTATCCCGCGCGAAGGCTTCGGCATCCAGCTCCCCGCGCAGTATCCGCGCCAGCGCCCGCGGACTCCTCCGCCGCACCGCCGCGAACAGCTCGCGGCCCAGCAGCGGCGACGGCTCGCAATCGAACACAAACGCCCGCACCGCCAGCCCCTCGCGCTCAAAAAAATCCGCCGCCCGCCGCGCCAAGTCCCGGGTGGCCCCCACGCTCGCCTGCCCCACATACAAGTGCTCCTCATACGGCAGCAGCAGCCACGCGTCCACCCCCACCCCCGCCTCCTCCGCCGCCCGCAACAGCCGCGCGAAATCCGGATCCGCGAAACTCCCCCGCTCCACATGCAAAATCAAATCGCAGTCATAGCGCGCCAGCACCGGCAAATGCGGCTCCACCTCGGCATAAGGCATGAACTCGCACCAGATCGCCAGCCGCTCAATCCCCGCCCCAAGCGCCGCCGCCCCCTGCAACACCCCGCTCAAAAACATCAGCGCCAGCGCCGCCCAATGCGCCCGGCCCCGCCGCGTCCCCGCGCGCGACCGACGGTTTTCCACGCCATGGAAAAAAGTTTTCCACGCCATGGAAATATGTTTTCCACGCCGTGGAAAATCTCCGCCCGCGCCCCCCCCCATGGCTCCGGCCGCGGCCGGACCATGCCTCCGGCAACTCATGCCGGGCCGGTCTCGCGCGGCAGATTGTTCTTCTGATCCCAATAGGGCGACATCTTGCGCAGGTTGGCCACCACCTCGGGAAACACCTCGGCAATCCGCCGAACTTCCGCCTCCGTGGTATACGCGCTGAAACTGAACCGGATCGAACCGTGCAGCGCCGTAAACGGAACCCCCAGCGCCTGCAGCACATGGCTCGGTTCGAGCGACCCGCTCGAACAGGCGCTCCCCGTGCTGGCATAGATGCCATAGCGGTTCAGGTCGTAGAGCATGGCCTCGCCCTCGATAAAATGACACGACACATGCAGCGTGTTCGGCGTCCGCTCCACCCCCAACCCGTTCACCTCCAAATGCGTAATCCGCCGCGACAGCTCCTCCTGCAGCCAGTCGCGCAACTTGGCAATCCGCGGCATGTCCGCCTCGTGCTCCCGCGCCAGTTCGCACGCCCGCGCCAGCGCCGCGATATAGGGCACGTTCTCCGTCCCCCCCCGCCGGCTTTCCTCCTGATGCCCCCCCAGCATGTACGGACGCAACGGAGTCCCGCGCCGCATGAACAAAGCCCCCACCCCCTTCGGCGCGTGCATCTTGTGCCCCGAAAACGACAGCAAATCCACATGCTTCAGTTCGCCCGTCAAATCCAGCGACAGCTTTCCCGCCGATTGCGTCGCGTCCGTGTGGAACACAATCCCCGGATCCGTCTCCTTGGCAATCCGCGCCCAGTCCCCGACCGGCCAGACCACGCCCGTCTCGTTGTTCGCGTGCATCAAACTCACCAGTAGCGTGTCCGGCCGCAGCGCCCGCACATAGTCCGCGGTGGAAAGCCGCCCGTGGCGGTCCACCCCCAGATACGTCACCTCATATCCCCGCCGCTGCATCTCTTTGCAAACCTCGAGCACCGCCGGATGCTCCACCGCGCTGGTCACGATATGCTTGCGCGCCGGCACGGCCGCCGCCACCCCGAAAATCGCCATGTTGTTGCTTTCCGTCGCGCACGAGGTGAACACCACCTCCCGCGGC
The DNA here is from genome assembly GCA_012511885.1 of Lentisphaerota bacterium. Lineage (GTDB taxonomy): Bacteria > Verrucomicrobiota > Kiritimatiellia > CAIQIC01 > Lenti-01 > JAAZFE01. The sequence continues at coordinate 6,600 of JAAZFE010000087.1, read as the reverse complement.
GTCACCCCGCCCAGAAAATCGGCCACGGTCTGCCGCGCCCGCCCGACCGCCTCCGCCACCCCCTGCGCCGGCTCATACATCGAACTCGGATTGTAAAACTCCGGCCCCAAAAACGGTTGCATCGCGGCCGCCACCTCCGGGGCCACGGCCGTCGTTGCGTTGTTGTCCGCGTAAATGGATGTCGGCTCACTCATGATCCGCCCGCCTGGCTCAAATCGGCACCACCTGAATCCGCTCATCCACCTGATCCTTCAGCGACCTCTCCACAATCAGCTGCAAGGTCCGCGCCGCCCCCATGCAGCTCGCGCACGCCCCCTTCAGGCTGCAATAGACCTTCCAGCCTTTGATGTCCACCAGCTCGATGTCCCCCCCGTCGCTCTGCAGCACCGGCCGCACCGTCTCGTCAATCACCTGCTCGATCTTGCGATACAGCTGAAACGGCGACATCTCCCCCTCGGCCACCGGCGCCGCCGCCACGGTAGTCGGTGCCGGTTCGCCCGCGCCCCAGGTTTCGTTCAAAATATCCTGCAACCCGCCCGGCGCGTAGCGGCAGGCTCCGCACATGCCCCCCGCCTTCAGCGCCGACACAATATCCTCGATCGTCCGCAGATTCAGCTCCTTCACCTTCCGGCGCAGGTACGGCTCCGTGATCCCGTAGCACTTGCAGACCACCCGGCCCTCGTCCTCGTCCGCCCCCGCCCCCGTCAGCCTGACCCCCTGCGCGGCCAGGTCCACCCCCCGCTTCTGCGCCCAGTCCACCACCGCCCCCTCCAGCGCCTCCGCGCCCATCACCGAGCAGTGCACCTTCTGCTGCGGCAGACCCTCCAGAAAATCCACAATATCCTGATTGGTAATCTTCAGCGCCTCGATCGGCGTCAGCCCCCGCCCCTCGATCAGCGTGCAAAGCGCCTCCGACGCCGCGATGGCCGACGTGCAGCCGAACGTCAGATACTTCGCCTCCACAATCACATCCTTCAGCGGATCCTCGTTGCGCTCCACCCGAAACGTAAACTTGATCGCGTCGCCGCACACAATGGACCCATGCTGCCCCTCGCCATCCGGGTTCTCGATCTCACCCAGATGCGTGCCAGGCTTCCCCTGCACCGCATCCATAAAAATCTGTTTGGTCTTATCGCTGTATTGCCAGGCCATCGCCCGCTCCTTTGCTACGTCGCGCAAACATACACCCCCCCACCCAAATTGCAACCATACGCGCTCATGAGCTATTCAATTTCTCGACTTTGTATTTGCCCACCACCAAGTTTAAAGCCATCATTTCTGTTCATACGCGGAGGAAGTTGTGAAAACTAATACGAAGGATCGCGTGACGGGCATCCTAACTTCTATGGGCTTGGACAAAATCAGCCGTCTTTATTATGGCGGCAGGGGTAGTATTTTGTCGTTCCATCGCATTGTTGAAGATAGTTCAAAACGACAACGGCTAAATAACGATGCGCTTGAGGTTTCCCCAGCTTATTTACGGGATATCTTGCAGTATATAATGCGCGACTACACCATTGCTTCGCTGGATGAAATACCACAGTATCTGCGCAACAAACAAAACAAACGTTTTGTATGCCTGACATTTGATGATGGCTATCGGGATGTATATACATCCGCCTATCCAATCTTGAAAGAGATGAATGCGCCTTTTACCGTTTACGTGGCGACTTGCTTCCCCAATCAAAATGCAGTCCTGTGGAATTATGCACTCGAAGACCTCCTGCTAGCCCGGCAACACATTGAGGTGATTATTGATGGGCAGCGAAAGAGTTGGTGTCTCCAGTCTGTTGACAACAAATTCAATGCATTTGAAGATTTGGCCAACCTATTTTTCGGAGCCGATCCTGAGCGTCGAAATGAATTATGCCACTCGATTTTTGGTGCGTACGATATGGATGTGGGCAAATATGTTAAACAACTAGCTATATCATGGGATGAGCTGGCAACCATGGCACAAGACCCTCTCGTCACTCTGGGTGCCCACGCAACGAATCATGTACCTCTTGCCGCTCTGTCCGAGGTGGATCTTGCACGGGAAATGGTCGACTCAAAGAGATCAATCGAACAAAACACCCGCCAAAGTGTTCACCATTTCTCATATCCTTTTGGTTCCCCGGGGGCGGCTGGAGCCCGTGAATTTGCGCAGGCACAAAAAGCCGGCTATCTCACGGCAACGACCACTCGCCGGGGCAATATATTCCCTGAGCACCTCGAACATTTGCATGCTCTTCCACGCATAGACTCAGGGCGAAATAGAAATAACTTGTCTTTCATCAAATCTCAACTTAGCGGCCTTCGTATGCTACTTACGGGTCATTTGAAGCGAAAAGTGCTCGATTAAGCCCGAATCCCCCTAAACTTTCCCGCGGCACACCACACCCACCGGCCGCTCCACAGGCCCCTTTTTTACTGATCCTGCAGGCGGCGGCCGTAGCGCAGAATTTTCCACCCCTTGGTGAAGAGGCGCTTAAAGAAGGGATCCGCCTTTGTATAGACCACGCACAGCGCCTGGTTCACAAACAAGAAATCGTGCTCCGCGGCCATCCGCTTCCATAAATCATAGTCATCAAAAAAGTCGTCCGGATTCCAGCCGCCCACCTGATCGATGATCGCGCGCGTGTGCACAACCCCGTTGGACACCAAAAAGTTATAGCGCATGAGGTTTTCTCGCGACCACTTCAAGGCGCCGTGAAACGGATTCCCCCAAATGCGTTTCCCAGAATCGGCATCCCGGTAAACGGCGCGGCAATACACCAGAGGATATTGAGGATGCTGCTCCGCGGCGGCCATCATCACGCGCAGGAAGTCGGGATGATACTCGTCGTCATCGTCGAGATAGGCGATGTAGGGCGCCCGGGCCATTTTGAAGACGCCGTGGTTTTTGGCCATGGCGCCGTGCGCGCGCGGCGGCGACTTCTCGGACAGGTTGTAAAACCGCAGGCGGGGATCTCCGAAAGACGCCACCACGGCCTCGCTGTCATCCGGCGTGCAGTCCCCCACCACGCACATTTCCCAGTCGGAGAAATCCCGCTGCGCCAGAACCGAGCGGATAGCCCGGCGCAGAACGTCCGAGCGATTATACGTACTGGTAATAATGCTGACGCGTGGCACTGCCATGCAATTCATTTTTCCATCGCGCCAGCAGCCGCCAGCGCATCCAGCGCCGCGGCCATGTCCGACGGCACCAGCACCACGGTCTGCTGCCCGCCCGAGGCGCAGGCCGAATAACCATATTCAATGTTCACGTTCCGGTCGGCCATCACGCGCAGAAGCTGGCTGAACTCCCTGGGATGGCTGGACGTCCGCATCACCAGCACCTCCCGCGCGCTGACCAACTCGCCCGAATCCTCGATCAGTTGACGGGCCTTTTCGGTCTCGCCCACAATCAGGCGGACGTGCCCGTGGCCTTCGGTGTCGGCCAAGGTGAGCCCCTGGATCATCACGTCATGCTTGGCCAGGAACGCGGTCAAAGCGGCCAACGTGCCTTTGCGGTTGTCAATATAGACCGTCAGTTGTACGGCCTTGGCAAAGCTGGTCTTGGCGGTGGCCATCACTCGATCCTAAAATACAAACTTGGCTTGTTCCAGTCGCCGCCCAAGTTCTTCGAGCACGCGGGCATCATCGGCCCGGTTGGCCGACTCGAAGGTGGCGCCAAACCGCAAAAACGCTCCGGCATCATCCCACGGCACCGTTGAGATGCAGTGTTCGGTGATCAAATACTGCGAGGCCTCCTCGGCATTGGCAAAAACACGGCCGTCCGCCGTTCCCTTGGGCGCGGGCACATACAGATAGAAGGTCCCCCCCGGCATTCTCGCCTTGAACCCGGCTCCCTTGAGCACCTTGACCAAACCGCGCAAACGACGCTGATAATGCGCCCGGATTTTCTCCGATTGCTTCTGGTCGGCAATGCCCGCGCAAGCGGCCACCTGGATGGCTTTGAACTGACCGCTGTCAATGTTGTCTTTCACTTCGGCCACGGCCGCCACAACCGGTGCCGACCCGGCCACAAAGCCCAGCCGCCAGCCCGTCATGTTGTAGCTTTTGCTCATCGAGTGCAGTTCGATGGCCACATCCTTGCCCCCGGGACGCGACAGGATCGAAAGGCGTTCCCGCCCATAAATCAGGGTCGCGTAGGCCGCGTCCTGCACAATCAGAATGTTGTGCCGTCTGGCAAACGCGATCAGTTCGTCAAAGAATTCCGCCGTGGCCGCGGCCCCGGTCGGGTTGTTGGGATAGTTGACATAGAACAACTTGACCCGGGACAAATCCGTCTGTTCCAGCGCCTTCAAATCCGGGAAAAACTTATTTTTGGCCAGCAAGGGCACCGGAATAACCGTTCCGCCCAGATATTTCGTGTGCGTGCCCATCACGGGATACCCCGGGATGGTGGCCAAAACCGCGTCGCCCGGATTGATGAAGCACAGCGGAATCATCGCCAACGCCGGCTTCGACCCAATGGTATGGTTGATTTCCGTGGCCGGATCGAGGTCGGTCACACCGAAGAAATCGGTCATATACTTCGCGGCGGCCACTTTGAACTCGGCAATCCCGTTATCGGCATAGCCCCGGTTGGCGGGATCGTCCACCGCTTTTTTCAGCGCCTGGCGAATGTTGCGGGGTGCCATCTGGTCCGGCTCGCCCACGCCGAAATCGAGCATTTCCACCCCCGGATGCGCCGTCCGCGCCGCCTGCTTGGCGCGCTTGATCTTCTCAAACTTGTAAATCGCCGTGCTCTTCCCAAACTCGGCCCCGCCAATTCGTTCCGCAAACAGGTGTTGGATATCCATATGTTTCCCTTATCTATCTGATTTGTGCCATCGAGCGCAATTCGCCTGCTTTCATGCTTTCCATTCGGCTAGCCGCGTGTTGATCAATAAATAATTTTGAGGGTAACGGAAATAATTACGGTATCCCGGCTCCATGCCAAGTGCTGCAAGTCGGCGCACCCATGCTGTGGAGTCTTTTTCGGTCCATTTTTTCCCATCTGGAAAGAATTCGAGCCAGAGTTGTTTTACCGGCAATGTCTGATAATCCGTCCGCCATGCCTCTAACACGTCATATTCCGCGCCTTGAATATCCAGCTTGAGATAATCCACAAGATCATGACCCTTGTCGCTCATAATGTCGCGCAGAGTCATGCAATTCACCTTGGCGGTGAAGCCATTCTGGTATTCGCGAGTGAGGCTTCCACTCATCAGCTCGATATCGGTCATGTGGAAGGGAAATGTCCCAGAGACGGCACTCAAGGCCAATTCGGAAAAATGAAAGCCGGGCGGAACCCACCTTTCCGGCTGGTTAAGCCAACGGGAGCATCGAGGATCCGGGTCAAATCCAAAGACCTGACATCCCGTTTCTTGGATAATTGCCCGATCGAATGAAATTTCCGTGGCGATGCCGAAGGAGTATACCACACTCCGATCGTTAAGGAACCGCAAATCTGCATAGGCTCCTCCGGATAGCGATCCAACCCAGACCGGTGTCACACCGGGATGCCGCCAGTATCGGTCCGCGAACAGAGATATAGCCGCCCGTCGAGCCCATTTCCCGGTTTTACGCAATAGTTTTATTTCTTTCCTCATATACACGTCGCCAGTTTGCACAATCGAAACAACCTTATCCGCCATTGTAAGCGGATCCCGATTATTCATGGCGGCCCTGTTTTGTCAATTACTCTTCTTGCCCAAACAATTTTTGCATTGTCTTCCCATTTTCTTTTTGGCATCAACGTGAGCCGGTTGTACTTTACTCATGAACAGGAGCCAATGAATGAACGTTTTGCATGTGATCGCCAATCCACGCCCGGCGGAAGTCTCGAAATCCAAGATGCTGGCGCTCGAATTTTTTACGACGCTGACCGAGAACAATTCCGAGGTCATCGTCAACAACGTGGATCTTTACCAGAGCCGGCCGCCCTTTGTAACCGCCGAAGCCCTGCGCTATTTCTGGGGCCCGGTGGCCGACAGCGATTACAACCCGAGCAAGGCTGAGGAAACCGCCGCCAACTACTCCAACAACAACTCGTCGATGCTGATGGAGGCGGATGTTCTGGTGCTGACGCTGCCTGTATGGATCAACAGCATGCCGGCCATTCTCAAGGCGTGGCTCGACCAGGTGCTGGTGCCCGGCAAAATGTTTGAGATGAGCCCCGAGGGCATCTCGCCCACCCATCGTCTCCGCACGGTCGTCTTGCTGGTTTCCTCGGATGAGCTCTACAAGGAAGGCGATGTGCTGGACGGCCTGACCCCCGCCATCCGCGCCATTTTTGGCTATATCGGCGTGGATGACATCCAAATCGCCTGGGCTGACGGGCAGGACACCTCCCGCCATATCGGCGCCGAGGAGCGGTTCGAGCTGGCCGCCGAGGCCGCCCGGGAAATCGCCGAAGAAGTCGCCGCCATGACCTGATGGAGCCCTCCCTCCCGGAGGGATTCAACCGGATACCAAAAGGCCCTTCTTTTCGAAGGGCCGTTGCTTTAGCCTGAATAATTCATCAACCTGAGGACAAAAAAGGAGTTGGCATTCTCATCCTATTCTGCCAGAATAGGATGCAGTTAAACAAAAGAAGGCCAACTCATGAAGAAGTCTATCACACCTGAT
>JAAZFE010000086.1 GCA_012511885.1 Lentisphaerota bacterium | reverse complement strand
GAGCCCCAGCTCGGCAAAAAAAGCAGCAGACGCATCGCCGAGGCGTCCTTACCCTTGCAAATTGACAAATATCGTCCCAAAATCACCAAAAACCACCAAATTTCGCCCATTTTCAGCCCGTTTTTCACTATTTTCCGCCAAAACAACCGCCCCATCACGCATTCCCGCACTCTTGCCATGCTCCATCGCCGTGTGTTGGCCGCTCGCCTATTCTGTCCGGTCCAGCTCGAGCTGGCGCTCCGCCAGCACCGCCGCCAGACGCGCCCGCTCGATCAGGCCCGGATATTCCGCCATGGCTGGATCCGCCACAAACGCGCGGTAGAGCTCGAGCGCCTCACCGCGCCGCCCCTGCCGCCAGACCGCTAGCGCCAGATTCATCCGCACATTCGGCGACTCCGCCCTCTCTGCCAGCAACCGCCGGTACACCCGTTCGGCCTCGGCCGGATGCCCCGCCCGCAGCCACTCCCCCGCCTGCCGGTAACGGAAATAGGCCGCCCGCCCCTGCTTGGCCGCCAAGCCGTAGCGCACCGCCGCCCGCTCGTGCTGGCCGGCCGCGGCCAGCTCGCGGGCCTCGCGCTCGAGCAGGGCCAGATCCCGCCCCGCCGTCTGCTCGCGCAGCACCAGCCCCCGTCCCAGCAGCACCAGCGTCAAGACCAAGGCCAGCCCCGCCGCGCCCAGGGCAATCCGCCGTCCGTGCCGGTCCAGCCAGCGCGCCGACGCCGGAATCGGCGCGACCGCCCCCCCCCGCGCCCCCTCGAGCCCCGCCACCATAATTCGCCAGACCGCCCGCTCCACCTCTGACGCCCCCTCCGCCAGGTCGTCTCGCATCAGCCGCCCCAGCACCGTATTGTGTGGTGTCCGCAGCAGCAGCGCCCAAAACAGGATTTGCGCCCGGGCGTTCCAGTTCGCCGCGTCCCAGTCGCTGACCCGCGCGCGCAGTCCCTCGCTTACCTCCGCCGAACGCCCCCCCCACACCAGCGGCACGATCCCGCACAGAGACTCATCCGGCAGGTTGCGCCCGTCCTCCGCCCGGTGAAATTGCAGCGTCTCGCTGTTCCAGAAGGTTTCATTGAGCCAAAGGGTCAGCTCGCGCTGCTCCCCCTCCGCCAGATCAAAGGTCTTGGCATAGGCGTCTTCATCCTCCCGGGCCAGACAACAAAACGACTCCGTCTCATTCCAGAGCAGCACGGCCAAATCCACGGTAATCCGCCCCGGCGCGACCTCCTCGGGGAACAGCGCCTCCGCCGCCACCGGCCAGCGGGGCAGCGCCGTGCCGCTCGCGTCATAATAGTCGAAGGCTCCCTCCAGATAGCGCGCCAGCTTCGGCAGCCAGCGCTGGCGCAACTCCCCGGCGTCGGGGTGCGCCTCCAGAATCTGCTCCGCCCACTGGCAAACCACCGGAAACGACGGCGACAACAGGCCCGCCTCGTTCATGGTGTCCAGCCAGCCCTCGAACAACGCCGCCGCCCGCGCTGGATCCACCAGCCGCCACGCCGCAATCACCAGCGGCAGCGACTCCCCCGCTCCGGCCGCATCACGGGGCAGCGCCGCCAAAGCCGCTGCGGCGGCCTCTGCCTCCGCCCGCGGCAGCGACTCCAGCCACGCGCGCCCGGCCGGCCCCGGCTCCGCCGTCTGCTCCTGCAATTCCATGCGCCCAGTATAGACGCCCCCGCCACTGCCGCCAGTCTTATTTCCCCCCCCCGCCGCGCATCACCAACGCCCCCCGCCTGCCCTCCCCTACTCTTCTTCCACGATGCGCCAGTAAAGCTGGTCGTGATCCTCAAAATCGTCCCAGAAGGTCGTCGAGCTCACGTCGCCCGCAATGTTGGTGGCGCGGATATAAAACCCTTCCAGCAAATTGCTCGAACACAGCAGGGTATAGCGCCGGTCCGGTTCGCTGGGCCAACTGATGGCAATGCCCTGGCCGTTTTCCACGAGACTGTCCGCGCTAAGCCCAACCGAACGCACCCCCCGGCCAGACACCATCTTGATGGTGGCGTTACCCCCGGCAAACGTCACACCACCTTGGTGCGGCTCCGCAGTCTGTGGACTGTAACGCACTACAACCGACTGGCTGCTGCCTGCCCCCAAACTGTATGGGCTGCCCGACACAATGAAGAACGGAGGACTCGCACTCGCGCCGCCAGATAGTGGAGCTCCACCGGCATTGCTCACCGTAAAGGTCAGCTCCGCGCTGGCGCCCACTTCAATTATGCCGAAGTCCAGGCTGTCCGGCGTCACCTCGAGAACCGCGGGCTGAATGCCTGATCCGCTGACACTGCGCGTGGCGCCGTTGCCGCCTGTGAAGCTCACGCTGCCGCTGTGCGAGCCGGCCTCCGTCGGGCTGTAGCGGATGGTGACGGTGTGCGAACCGTTTGCCGCGATGGAATAGGAGCCGCCGGACACGACGGAGAAGGGGGCACTGACGGTGGCAATGCCGGTGAGGGTGCTGCCGCCGGTGTTTTGCACGGTGAACGAGAGGTCCTTGGTCGCCCCTACCGCCACGCTGCCAAAGCTGAGGCTGGCGGGTGTGACGCTGATCACGGGCGCAAGCTGGTAGGCAGCCGCGTTACCATTCAGGCTGGTGGTTTCGTTGTGGGAGACCGTGATAGAGCGGTTGGCAGGCTTGACCCAGCCGGCCACCTCCTTGAATTCGATGGTATAGGTGCCGGGTTTGAGCGCGTTGAGGCTCACGCCCGATTTTTGCCAAGCGCCGCCCGCAATGCGCCAGCGCGCCCCTGCGTTGATGGCGTTGGCAGGGGAGATGGTCACCTTGGCCATCGTGAGCAGTCGCTGCGCCACATAGTCCATGGTCGAGGGCACATCGAGATAGGAGGCGTGATCCACGGGTTCAACACTGGGATCGAAATGAATATTTTCGACCTGAGAATGCCCGGCCAATTGAGCGCTGTTCACGGTGACCATTCCGTCGTTGGCGCCAATGGCAACTCCGTTGCTCCACTGCATATCGCCGAGAACATTTTTGAGAACATACAGCCCGTAGTGGTCGGACTTGGTGACTTGGGTGACATCGCTCTTCACCGCGTCGGGCCAGTTCTTGCCTTCGCCTGACACCTCCGAAGTGAAACTGCCGGAGTAGGCGATGATTTTCGGATCCGCGTTGGTTGCCATCATGGGGGCACTGCCGGTGAAGGGCGTCGTCAGGCTGTTGTCGAGCAGCGTTTTGACGAAATAGCCTTTGTCGACGACCCACTGGTAGTCGGAGTTGCCGTAGCGCGCGGAAACAGGCAAATCGGTGGCTTTGTACCACGCGAGGTCGAAGTCGCCTTCGGTGCCGCCGAAGTTGGAGTGATAGAAGCTGGAGACAATGTTTTCGATGATGCCGCTGGTGTCGGCTTGTTTGACCCACGAGGGGTTGGCGAGCGGCGAACCGTGGTGCGGGGTGCCCAGGGTGATGAGACGGTGGACGCGCGCGCGGAAATCGGGGTTGGTGTTGAGGGCGTATCGGCTGACGAGTCCGCCCATGCTGTGCGCCATGACCACCACCTGCCGCTCCGCGAACGCCGGATTGTTCGCGCAGAAGTTGTTGACGAATTGGGCGAACTCCGTGCCGTTGGCTGAAATGGGTCGGCGCGAGTCATAGACGTAGCGATAGACGCGGAATTTGCTGTTCATGCCCGATTGGTTGAGCAGGCCCAACTGCGCGTTTGCGGGGCTCATGTCGCCGTTGGCCCAGCCATACCAGTAGTTGAGCGAATTGGTTTTGGAGTCGCCGCTGGCGCCGTGAATCAGGATCAGCGGGATGCGCTCGTCGGTGAGCGCGGCCTTGGCGGTGGCGGCGCCGGTCGAGTAATAGAAATCGCCGTGCTGCGTGCTGGGCGTTTGGCGGTTTTTGCGGACGATCAGCTCCTTGTTGTCGTCCTTGGAGGAGGTGATTTCCATGTCGCCGTAGGAGACCTTGAAATAGAATTCAGGATCGCCCCACTGGTCCTCCTGCCATTCGGCGACCCAGGTGGCGTCGGCATAGGTTTTGCCGTCGCCCGCCTGATAGACCTGTCCGTAAAAAGTGCCGTCCACCTTGTCGTCAAACAACCAGCCGTCGTCCTCATAGATTTCGAAGGAGCAATAAGTACCAACCGGGATGCCGACCGTCTCCACGCGCATGGTGACCAAATCGCCGTCGGAAACATCCAGCGGCATCAGCCAATAGGCGTCTACGAGGGCTTGGCCTTGGATGACCCAGATGTGTTCTTTATCGAATGCGCCGCTTTTATAGACGTCGGCGGCGACATAAATTTTATGGTCATCGAGGTTATACAGATAGTCGTCGCCTGTGACTTGGAAGCGGTATCCATCCCAGTCTATTTCGAGGGTTCCCCAAGCAAGGGTTATGCCCAGGCTCGAGGTTTTGACATGTGTCCAGTTGACGCCATCATAGCTGACAAACCACTCGACTTGATAGCTCGTGACGCGTGGAAGATTGAAACCGGTCACCTGGGTTTTGTGCGCACCCATGGGCATAGTGATGGAGGATGTGCCGGCGGTTTGCCAGTCGCGCTTGTATTCCGTCGCGCCAGCATTCAACGCACCGGCGCAAACGCCTGCGAGCAGCAGGGTGGTGAAGAGGAAGCGTTTCATGGCGTGCCTCCCTGCGATTGGGCGGCTTCCCAGGCATCGCGCTTGGCCTGCCAGCGGGAGCGCCGGTCGGCGGCGGCTTCTTCTGCCGCCGCACGCATGGCGCCGCGCAGCTCCGGGTCCGCCGCGGCCAGCCATTTCTGGTCGGCCGCCTCCCGCTTCATGGCCTGTTGGCGCAGCGCGCCTACCTTCTCTTTCTTGCCCGAATGGGTTTCCACCGTCGTGGCCTGTTTCGCGAGCGCCACCGGCTCCGGACGCCCCGCCGGTGCCATCGCCTTCACGCCGGGTCCGGCCTCCACCGCCACCAGTCGAAAATCCATCGGCGTCACCATGATCACCTGCGTACTTTCACGCGAACCGGCGCCGCGGGCGGCATCCTGGCGGATGGCCTCGACCCAGAACTCCGGGATTCCCCGGAAGTGGCGCAGAATCAGCGCGGAATCGTCCGTGGCGCCAGTAATCACCGTGGCCACATCGTTGAACGCATAAAGCTCGTCGGGATCAGCATCCGCCTTGGCCGCCACGTGGCCGGCCAACGAATCCGCACCGCTCAATACTCCCCCCGCCTTGGCAAACAGGAAGGCATGGGCCGTCGGCTGGCCTTCGATGTCCACCAGCACCCGGTGCGCCGCCTGCTCCCAGGCAAACGGCTGGTTGTTCGCGTGGACATGCTCCAAAGCGATGTAGCGGGCCAGCTCGAGCGGCATCACCTCCGGCGGCGCGCCCTGCGCCCACGCCCCGGCGGGACAAAGCGCCGCCAACAGCCCGATCAGAATCCACGCCCCCAACGCGGCTTCGGCTCTTTTGCCAGCATGACCTGTTTTCATCATCAGTCCTTTCCAACCCAAATCAACTCGTTTCGCCCGATCACAAACGAACGCCCGCCGGTCCTGACAGCGCCAAGCGCCGCACAACCCGGTGTGGACAACCTTTCCTATAACAACCGGGGTGCGATTGCAACCCTTTTTTCTCTTTTGTTTTATCTCCTACGGCTATCTCCTCCATGAGGTTGAGTGTGTTGCCCGGAAAAAGTTGGTAAAACGCTTGCACTCCCGGGCAAAAGGCGATAGGTTGTCGGCCAATTGATGCGGGGACAACCATGCGACTGATGCTCTACAACATGCGCTATGCCACCGGAAGCGGATTCCGGTTTCATCTGCCGTTCCCCTTTGGCGGCTTTTTCCGCCGCACCAGCCGCAACCTGGATTCGCTGATCGAATTCTTCCGCGAGCAGCGCGCCGATATCCTCGGCCTGGTGGAAATTGACTCCGGCTCCTACCGGGCCGAACACCGCTCCCAGGCCGACACCATCGCCCGCGAACTGGGCAAACGCTCCTACTGCCGCTCGAAATACGGCTATTGGTCCTGGTGGAACCGCCTGCCCATCATGCGCCAGCAGGCCAATGCCTGCGTCTCGGGCTGCCCCGTCATCCGCGAGCGCACCCACTTCCTGCGCAAGGGCGTCAAACGCCTCGTCATGGAGCTGGAGCTCGAGGATGTGGTCATTTTTATCGTTCACCTCGCCCTCGGCCGGCGCACCCGCCGGGCCCAACTGGCCGACCTCGCCCGCCTCGCCAAAAACGCCCGCAAGCCCTACCTGATTGCCGGCGACTTCAACGCCTTCCGCGGCAGGGTCGAACTGCAAGACTTCATGGACGCCCTCGGCCTGGCCACCGCCAACGGCCTGAACACCCCCACCTTCCCCAGCCGCTCGCCGCGCTGGCAACTGGACTTCATCCTGCACTCGCCGGAAATCCGCGTGACCCACTTCGAGGTCGCCCGCGATGTCCGCCTGAGCGACCATCTGCCCCTGATCTGCGACTTTGAAGTGATCCGCCCCGCCCTGCCTCAAAGCGCCTGATGCCCCCCCTGCATCATGTGACGCCGCCTTCATCCAAGCTGATGAGCCGTTCAGGCCGGACTTGACCCGGCGGAGCCCCGCCCCTAAGATGAAAAGCGTTCGGAGGTGCCCATGAAATCCTTGAAACCCACGCTCTTGCTGACCGCCATCCTGCTGGCCGCAACGCTCCCGGCCCCGGCGGGCGACATCCGGATCGAGTGGGCCTATCACTCCGCCGGCAATACCGCGCGCATGACCGAACGGGTTCCCGGCGAAACCATGTTCTTTCTGGCCAACGGCGTCGAAACCGTCTCCTCCTCCGCAACCGTCACTCTTTATGTCTTGACCGACAAGGATTTCGCGGGCGACATGGATGAACAAATCTTTGCGCGCTGGTGGGACGGCTCCCGCGCCAACTGGATCATGGGCGCCTGGGTCAAAAACATCGACCTCAATGCCGACACCCTCCCCTTCCGCGGCCATCCGGAAACCGGCACGCGGGTCTTGGACCTCTGGCGGATTGATATCCCCCCCCAAATCACCCGGCCCGGCGACAACTTCTATGCCATCCAGCTCAAGGGGTTCCAGGACGATCAAACCATCGAACGCTATCTCCTCAAAAACCCCGGTGGCGACTTCTCGCGCACCAATCAACTCGGCCAAATCTGGTCGGCCTCCGAGGAATTCGACGGCCAGGATTGGCGCATCCGCGTCACCCCCTGAGCGCCTTTGGCCGCCTGCAGCCCGCCGCCTCCTGTCATGGTGCCCAACCCGGATAACTTATTCAGGCCAAAGTATTTTGGTCCACAGCGGGATAGCGCTTGACTTTCCCACCCTCAACTACGGATTCTATCGCCAGCTAACCAGGAGGCTCCGACATGCCCGAAACAACTGCGACATCTCCAAGTGCCAAGTTGCGCCGCCGGCCGAAAGTCAGGCGGGAGTTCCGCTACCGCTGGGGCGTCACCGGCGTGGCGTTGGCTCTGGGCTTGTTCTTCTGGTATCTCCACACCAGCGGCCGCCTCGACCACAAGCCAGCCGGCAGCATGCAGTACTATGAAAAGCTCGTCTGCCCCCGCTGCAACAACGAGCCGCCCGCCCGCGATGAATGCATCCGCTGCGGCGGCAAGGGTTCCATCTGGGTGGATACGCGCATTGATCCCGGCCCCACTCCGCAGCCCGTCAACGAGCCGAAGACGCCTTGACCCCCGCCCCAGGCGGACGACCCGCCCTCATGGCACGGCCAAGCCGGACCATCTGATCCCATGAAGATCCTGAGAAAGTACCTCTTCTCGAATCTCTGGCGGCCCTGGCTCTATGTCATCATCGGTTTTTCGCTGATCGTCATCCTCGTTGACCTGTTCTCCAACTTCGTGGATTTCGTCGAGGCGGGCACCCCCCCCGGCGACGTGCTGCTCTACTACGCGATCCTGCTGCCGACCTATCTGCCCTATCTCCTGCCGGTCTCCCTGCTGCTGGGCCTGCTCTATGCCATGTGGCAACTGGGCAAAAACGCGGAAATCACCGCCATGCGCGCCTGCGGCATGAGCCTCGCCCAACTGATCGCCCCCTATCTGATGGTGGGCGTCATCTCGGCGCTGGTCCTGCTGGCCGTCAATGAGCGCTTCAACCCCTGGGCCACCTATTGGACCCAGCAGTTCCGCGCTACGCAGGGCGCCGCCCGCAACAAGCGCGCCAGCCTCGCCACCAACCTGGCCTACAAGCATGTCGCCGGCCGGCGCATCTGGAGCATCGACACCTTCGACCCGCGCCCCGCCACCTCCTACGAAATGCGCGGCGTGCGCCTGACCCAGCAGCGCGCCGACACCACCCAGGAATTCACCATGAAGGCCGCCCGCGGACGCTGGCTGGACGGCTGCTGGTGGTTCGAAAACGTGGAAACCCAATACTTCACCGCCAGCAACGCCCCGAAGGGTGCGGTGGAAATCACCCCCAATCTCGATATGCCCATGCTCTCGGAAACGCCCCAAGACTTCATCAACGAGATCAAGGATTCCTCCGAGCGCTCCGCCCGCGAAATCCTGCGCTTCATCGAGGCCCATCCGGGCATTTCCAAGCGGCAGCGCAACAGCCACATGGTGGACTTCCACTATCGGCTCGCCGCGCCCTGGTTGTGCATCATCGTGATTCTGGTGGGCATCCCCTTCGGCATGCAGACCGGCCGCCGCGGCATGGGTGTGGGCATCCTCCTGGCGCTGATGACCTTTTTCGGGTATTATATTCTTATGGGGGTCTGCCTGGCCTACGGCAAGCGCGGACTGCTGACTCCCGTGGTGGCCGGCTGGCTGCCCCCCGGCGTCTTCCTGACCCTTGGCCTGGTCATGCTGCGCCGCATCCGCTAGCCAAACCGTTCACGCGGCAAGTCCGGCTCACATGCGACCCGGGCGGGGGCCGTCCTCACCCAAACTGAGGTATCCACAGGCTACAGCGTGATCAGTTCCTGCACATCCTCCCAGGTCAGGTCGCGCACATCGGCCACGCCGTCCGCGTCGTCGAGCGTCGCGTGATAGAGCTGCTGCTTCTTGCGCTGCAACGCCAGCACGCGCTCCTCGATCGAATTCCGCGCGATCAGCTTCACGCTGTAAACCGTGCGCTCCTGCCCGATGCGATAGGCCCGGTCCGTGGCCTGGTTCTCCACGGCCGGATTCCACCACGGATCATAATGAATCACCATGTCCGCGCCGGTCAGGTTCAGCCCCGTGCCCCCGGCCTTCAGACTGATCAAAAACACCGGAATGGAACGGTCGCGGTTGAACCGCTGCACAATGCTCAACCGGTCCTGGGTCGCCCCGTCCAGATAGCACAACCGCAGGCCCCGCCGCCGGATTTCCTGCCGCAGGATAGACAGCATGGATACAAACTGACTGAACACCAGCACCCGGTGCCCCGCGTCCAGGGCTTCGTCCAGCAGCTCGAAAAACAGCTCCATCTTGGCCGAAGGCCGCCGCGCTTTGAGCTCCTTGTTCCCTAGCAAATCCAAATGGCAGCACACCTGCCGCAGGCGCAGCAGCATGGTCAGAATCTGGAACTTGGCGCGGGCGAACCCCTGCTCGGCCACT
This sequence comes from Lentisphaerota bacterium, assembly GCA_012511885.1. Classification (GTDB taxonomy): domain Bacteria; phylum Verrucomicrobiota; class Kiritimatiellia; order CAIQIC01; family Lenti-01; genus JAAZFE01. The sequence goes on along the minus strand of JAAZFE010000086.1, from coordinate 23,481 downwards.
AGACGCGTGATGCGCCGCCGCGCGTCGCGGATCAGCGCGCCATAGACCCGCTGCTGGTCCGGACTGAGCGCGCAGGCCGCCACCCGCTCGATCTTGGGCGGCAGCTCCCGGGCCACATCCTTCTTCATCCGGCGCAGCAGGAAGGGCCGCAGCTTGCGGCGCAGCTTCCATTGCGCCAGCTCGCGCGCCAGACCGCCCTGGGCAATCGGCTGTTCGATGCCGCGCCGGAACGCCTCCTGCCCCCCCATGTAGCCGGGCATCAGAAAATCCATGATGCTCCACAAGTCGCCCGCGCCGTTTTCGATGGGCGTGCCGGTCAGCACCAGGCGGTGCGCGGCCTTGAGCCGTTTGGCCGCCTGCGCGTTGCTGGTATGCCGGTTCTTGATGTGCTGCGCTTCGTCCAGCACCACCGCCATGAAGTCCAGCGGCGCGAACCGCTCGATGTCCCGGCGCAGCAGGGCGTAGGACGTCACCAGCACATCCGCCTCCTGCAGATTCTCCAGGTGCCGGTGCCGCTCGCTGCCGGTCATGGCCACCATGCGCAGACCCGGCGTAAAACGCGCGCCCTCGGCAATCCAGTTCTCCGTCAGGCTGGTCGGGCACACAATCAGTGACGGCCGCGCCGGGCCGCCACCCTCCGCCGCCCCCCGGTGCGCCATCGCCAGCCACACCAGCGCCTGCAGGGTTTTGCCCAGCCCCATCTCATCCGCCAAAATGCCGCCGAATCCGTTGCGCTGCAAAAAACGCAGCCATTGCACCCCCTCCCGCTGATAGGGCCGCAGCAGGTGGTCGAATTCCCCGGGCAAAGGCTCCGCCGGCAGTTCCTCGAGCCGGTTATGCCGCGCGGCGGTCTCGAACCACGTGGCCGGGGCCCGCACCGACGCCCCCTCCAGCGCCTGCAACGCGCTGGCCACATAGGCGGTATAAATCGCCGGCAGCCGGAAACCGCCCGGATGCCGCCCCTCCCCCGCCGCGCAGTCGCGGAACAACCCGTGCAGCTCCTCGAGCGCCTCCGCGTCCAGCAGGATGGTCTGCTCGCCGCGCCGCAAAAACGAGTCGCCCCGCTCGAGCGCCCGCTGAATTTCCACGGCGGAGATCCGCCCCCCCTCCCCGTCGTCATAGTCAAAGGCCACGTCAAACCACGAGCCGTCCGCCTCATCCGTTTCGATGCGCGCCTGGGGCTGGGCAAACACCGCCTGCCGCTGCCAGTCGCCGATCCGTCCGCTCCATGCCAGCCGCCAGCCCTGCCGGCGCAAAAACGGCGCCGCCCGCCCCAGAAAATTCAGCACCTCGCGGATTCCCACCATGCCGGCCAGCGCGCCGCCATGACGCCCCCCCACCCCGAACCGGGCCAGCAGCTCGAGCGCGCGCCGTTCCGCGGACAGATCCCGGATCGTATAGCGCAGAATATCGCCGGGGTCCGGATGGGCAAACCGCTCGCGCGGCAGCTCCTGGCCGGCCGGCGCCTCAATATCCTGATAGACCGCCAGCAACTGCATCGCCAGGCTGGCCGGGCTGCCGCGCACGTTCAAACGGAACTCCGGTGCTTCCGGGTCGAAATGGAAAAGATCCTCGGTCACTTCCGTCACCACCCGCAGGCGCGCGCGCAGCCGGGGCAGGTCCTCGTGCAAAAAGCGGGGCACCGCCGTCCGCGGCACCACCACCGGCCCGCGGTAAAGCTCATGCCAGGCCTCCGGCGCCACCTGAGTCAGGGGCCAAAAACCATCCGCCCCCGCCAGCCATCCGCGCTGACCATGGATCAGATAGCCCGCCGCCCCCCGCGTCAGTTCAGCATCCCCCGTCTCCAGCGCCACCTTCAATTCCCCGCTGGCATGGTCCAGGCTCACCTGCGCCCCGCCCGACACCGGCGCGGCATTCACCGCCAGCTTCCCGCCGTCCGCCTCGAGAGCCTGCCCCCGGTGCAGCTCGAGAAAAGCCACCGCGTCCTCGCCCTCCAGTTCAAGAGCGTCCGGCACTGGCCCCTCCGCCGCGTTTTCCAGCAGTGTCAGCAGCCGCTCCTGGCGGGCGCTCAGCCCCAGCGCCGTGCGCGGGGGCGTCTCGCTGATGGGCTGGGCTTCCGCCCCATCCAGCGCCAGAGCCACCTCGATGGACAGCCTTCCCGCGGCCGCCCGCTCGCGCCAGTTCCCGGTCAGACCCGCCACAACCACGGCCTCGCGCGCGCCCGGTGTCCCCGGCGGCACATGCAGATGCAAGGCGTCCTCAGCCCCCTCGGCCAGCCGCCAATCTCCCCGCCCCTTAGCGGATGTTACCCGCCCGCGCCCCGCATCGCCCCGCCGCGCCAGCCAGGTCAGCCCCAGCACGATCACATGCGGACAAATCACGCCGCGCTCGACATTGTCCCGGCACGGACACAGGCTCTCGCAGGTCATGTCCGGCAGCACCCGCGCGGCCGTCTTGATCGAGCGCGTGCCCCAGGACAGCGTCCCGCGCAGCATCGGCAGGTCGAATTCGGCATCCAGCACCTCGACCCGCTCCAACAGCGAGAGACTGTCCCGAAAGACCGTATCCCCGCCCCAGTCGCGCAAAATGTCCGTTGATAACTCCATCTGATTGAATAAGTCAGGTTAGCCTGGATGATGCACGCGACAAGTCCGGTTCATGCTGCTCCGCAGCAAATAACATTGTTTCATCCATGTTCATGAATAATCCAGGTTAGGCCAATGGGGTAGTGTATCGCATTCGCCCGCATATTCAATCCCCGCTTCGCCCCGGCAAGCCGCCCGGCGGCGAAATGCGGCCTTTTCACGCATGTTGATGTGCCAATTCAGAAAAATTCGCGCTTGTCGAACAGAAGGCCGCCCCCTATCCTCCCGCGAAAGTGTTCCATCGTGGACAGATGGACGCAGTTGTGAGCCTGAACCCCCGGAGTAAGTGTCCATGACCATGATGATTTCCAAGTTTTATCGACTGATTCAGTCCCGCCTGCTGTGGGGCGCGATTCTGGTCATGATTGTCTTTTCGTTTGTCATCTGGGGCATGGTCTGGCCCTCCGGCCGCGGCGAAAACGAGACCATGAACTCCGCGGGACGCCTGGATGGCGAATTGGTCTCGCATGGCGAATTCCGCGCGGCCCATGTGATGGCCTCCCTGTCCATCGCCCTGAACCTGGGCAATGAACTCCACACTCTTCCCAACTATCAGGACCTGCTGCGGAACATGGCCTGGCAGCGCCTGGCCGTGATGCGCCAGATCAAAAAAATCGGCATCTCCGTCTCCGACGAGGATGTGGCCGCATCCATCCGCGCGAATTTTGCCGACGACCACGGCCACTTTTCGCGGGAGTTCTACAACGCCTTCCTGGTCCAGCGCATCCAACCCCTGGGCTATCATATGGGCGCATTTGAAGAATACCTGCGCAACGAAATCGCCATCCAGAAGCTGGGCAACCTGATCGGACGCCAGGCCTATGTCACCCCCCTCGAAGTGCGCCAGACCTTCAACACCCTGCTCGACGAACACCGCGTGGAATATGTCCAACTGACCGCCGCCGACTTCGAAAAAGATGTCAAAATCACCGCCGCCCAAGCCAGGGCCTTCTTCGAGGAGGACCCCGCGCGCTTCACCCTGCCCGAGGAGCGCGAAATCCTGGTCAGCACCTTCCCGTTGGCCGACTTCCTCGACGAGAACGCCGAAGTCTCCGAAGATGATGTCCTCGATTACTACGAGCTGAACATTGACGACTACACCAGCCTGGAAGAAACCGAGGACGGCGAAACCCGCACCGTCGTGGCCGATCTCGAAGAGGTGCGCGGCGATATCGAGACCGCCCTGCGCCGGACCGATGCCCTGCAACAGGCCCAGGAAGCCGCCACCGATCTGGTCGTGCAGGCCATGCCCGACCGCGACGGCGGCATCCCCGACTTCCAGCAGGTCGCCCAGACCCTCGGCCGGCCCGCCCGGCCCCTCGAACCTTTCACCGTGGACCAAATCCCCATCGAGGATGGCGGCCGCGAGCTGACCCTCGCCGCCTTCGGCCTCGAAGAAGACACCTACGACCGCGTCAGCATGCCCTTCGCCGGGCAGGACAATGTCTATGTCCTCTATCTCATCAAAATCCGGCCCGCCCGCCTGCCGGAATACAAAGAAGTGAAGAAGGAAGTCATGGCCGCCGCCCGCGAAAAGGCCGTGGCCGACGCCATGCTGGCCCGCGCCGGGGAAATCCGCGAAAAGGCCGGCGACGCCCTCGCGGCCAACGGCTCCTTCGCCGCCGTGGCCAAAGAATTCGGCCTGGAAGTGATCTCCCCCGACCCCTTCACCGGCCTGAGCGGCGCCAATAACGAGGACCCAAGCCTTCTCGCCCTCGTGCGCCAGGTCGGCTCCTACAACCCCGGCGAGATCACCGAACCCATCGGCCTGGCTGATAACCTGCTCGTGGCCCATGTGATCGAGCGCGCCGCCGCCGAAGAAGAAGCCTTCGACGCCTACCGCGAGGAAATCGCCGCATCCATCCGCCAAAGCCGCGCCCGCAACCTCTTCCAGGACTGGCAGACCGCGCTCATCTCGCCCGAGCGCTTCGAAGACTTCCAGCGCGTGACCTACGACGAGGACGACGACGAAACCGCCGACGAGGACGAATCCATTTGACCTTTAAGGCGCTTGTCCTCAAAATAAGGAAAACTTGACCCGGCCCCGCCGGAGGACACTCATCGAACCGTAAACCAGGAGACCCCGCCATGATCGTCACCACCAAGCAGCTCTTCGCCCACGCCTACGGCAAATACGCCATCGGCGCCTACAACATCAACAACCTCGAGCAGACCATGGGCCTCTTCCAGGGCAACGTGCAGAGCAAGGCCCCCTTCATCGTCCAGCTCTCGCGCGGCGCGCGCTCCTACACCCACAAGCTCATGCTCGAAGCCCTCATGCAAACCGCCAACGAAATCTTCCCCGACGCCATTTTCGCCATCCATTTGGACCACGGCGACGAGGCAACCTGCATGGACTGCATCAACTCCGGCGTCTATTCCTCCGTCATGATCGATGCCTCCCACGAGCCCCTCGAAAAGAACATCGAAATCACCAAGCGGGTCGTTGACGCCGCCCATGCCAAGGGCATCGTCGTCGAAGCCGAACTCGGCCAGCTCAAAGGCATCGAGGAAGACATCGTTGCCGCCGAACACGTCTATACCAAGCCCGAGGAAGCCGAATACTTCGTCAAGGAAACCGGCTGCGACAGCCTCGCCGCCGCCATCGGCACCTCCCACGGCGCCTTCAAGTTCAAAGGCGACCAAAAATTGCGCTTCGACATCCTCGAAGAAATCCAGCGCCGCCTCCCCGGCTACCCCCTCGTCTTGCACGGCTCCTCCTCCGTGCCCCAGGACGAAGTCGCCCGCATCAACGCCGCCGGCGGCAACATCCAGGGCGCCTCGGGCGTGGATGCCTCCCAGTTTCTCGGCGCCGCCAAACTCGGCGTCACCAAAATCAACATTGATACCGACGGACGCCTCGTCTGGTGCCGCGTCCACCGCGAACTCTTCCGCGATCACCCCGAAAAATTCGACCTGCGCGATCCCGGCAAAATCTTCATGCCCGAATACGCCAACTTCATCGCCGCCAAGAACGTCCTGCTCGGCAGCGCCGGACAGCTCGACAGCGTCCGCGAATACCTCCAGGCCAACCCCTAACCTCCTGCCATTCGCCCATCACGCCGTTCGCTCCCGCGAACGGCGTTTTTGCGTCCCCCCCCCCGCCCTTTGCCCGTTTTCTGTAGCCGGTCTCGGTGAGGCCGGGCATTCCATCCCCAACACCCCAAAAACATGAAAACACACCCATTCCCCGCCAATTTCGCCCCGTTTTCACCAATTTTCATCCGTTTTTGCCCTATTTCGGACCATTTTCGCCCTTCTCCAGCAACATTCGCGTGCATTCGCGGCTCAAAAAACAACCGACTGTTCCCCCACTCGCGCAGTCACAAAATTCCACGCGCTTCCCTTGCTCGTGACGCAATCACGCAATTTCCATCTGTCCCATTGGTCCCATCAAAATCAGCCCGCAACAAAATCTAACACAGTGCAAATAATTCTTGTCGAGGTAGAACGCTTTACATTAGGATGACAAACCAATCGTTCGAGAGTAGTATTCCAGCGACAACCAATGGCCCCTTACCCTTCCCGAGGTTAAACCATGACAACATCCCGCCCCCGCCCCCGCCCGCAACTCATCGGTCTCATCCTGGCCGCCATGCTGCTCATTCCCGCCGTCGGCGTCCTCGCCAATGGCAATGTCCATGTGAGCCGCTTCTGGCACAACCACCAGCCCATCTATTGGCCGGAGTGGAATAACACCGGCGGACAAAACTCGCGCGTGCAATTCGCGTGGGACTCCATCACCCTCAAGAGCGGACAAACCTTCGGCGGTCTCAGCCCCGCCAACCACCCGGAAAACAACCTCACCGACATCTTCGGACTCGACGACCGCCGCACCTCCTATCAATCCCGCGCGACCGATTCACTGAACTCGTTCAGCGGCGGCGGCTTCGCCATGTCCTATTCCGGCTCGCTCATCGACAATGTCAACCAGCTCGGCAAGGGCGGCAACCTCGGCTATCACAGCGGCTGGAATAACAACTACACCGGCTCGCGCCAAGGCGGCCGCCTCGACATGCTCGGCTTCACCCATCACCACTCGCTCGCCCCCCTCCTGCCCAAGGAAGTCTTCCGCAAGGAAATCCAAGTCTTCAAGCAGGCCTGGTGGAAAGCCTGGGGCGGAAACTCCGACCTCAGCGACCACTCGAAAGGATTTTTCCCGACGGAAATGGCGTTCTCGCAGTCGCTGATTGATGTGCTCGTGGACGAAGGCTACGAATGGACCATCGTCGCCAGCCACCACCTCAGCCGCACCTGCCCGACCTATTTCGACCAGTTCAATCTCGACGCCGGCCAGTACGGCATTTTCTCGACGCCCCCCAACCGCGCCGACCTCCTCGGCCCCTCGCCCACCTCCGGCTGGTGGTACAGCGAACCCAACCCCGGCAATGCCGCCTGGAACGTCGCCCCCTTCGCCTATCAGCTCCACAAAGCCCAGTGGGTCAATCCCGAGAGCGGCGCAACCAAGCAGATTTATGTCGTCCCCTCCGACGACGTCCTCAGCTACCGCTTCGGCTACGCCAACGAAGGCATCGGCAAAATCCAAGACAACATCGCCCCCTATGCCACCGATCCCACCCGCCCCGTTATTGTCATGCCCTCCACCGACGGCGATAACGCCTGGGGCGGCGGCCACAGCTCGTGGCAGGAAGCCACGCCGCAGTTCTTCAACGACTCCGCCAACGCCGGCTATGTCAAAAACACGCCGCAGGGATTCGTCAACGCCGCGAAAGCAAACGCGCCCCTCACCCACGTCGAGGACGGCGCCTGGATTTTCCCCGAAATGGACTACGGCTCGCCCAATTTCCTCAAGTGGATTGAGCCCCCCGTCAATCCCAATAACATCGCCTCGTGCTACCCCAACACCATGGTGGACCTCGAAACCCCCGGCTTCGCCCTCAAGTTCTTCAGCTACGCCCCGTTGATGGCGGGCGCCAACTGGGTCATCACCGCCGAGCAAATCCTCAAGGATGAAGGCGGCAGCGTCCAATCGTGGAAGATTCAGGACCCGTACAACAACCTCGGCGACGGACAATGGACCAGCCCCAACGATGTCGAACTCGCGTGGCACATCTATCTCGCCGGCCTCGACTCCGGTTTCAACTACTACGGCGGACTCGGCAACGACGACGAAGTCAAACCCGCCCTCGCCACCAAAAACGCCATTGATAAACTGCAAAGCTTCATGTCCACGCGTATGCACAAGGACACCACCCCGCCCACGCTGCTCAAACCCCAGCGCTTCCCCTACAACCCCGGCGGATACACTTTCGGATGGTACAACCGCGTGCCTCAACAGGACGAACGCTTCCTCAAAAAGATGGACTCCGAGTTCTACGTCTGGACCCACGCCTATGATGTCAACGGCATCAGCGACATCAGCGTGAAGGTCCGCATGGACAACGACGGCGTCAACTCGATGGCGAACACCCACAACGAAACCTATGCGGGCGGCTCCGATGTCGGTTCGTGGATCACCATCCCCATGACCAAGCGCGTTCTGCCCAAGACCCGCACCGAACTCAACACCAAGGCCGATAACGGACAGATTGATTACGTCGTCTTCGACCCCGCCTACTGGCCCAACCCCGTCATTGCCGATTACTATTTCGCCAAAATCACCGACTTCAATGTCCCCGGCTTCCGAGGCAAACTCCTCGACTACTATGTCGAAGCCACCGACGGCAAAGGCAATGTCGCCAAGAGCGACATTCAACACGTGTTCGTCGAGCACGACGGCGGCCAGAGCAGCTCCGCCCCCTCCGTTACGTTCGACCCCGCCGCGCCCAGCGACTGCGAACCCCTCACCGTCAATTTCAACGCCGCCACTTCCGTTCTGGCCAGCGCCTCCACGGTCAACCTGTTCTACCACTTCTCCCATGAGACCAACGACTGGGACAGCGTGGTCATGACCCGCACCGGAACCAACACCTTCTCCTATACCTTCAACACCGTCCCCGACAACGCGCCGCAATTCGAGTGCGCGTTCAACGACGGCTCCAACTGGGAGAACAACGGCGACAATAACTGGAAGGTCGCCATCCGCGACTGCGACTCCCCCACCGGCCCCTCCAGCGCAACCTTCGATCCCGCCGCCCCCAGCAGTTGCGACCCCGTCGTCATCCGCTACTATCCCAACGAAGGCCCCCTCCAGAATGCCTCCGCCATCCAGATTCATATCGGACGCAACGGATGGCAGGACGTCATAGACCCCGACCCCGCGATGACCAAAAACGGCTATTTCTGGGAATACACCTACTCCCCTCCAACCAATACCACCGTCATTGATGTCGTCTTCAACAATGGCAGCGGAATCTGGGACAACAACAACGGCGCCGACTGGCATGTCAATGTCACGGGCTGTGGCGACGCCCCGCCCGAACCGGTCGGCGCGGTTTCCATCAGCTCCGCCGCCGCCTGCGAGCCCATCACCATCACCTACAACCCCTCCGGACGAAATCTCCAAGGCGCCAACCCGGTCAAAATCCACATCGGACGCAACGGCTGGCAGGATGTCATTCTGCCCAACCCGAGCATGACCAAGTCCGGCGCCAACTGGACCTATCAATACACTCCGCTCCCCGGCACGACCAATATCAACATGGTCTTCAACGATGGCGCCGTCACCTGGGACAACAACAACGACGCCAACTGGAACTTCGACATCACCGAATGCCCGGATATCCCCACCGGCCTCGCCATCACCAGCCCCGCGCCGGTCAGCACCGTTCCCAATGCCACCGCCACCATCACCCTCTCCGGCGTGGCGGACGGCATGACCGGCAACCTCGAGTGGACCAACAAGCTGACCCATGCTTCCGGCTCCATCCCGGCGGCCTCGCCGTGGTCCGTCCCCGGCATCGAACTCAATGTCGGCGCCAACGAAATCGTGGTCAACGGATCGAATGTCGTCGCCAGCGGCGAAGTCACCAACGCCTACGACATCGCCACCGACACCGCCTACTCCGACGGCTGGAACTCCGGCAACAACGGCGGCACCGGCTTCAGCGCCTGGCAACTGAACGCAGAAGAAGACACCAGCGGCCACTTCGTCAATGGAAACCTCTGGGGCCTGTGGTCACACGAAGGCCACCTCTCCGAATCCATCCGCCCCTTCCCCTCCGCCCTCGCGGTCGGCCAGTCTTTCCATGTCCACATGAAGAACGGCTGGATTTGGGAAATCGGTGGTGGCATCGGCGTCGCCCTCCAGAATGCTTCCGGCGATACGCTCTGGGAGTTCTACTTCAACGGTGGCGATGACTTCTACAGCATCACTGGCGATACAACGGATATCGGCTGGACCGACGCAGGCATTGACATCGTCTTCACCGTCACCTCCGCCGGCAACTACTCCGTGGATGTGACGCCTGTCGGCGGTTCCAAGCGCACCTACACCGGAACCTTCACCGGCGATATCGCCCGGTTCCGCGCCTGGTCCTACAGCAACGGCACCGACGACGGTCAGAATGAGAACCGCGACTACTTCATCGGTGCCATGAAGATCACCGGCCTCGGCGAAGGCGGACCCGCCTTCTACTCTGACAGCGTCATCGTCACCCGCCAGACCGGCAGCGCCGCCCCTGAGATTTCCAACATCACCCCGCAAATGGACGGCGGCTCCCTGGACCTATCCATCCCCTCCAGCCAGATTGGTGTCACCTACACCATCTGGGCCAGCCCCACGCTCTTCCCGACCCAGAACTGGCAAAAGGTGACTGGCAGCGACAAGCCCGGCACCGGCGGCCCCGTGGACCTCTCCATCACCAACACCCTCCTCCCCGTCAACTTCTACCGCATCGGCATCGAGTAACCCACGGCACCCCTGCCGCCACACGCCCTTGGCTCCTCGCCAAGGGCGTTTTGATCCCCCCCATCGAGTATTACGATTGTGCACAATCGTAATACTCGCCTTCCGCTCTTCGTCGGCAGTTGCCGGCTGTGCTCCGCCGTGGCCATGGCGCATCAGCGCCCCCTGGGAACGCTGAGCCCCAGCTCGGCAAAAAAACATCGGACGCCTCGGCGATGCGTTCCGCCCTTGGGAATCCGGCCTCAACGAGACCGGCTACAGAAGACCGATTCAGTGCGAAATGTTTACGCATTTTTCGTCGTTTTGCACCGTTTGCAGGTGCTTTTTGCCCGTTTTGGGCCTGTTTTCGGTCGATTTTGCTCAATTTTGACCCGTTTTTCGGCATTTTCGTGTGCATTTGCATCAAAAAAGCCCTTGGGCGGACCCAAGGGCTTTTTGGGGGGATGGCGCGCGGCTTAGACCGGCGGCTTGGTCTTGGGCAGACCGCGGCCGCGGTCGCCTTCTTTCCACTTGCCTTCTTCCTTGAGCACTTCGATGCGCTCGAACCGCTTCAACACGTTGCGCCGGGTGGAAATTTTGCTGCCGGCCTTCAAACTACGATGCATGGACATGGGACTCGCTCCAACTTCAAAGGGTGATTTGCAAATATTGAGTCGGCAACATGCCGCTTTCAGGCGCGTTTGTCAACTCCGCTTATTTTGTTCATCTCCCGCAGGCGGTGCGATAGACGCCGAGCTGGTCTTCGATCATGCGCTCGAGCGGAAGGTCCCGGGCCAGTTTGGCGCGAGCGCGCCGGCCGTCCTCCGCAGCCTGCGCCGGCACGGCCAGATAGTCGCGCATGGCGGCGGCCAGTGCCCGGGAATTGTTGCCGCGCACCAGGCGGCCGGTCCGGCCGTCCGCCACCAGCTCGGGCAGCCCCCCCGCCTGCGTGGCCAGAACCGGACGGGTCCAGGCCATGGCCTCGAGCACGCTCATGGGCTGGTTTTCGACCTTGGAACACTGTACCAGCACGTGGACCCGCCGGAAGAAGTCGCGGCTGGACATCCAGCCGGCCCACTCGATGCGGTCGTCAATGCGCAGTCGCCGCGCCTGGCGGATCAGAACGTCCCTCAGGGGACCCTCGCCGGCAATCAGGATGCGCCAGGAACGCGGAGAAGTGCGCAACCGGCGCGCCAGCCTTGCCGCCGCCTTGAGCAGCAGGCGGTGATTCTTCTCCGAGCTGAGGCGACCGATCATGCCAAAGGTGAAGCATCCTTCGTCCGCCTCCCACAGGGCGGCGGCATCTTCCGCGGCAGCCAGCTCATCCGGTACCACCCCGTTGGGGATACGCGCCAGTTGCAGCGGCGTGAAGCCCCGACCGCGCAAATAGTTCTCATAGAACCCGCTCAACACGATCACGCGTGAGAATCCGCGCAACGCCCGCAGATTCAGCTCCTGAAACAGGCGTTCTTTGAGGTCGCGGCGGAACAGCCAGCCATGGACCGTGCTGACCACGGGAAAGGCCGGCTCGCGCCCGGCCGCCCAGGCGGCGTGGCAGTCGGCTTTGTAGCCGGTCGAGTGCAGCACGTCGGCCTGCTCCCGGCTCATCGCGTCGCGGATGCGCCGCACCGCTGCCCGGGAAAAGCGGCCGGCCACGGGAATGTCTTCGACGGCGGCCACCTGCCGGAAAGCGGCGGCGAGCGGGCTCTCGCCCTCCTCCAGCCGCGTCTCCTTGAGCAGCAGAACACGGATGTGCACCCCGGCGGCGGCCAGCCCGGCAACCATCCGCAGCGTGGCCTGCTCCGCGCCATAGAGCGCGCGCGTGTCCTGCATCAACCATACCACCTTCATGGGCTCCAATGTAGCCGATTCAGCCGCAAAATGAAATGGTTTCCACGGGAAGGTTTTTTGAGTAGGATAGCCGGGTTAGTCAATGAAGGAACACGCATGAGACATTTGCTGTCGCTGGAAGACTGGAGCCCCGCGGACATCGCGGAAGCCATCGCCCTGGCTCGCGCCGTCAAGGCCGACCCCCAAGCCTATGCCGGCACCCTGCGCGGCCTGACCCTCTGCATGATTTTCGAGAAGCCTTCGCTGCGCACGCGCCTCTCCTTTGAAGCGGGCATGAACCAGCTCGGCGGCCAGAGCATCTACTATGACACCTCCACCTCGCCCATTGGAGCCGGCAAGGAAACCATTGCCGACACCGTGCGCACCATGAGCCGCTATGTGGACATCATCATGGCCCGCCTGTTCAAGCACGAGGACCTCCTCGAAATGGCCCGCCACGCCACCGTGCCCGTCATCAATGGACTGACCAATTACTCGCACCCCGGCCAGATTCTGGCCGACTTGCAAACCATCGAGGAGCACAAGGGCCGCCTGGCCGGGCTCAAGCTGGCCTATTTCGGCGACAGCTTCAACAACGTGACCCATTCGCTGCTCTTCGGCTGCCCCAAGGCGGGCATGCATCTGGCCGTCGCCTGCCCCCCCGGCAAGGCCTACGAGCCGGATCCCGCCGTGCTGGCCGTCGCCCGAGCCGCGGCGGAGGCCGCCGGCACCAGCATCCTCATCACCCACGACGCCGCCGAGGCCGCCCGCGACGCCGACGTGGTCTATACCGACTCCTGGATGAGTTATCACATCCCCAAGGAACAGGCCGCCGAACGCGAGCGCATCTTCGCCCCCTACCAGGTCACCGCCGACCTGATGCGCCTGGCCCACCCGGATGCCGTCTTCATGAACTGCCTGCCGGCCATCCGCGGCATGGAACAGACCGCCGAGGTGATGGATGGCCCGCAATCGGTGGTGTTCGATCAAGCCGAAAACCGGATGCACATGCACAAGGCTTTGCTCTTGATTTTGTTGCGCGCTTCAGGCAGGATCATGGGATAGGGTCTGCATGAGTCTAGTCCGCACAGGCGACATTCTGCTCGAAGCTTTTGACGAAGTTTCGTGCGGGAACTGTTCTCAGCCCATCCTGACTACCGGGGTGGTGCCGCTCACGCAAATCCTCTGTCCCTCCTGCGGCACGCAAATGCGCGTGCCCGCCCGCTTCGCCAATTTTCTGCTGCTGGATGAACTGGGCAAGGGCGGCATGGGCGCGGTCTACAAGGCTTACGACGAAACCCTCGGACGCACCGTGGCCATCAAGGTCATGCAGCAGTCCATCGGCAAAGACCGCGACTTTGTCGAACAGTTCCTGCAGGAGGCCCGGGCGCTGGCCGCCATCAACAGCCCCTACATCGTCCAAATCTACAACTACGGCGAAGAAAACGGACAGCCCTACATTGTCATGGAGCTGGTGGACGGCGGCCGGCTCGACCACATCCAGCAAAAACATAAGGCGCTTGACGAAACTTTCGTGTTGCAAACCTCCCTGCAGGTGATCCGCGGCCTGCAAGCCGCCAATGCCGCCCACATGACCCACGGCGATATCAAACCCGCCAATATCCTCTACGACCGCGACGGCAACGCCAAGGTGGCCGACTTCGGCCTGGCCCGCTTCAAGGGCGAAAAACCCAAGCCCGGCGAAATCTGGGGCACCCCCTACTACATTGCCCCCGAGGTGGTCAAAGGGCAGGCGCCCAATGCTGGCTCCGACATCTATTCGCTCGGCGGCACCCTCTATCACGTCCTGACCGGCGAGCCCCCCTTCAACGCCGAAACCGTCACCGACACTGTCCTGCTGCGCTTCCAGGAGCCCCCCCCCGATCCCCGCAGCCTCAAACCCGGCCTCAGCGCCAAGACGTCGGCCATTCTCATGCGCACGCTCGAGATGGATTCCTTTGCGCGCTACCCCACCTACGAGTCGCTCCACAAGGACCTCTCCGATTCCCTGGCGCAATTGCTGGAAGCCAAGTCCGGCAAAAAGCCGGTCAAAAAGCAGAATCCGGTCGTGCCTGTTGTCTTCGGCCTGATCGCGCTGGTGCTGGTGATTGCCGGCTCGGTGTTTGGCTGGACCATCTTCAAGGATCACCGCGCCGAGCAGAAAAAACGCGCCGAGGAAGCCGCCCAGTTCGAGGCCGACCGCGCCGCCGGCCGTGTGCGCCAGGTCTTCCGCGACGGCCGCCTCCAGTGGGTGCGCGTGACGACCGAAGAGGCCCCCACCCCCACCCCGGCCAAGGGCGCGGCCGAGGCCCAGCCGACCGCCGCCGCCGCGCCCGTCGCCGCCCGGCAGGTCAACGAGTGGAACCTGGCCGCCACCCACAACGCCGAGTTGCGCCGGGACGGCGCGGCCGCCAAAGAGCGTAACATCCTGACCCTTTGCGCCGGCACCGAAGCCCCCCCCGAAGACGTCTCCAAAATCTATCTGATGTTCTCGCTCAAGGATGTGGACCGCGCCCGTCTGCAGTCCGCCACGCTCCAACTGACCGCCGGCCGGCGCGGGCGCATGAAAACCAAAGCCAACCCGTATCAGCTCTTTGTGTGGGCCTTGAAAAAATCTCCGGACTGGCTCGAAGGGCTCAACTGGGACACCGCCCCCGGCAATGATCCCGCCAGCGCCAGCCAAATGAATGCGGCGGAGGCCACGTTGTTGACCACCTACGACATCCCGGCCAATCCCGACATCGGCGACCGCATGCAAATCGTGTCGCGTCCCCTGTTGGACTTCATTCGCGACTCCGCCGGAGACACCATCACCCTCGTGCTGACCGGCGACACCGAGACCGATCACAAAAACGGCTGGCGATTCACCTCCATCGAGGATGCCGGCCGCTTCCCGCCCCCCACGTTGATCCTCAAGGCTAAATAGAGCCTTGGAAAAACAATGCGGCCGATGGAAGCCGCAACATACCTGAATAATTTACGCGTCAAATCCGATCAGAATTCAAGACATGCGGGGCAAACCTGCTGGGTATATTTTGTACGCCCGAATGCTCCGTCGAAGAGCTGAAAACGCCACGTCAAAAAACAAATCCATTCTCATATATTATAATAAGTGAGAATGGTTTTACTAAATGTAATAGTTGTAATATATTGGTTTCAAGTAAGATATGTATTCTCATATTCTCACTTATTATAAGTGAGAATAAATTTCTCACGTGCATTCACACGATCAGCCCTGCCAAATACCTTCACCAGATGCTCCGAGGTATAAGATTATTTCAACCAGGCTGGTGAATTATTCAGGCTGGTCCGCGTGCCGCCCGAAGGGGCCGCGCCCCGGGACTACACCTCCACGACGTTGCGCTCGCAAATTTTGGCCAGCCCGTGCAGGGTCAGATCCGGTCTGACCGGAATCTTGAGCCCGGTGTGGCGCATGACTGCCTTGGCATGGCCCCCCGTGGCGCACAGGTTCGGTTCATTGCGGCCGCAGGCCCGCTTGAGGCGCTGCAGCACCTCCATGATCATGCCCCGGTAGCCCCACTGCGCGCCGAGCCGGATGGCTTCCTCGGTGTTGCGGCCGGTGGCCACCTGGATCTTGCGCGGGGTCAGGTGCGGCAGTTGAGCCAGCCCGCCCAGTGCCTCGAACCACAGTCCGTAGCCCGGCACGATGGCCCCGCCCACAAAACCGCGCCGGGGCAGAACCACGTTGAACGTGGTGGCCGTGCCGAAGTCGCAAATGATGCATGGCGCGCCCACCAGGTCCGCCCCCGCCACCGCGTTGGCAAAGCGGTCGTGCCCGGTCTGGTCCGGGCGCTTCAAATCCACCTTGATCCCCATGTCCAGCCGGTGGTCCATCCAGATGTGCGGCACGCGCGGAAATGTGGCGCGCAGCAGCCGGGTCCAGGCGCGGTTGCTTTTCGGCACCACCGAACTCAAAAAAATCACGTCCGGCACTTCGCCGTTGGCCACCGCCTCAAGAATCACTGGCGTCTCGGTTTCGGTCCAGGCGGAGCGCCGGATCTTGTCGCGCCGGTACCAGCCCGCCGCCGTGCGGGAATTCCCGATATTCACCACCATGATGTTCATTGCCTCGCCTCTTTTTCCCGTGCGCCCGCCGCGCTCCAGCCCTCGCGCAAAGCCGCCGGCGGCATATTGACCACCGCACTCCATGAAGCTAGCAGGCGGTCGAGCACATGGTCAACGGAAACCCGCGCGCCAACCAGCGCCAACGATGTCGCGCTCTCGCGCACGTCGGCCGGCAGCTCCTCCATGGTTTGCGCAACATTGATCCCGATGCCCGCAATGGCGAAGTCCATGCCCCCGCGCCCGACACGCGACTCGACCAGCACGCCCGCCAGCTTTTTGCCGCCGCTGAGAATGTCGTTGGGTCGTTTGACGCTCAACTCCGGCACGCCGAGCTCGCGCAACGCGCCATAGGCCGCCATGCCCGCCAAAATAGTCAAATCCGCGGCGCGCTCCGCCGGCCAGTCCGGCCGCAGAACCACCGATGCGTACAGCCCCTTCCCCCGCGGCGAACTCCAGGGTTTCCCCTGCTGACCTCGCCCGCGGGTTTGTTCGCTCGCCACCATCAGGGCCCCCTGCGGCGCGCCGACTAGCGCCCAATCCCGAGCCGTGTCGTTCGTCGAGCCCGTCACCGCCAGCCAGCGGCGCGGAATGCCAAACGTCAACGCCCCCCCCATGGTCATCGTGTCATGATCCGGAAAACGCGAGGCATGAATTGACGGAGTGGCCAAACGACCGCCCATTCAACTTCCGGCCGCATCCAGTTCGAGCGCCAGATCCACCGCCCGTACCGAGTGGGTCAACGCGCCGATCGAAATGGCCGTGACGCCGGTCCGCGCGTACTCGCGCACATTGGCCGAGGTAATTCCGCCCGACGCCTCCGTGCGGCAAATCCCGGAGCAGAGAGCCACCGCTTCGGCCACATCCCCGGGAGGCATGTTATCCAGCAGCACCCAGTCGGGTTGGGCCGGCAGTGCCTCCTCGAGCTGGGTCAGGGTGTCCACTTCGATCTCCACCAGCAACCCCGGATAAGCCGCTCGCGCCGCGCGCACGGCGTCGGCCAGACTGCCCTTGCTGCCGCGCGTCCAGAACGCGAGATGGTTGTCCTTGATCAAGATGGCGTCGTGCAGCCCGGCCCGATGGTTCGTCCCCCCGCCGCAGGCCACCGCATATTTATCCAGCCGGCGCATCCCCGGCGCGGTCTTGCGCGTGTCCAGAATTTGCGTGCCGTAGTCGCTGACAATCCGCACGAGGCAGGCCGCGGCCGTGGCAATGCCGGAGAGCCGCTGCAGCAGGTTGAGCGCGGTGCGCTCAGCCGAAAGGATCGCCCGCGCCGGGCCGGACACCGTCAGCACCTGGTCGCCGGCGCGCGCGCGGCAGCCATCCGCCAGATCGAGGGTGATCTGCAATTGCGGATCCAGAAAACGGAAAACCTCCGCCGCCACTTTCACGCCCGCGAGCACCAGCTCCTCGCGCGCCACAATCCGCGCCGTGGCCTTGGCATTCCGCTCGACCAGCGCCAGCGTGGTGGCATCGCCCGGCCCCACATCCTCGCGCAGCTCGCGCTCGATCAGTTCGCGCACATCCGGCTGTTGTTCAAGGGGCAGCACATTCTCGCTCATGATTCTTCTCTCCACTCCCGGATCGTCACATTCGGCCAACTCGCGGCACGCCTGTTCCGCCGGCGCACTGCCGGCAACAATCCACATTCGCTCGTTGCATCCTACCCCCCCTCCCCCGCGGAATCCAGCCCGACCAGTTATCGCCCAGCAAAAACTTCTACCGTTTTTTACGCCGGGGAAACCGCGGCTTTTTCTTGATCTTGTACACCGTCGGTTTGCGCGGCTTGGACTGGTGCAGTCCCTTGAATGGATTTTCCGCCTGCTTCAGCTCAAAAATTTGGTCGCGCAGCATGGCCGCGCGCTCGAATTCCATAGACTCGGCGGCCTCAAACATTTCGCGCTCCATCTCGGCAATGGCCTGCGCCACGTCAAAGTCCTCCGCCCCCTCGCGCACCACATAATCCTCGGCCTCGCGCGCCTTTTCATCCTGCGCCAGACTCTCGCTGATCGCTTTTTCAATCTGTTGCGGCGTGATGTGGTTGGCCAGGTTGTAGGCCTCCTGCTGCAGCCGGCGCTCGCGGGTCAGCTCCATCATGCGCCGCATCGAATCCGTCACCCGGTCGGCGTAGAGGATCACCCGGCCGCGCAGGTGGCGGGCGGCGCGCCCGGCCGTTTGGATCAGCGAGGTCTCGCTGCGCAGAAAACCCTCCTTGTCCGCGTCCAGCACGGCCACCAGCGCCACCTCGGGCAGGTCCAGACCCTCGCGCAGCAAGTTGATGCCGATCAGGCAGTCGAAGTCCGCCTTGCGCAGCCCGCGCAGAATGCCCACCCGCTCCAGCGCGGTGATGTCCGAGTGCAGATACTTGCAACGGATACCGATGTCCTGCAGATAGGTCGCCAAGTCCTCGGCCGTCCGCTTGGTCAGCGTGGTCACCAGCACCCGTTCGCGACGGGCGGCGCACTGGCGCACCTCCTCGATCAGATCGTCAATCTGACCCTCGAGCGGACGCACGTCCACCTCGGGGTCCAAAATCCCGGTGGGCCGGATGATCTGCCGCACCGGCTTGCCGCCCAGCTCGAGTTCCAGCGGCCCCGGCGTGGCCGAGGTGAACAGCACCTGCCCGGCCAATTGGATGAACTCGTCATAGCTCAGCGGACGATTGTCCAGCGCCGACGGCAGCCGGAAACCGTTCTCCACCAGCGTGTGCTTGCGCGCCTGGTCGCCGTTGAACATGCCCCGGATCTGCGGCAGCGTCACATGCGACTCGTCAATGATCGTCAAAAAGCCCTCGCCGAAAAAGTCCATCAGCGTACTCGGCCGCGAGCCGCGCGGTCGCCCCGAGAGCGGCCCGGAATAGTTTTCGATGCCGCTGCAATAGCCGACCTCGCGCAGCATCTCGAGGTCATAGGTGGTGCGCATGCGCAGGCGCTGGGCTTCGAGCAGCTTCTGGCCGCGCTCGAGCTCGGCCACGCGTTCCTCCAGTTCCTTCTCGATGCGGACAATGGCTGGCGCCAACTTTTCCTCGGGCATCACAAAGTGCCGCGCGGGCGACACCGTGGCATGGTCGAGCGTCTCAAGGGTCTTGCCGGTCAGCGGATCAATCCGCCGCAGCCCCTCGATGGTGTCGCCGAAAAACTCGATGCGGATGCCGTCCTTGGTATAGGACGGGAACACGTCCAGCGTGTCGCCGCGCGCGCGGAACGTGCCGGGCAGGGTGGCGATGTCGTTGCGGTGATACTGCACATCCACCAGCTTGCGCATGATCTCATCGCGGGAGTGCTCCTCGCCCTTGCGCAGCGCCACCAGCATCCCGCGGTAATCCTCGGGCGACCCGATGCCGTAGATGCACGACACCGAGGCCACAATGATCACATCCTCGCGGTGGATCAGCGAGTTGGTGGCCGCCAGCCGCAGCCGCTCGATCTCCTCGTTGATGCTGGCATCCTTCTCGATATAGGTGTCGGTCTGCGGAATGTACGCCTCGGGCTGATAATAGTCGTAGTAGCTCACGAAATATTCGACCGCGTTGTTCGGGAAAAACTCCTTGAGCTCCGCGTAGAGCTGTGCGGCCAACGTCTTGTTGTGGCTGATCACCAGCGTGGGACGGCCCAGCCGCTCAATCACATTGGCCATGGTGAAGGTCTTGCCCGAGCCGGTCACCCCCTCGAGCGTGCGGTACCGCCGGCCCGAGCGGAACGCCTCGACCAGCGCCTCGATCGCCTCGGGCTGATCACCCGTCGGCTGAAAAGACGAGATGAGCTGGAACTCCGCCATAGCCTTGCTCCCTCCTGGGCGCGGCGCCCCGCGCCTAGGACCAGCGCTCCTTGAGCACCGTTTCGCCCAGCGGGCGGCGCGAACGCGGACGCGGATTCGGCTCGACATCGGGATAGCCCAGCGGCGTCATGCCCACCACCTTCACGCCGTCGGGCAGCCCCAGAATCGTGCGCACCGCCTCGGGATCAAACGCGCCGATCCAGCAGGTGCCCAGGCCCAGCTCGGCCGCCGCCAACTGCATGTGGTCCATCGCCAGCGCCCCGTCCACCAGCGCGTAGTTCTGGCCGTCGAACGACCGCCGCCAAGCCTCGTCCGGCAGGACGCACACCACGATGATCACCGGCGCCTTCCAGAACCATTCGCGCGCGTAGGCCGCGCCCAGCGCCCGCCGGTTCATCTCCTCGCGCACCACCACAAAACGCCACGGCTGCTTGTTGACCGCCGACGGCGCCAAACGGCCCGCCTCCAATACCTGCTGCAACAACTCCTCCGGCACCGCCTCCGGCTTGTAGGCCCGCACGCTGCGCCGCTGTTCCGCCAATTTCAAAAAGCTCGTCGTCATCTCTTCCCTATCTCATGGTTGTATCCAGCTGCCCCTGATAGTTGCCCGGCGCGTCCGGGTCCCGCGAATAACCGCTCACCATCACCGTGCAGCGTTCCCCGCGAATCTCCCCCGTCAAAATCACATAGGACTCCGGAAAATCCCCCCGCGCCGGCACCGTCTTCGCCACGGAAAACACATGTCCGTTGAGCGGGGTGGACCAGATTTCCGCCGCCCACAGCCCGACCACCTCGACCACGCCCGAGCGCACATAGACATTCACCAGGCCGCTGTCGCACACCTGCGCCACGTTCGTTTCCGTGGCGGTCGGACTAAAGCAAAACGCGTAGTTGCCTCCGAAGTTGGCATTCGTCACCGCCGCGTGGCCGCCGCCCCCGCTGCTGCTGCTGCTGTGCGAAATCGCCAGCGCCCCCCCCACCGCCACCGCTCCACCGACAATCACTGCGCCGGGGATCAAATACTTGCTGCGCGTGCTGGCCGCCGGGGCGGGGGCGGGTGCTGGAGCGGGCGTCTGGGCTTGGCGGCGAGCCTGCTCGGCCACCGCGCTGGCCGCGGGGATGGCCTCCGGCGCCACGCCGCTCTCCTCGACGCGCACCGTGTGCCACTCCGTCTCCGCCGACTCCCCGTCCGCGTTCTCCGCCTGAATGTAATACAGTAGCTGCTTGCCCGGCCCGATCATGTGCCCCGGGATTGATCCATACCAGATTCCCGCGCCCGAGCTGGTCAGCGTCTGCCGGAACGGCGTGGTGCCCCGCGACGGCGTGTACAGCACCCACACCGATTCCACCCGCGCCGCCGCGTCGCGCACGGTCACCCGCACCCCCAGCGGCTGCCCCTTCTCGGCCACCTTGGCCGGCTCATGCCGGATCACCGGCGCGCCGAAACCCGGCGCGGCCGACAGCAGCACCGCCAGCAGCAAACTTGTCAGTTGTCTATGCGCCTTCATGCTCTACTCGCTTTTTTCCACGCCATGGAAACTTTTTTCCCATTTTTTCCACGCTATGGAAAACTTTTTCTGGATTTTTCCACGCTATGGAAAATTATTTTCCACACTGTGGAAACTTTCTTTCCACGCCGTGGAAAACCACCTTCCTCACCATGAATAGGTCACCTGATAAGTCAGCGCCGCTTCGCTGTCCGCCGGCACCGGCACGCGGAACTCGATGGTATGCGAGTCGTATGGCGTCCACTCGGCGCTGGCGTCGCTGATCTTCCAGTTGGTCGCGCGATAGAGCGGCTCGATCACCCGGATTTCCACGTCCTCCTTTTCCTTGCGGTTGCGCAGTTTGATCTCGATGGTCTCGGTCATGCGCTTGGCGGTGCTGTCCACGTTGAACGCCTTCTGCTTGCGCTCGCCCACCAAATCGAAGGCGCTGCCCATTTCGAGCTTGAGCTTCTCGTTTTTGGGGAGGTGGTCGAGATCATTTTCGCCAATAAATTCACGCCGATCATCCAAGTCCGTTCGGTAAAGGCGCATGCGCCCCTTGGGCAGAGGCACCCCGAGCTGGTTGTCCTCGCGGTTGTCAATCTCGATGCGCACGCCAACCTTCTTGCTGGCGGTTTGACCATAATCGGAGTCGGTGTTGGTCCGTCGGGCGAACCCGAAACCAACCAGCGGATTATAGACATAATAGCGGGTGCCCCGCACGCCACTGGCTCGCAGAAACTCCACCTGCTTGAGTTCGCCGTTCCGCACCTGCACCGGCCGCGGTAGAGTGTAAAGGTGGAATTCGTCAAAAGAACGCTCCTCAGGCATCGCGTCGGGAATGCTTGCGATTCTGGCCCGCAGCATCAGTCCCTCAGGCCGCTCGTGACGAGACCGCACCTTTTGCACGTCGCCCGCGATCAGCTTGACCTCCGTATCGGCAAAATCCTTGCCGGTGTCGTTGCGCAGCGAAATCCAGCCGGAAACGTCAAAGGTGTCGCCCCCCTCGACGGGCATGACCAGATTGTAGGTCGCTTCCCAGCTCATGCCCTCGGTGACATAGGCCACCTCAACCGGGCAGACCCCCACCCGCTGCGAGGCCAGCCGCCACACCAGCGACGGCTTCAAAAACGCCGCCGGATCCAGCCCCTCGAACACCGGCTCGCCGGGCAAAGAAAACCGCACCGCGCCATCCGTCTCGATGATCGGCTGCTCGCTGCCCCCCCCCGGAATGTAGCCGCTGCGGATCACCTTGCCCAGATGCTCCTTGATCGTGCCGTCGCGGCGCTTTTCCTCGAAGCGCACCGTCTGACCCTCGAGCTGATGCAGCAGCAAACCCTGAGTGAGCGGGTCGTTGATAAAGCTCTGCTCGAGGATCTGCAGCCCGAAGGGTTCCTCGCCCAGCTCGCGCACCATCACCGAATCCGGCTCAAGCCTCCGCGACATGTCCGTCACCCGCACCTCGGCCACCCCCTCGGTCAGCTCGAGCACGCGCTCCTCCTTCACCGTGGCAAATCCGTCGTTGTAAATCGTGATCTGCGGCCCCGCCGCCAGCGCCGATAGGGGCAGCACTGCGAGTAGAAAAATGAGCGGTTTCATAAACTGGTCCTCCGGATGGTTGTCCTGAATGCTTTATAATACTCCCCATGCAAAAGCGGATCAAACCTATTCCCGTGCCATTTCCGGGGGCAAATCCGCTTATCCTGGATCATTCACGCGACAAGTCCGGCCCGGATGCAAGGCAGGTGGGGCGAAGCGGTATGGACATACTGCGAGCCCCGAATAACGCCGCAGACGGGTTGGAATCGTCGCGCCGAAGGGCAACAGGGATGAAAAATAATTTTTTTTATCCAAATATCCGCATCATGCAGTGCAACAATAAGTAAAGATGTTTTCATCCATGTTGATGAAT
>JAAZFE010000085.1 GCA_012511885.1 Lentisphaerota bacterium | reverse complement strand
GCCTAAAACCACCGCTTAGGCTTGCCAGACAGCCCAAATCCTGCCACTTTGACCCCGAGTAGCAACCCAAGGCGAGGAAACGCTAGAACAAAACCCTGGTGTTGCAATAGCTACTGGCTAACAAGCCCGTTTTCGCCATTTTTAGCCCATTTTTGGCGATTTTGGGCTCGTTTGGCCTGTTTTTGGCTGTTTTTGACCCCTTTTCCCGCCGTTTGTCGGCAGCTGCCGGTTGTGCCCCCGCCCCCACCACGGCGCGTCAGTGCCAAGGGTAAGGACGCATCGCCGAGGCGTCCGTGTCCTGTCCCGGCCTGCGGAACCGCATAAAAAATGGTTTTGGTGGGGTGCGCGTTGCCAAATTGGCAATAGCGGCCCCAAAAACTCAAAAAATGGCCTGTTTTGCCCTATTTTTCGCTATTTTTGGTCGATTTTGGCCCAATTTTGGGCTATTTACGGTTCAAAAGCGAACCGGTAGCGGTTCAGCCCAAGTTCATCGCGCATGGCCACCATTTCCTTCTGGGTTTCGCGGTTGACGGGTACGCCTTCGCGCCGCCGCTGCTGCCAGGTGAGCCACTCCTTTTCCCCCGCGGTATAGATCCGTTCCGCGCCCGGAGCCTTGCGCGAGGCGCGTAAAAGGCGCAGGATGCCGCCAGCCAACGCCTTGAACGACTCGAGCGGTGTAAAATGCCCGATATCCACCGCGAGGAAGAAGTGACCCAGCGGAATGCTGCCGTCGGGGGCCGTCGCTCCGGCCAACGACTTTAGAAAGACCCCCTGCTGCAGAGCCACCGATAAGATTTCCACCACGGCGGCATAGCCATAACCCTTGTGACCGGACAGATCCTCGCCGGCCCCGCCCAGCGGCAGAAGCGCCGCCGTCCCCGCCACCAAATCCGCCAACGCCCGGTGGGGATCGGTCACCGGCGCGCCATCCTGACCAATCACCCAGCCCTCCGGCATGGGCCGGTTCAGCTTGGCGAACACCTCCACCTGGCCGCGCTGTACCAGCGATGTCGCGCAATCGAGCAGAAAAGGAAACTTTTCGTCGGTGGGCAGGGCAAACGTCAGCGGATTGGTCCCCAGCATGTTTTCGACGCCGAAGGTGGGGGCGATGGACGGCCGCGCGTTGGTGCCGCAAATGCCCACCATGCCGGCCTCGGCCGCCATCAGCGCGTAATAGCCGGCAATGCCAAAGTGCGTAGAGTTGCGCGCCACCACCATGCCCAGGCCGTGCTTGCGCGCCTTGCGGATGGCCAGACTCATGGCCTTGTGCGCCACCACATGGCCCATCCCGTTGCCGCCATCCAGCACCGCCGTGCCCGCCTTGTCCGACACCTTGCGCACCCGCGTGCGGGCCGATTGGATGCCCTTGTGGATCCGGTCGTAATAAATCGGCTTCAACCGGGAGATGCCGTGGGTGTCGAAACCAAGCTGGTCCGCCCGCAGCAAGACTTCCGCGCAAATGGCCGCGTCCGCCGGCGGCACCCCCACCCCTTCGAACACCGCGCGCATAAACCGCCCCAGCACGGCCAGCGATACCCAGGCCACGTCGTTCTGATGTTGTTCCATGCCGATCCTCCGCTACTGCGCCCCCATCATACCGCTCCCCGGCCTCCGCAAGCAAGCTCCGCGCGCTCCCCTTGCTGTCGCGCTCCCTTGCTTGACGCAACGTCAAGTTTAGCGCATCCTCCAACCCCATTGTGAAAAAGAACCTGACCATCGAGACCTTGGCGTCGCTGTGCAAGCGGCGCGGCTTCATCTTTCAGTCCTCCGAGCTCTACGGCGGCATCAACGGCTTCTGGGACTACGGCCCCCTCGGCTGCGAACTCAAAAACAACGTCAAGGCCGCCTGGTGGAAACATGTCGTCCAGTGCCGCGAGGACATGGTGGGCCTGGATGCCACCATCATCATGCACCCGGCCATCTGGAAGGCCTCGGGGCATGCCGACGGCTTTGCCGACCCGATGGTGGACTGCAAAGTCTGCCGCAAGCGTTTCCGCGCCGACCAGCTCTGCGAGGAGCAGAACCTCGAACTCATCAAAACCGAAACCGGCGTGGCCCTCCCCGAGGGCGCCAAGTGCCCCGCCTGCGGTTCCAAGGACCTCACCGAACCGCGCAGCTTCAACCTGATGTTCAAGACCTTTGTCGGCCCCGTCGAGGACGCCACCAATCAAGCCTGGCTGCGCCCGGAAACCGCCCAGGCCATCTTTGTCCAATTCAACAACATTCTGGCCACCTCGCGCCAAAAAGTGCCCTTTGGCGTAGCCCAAATGGGCAAAAGTTTCCGTAACGAGATCAATCCGCGCAACTACACCTTCCGCTCCCGCGAATTCGAGCAGATGGAAATCGAATTTTTCATCCGCCCGGATGAAGCCGTCGAGCTGATTTGCGGGCGGGTCACCACCCTGGCCGACAACCCCGACCTAACCAGTCCGCCCCAGGAAAGCTGGGGCTGGGAAGTCTGGCACCGCTACTGGGTCGAGCAACGCCTGGCCTGGTACCGCTCCATCGGCCTGCCCGCCGACAGCCTCACGCTCTATTGGCAGGTCGGCGACGAACTCGCCCACTATGCCCGCACCTGCGTGGACATCGAATACGCCTTTCCCTTCGGCATCCAGGAGCTCGAAGGCATCGCCGCCCGCGGCGACTTCGACCTCACCCAGCATCAGCTCCACAGCGGCAAGCCCATGGAGGTCTTCGACGAAGCCCTCAAACAGGCCGCCGACAAGCTCGAGCCGGCCGAACGCGAAGCCTTCGCCGACAAGGTCGCCGCCCAATGGGTCGCCGAAAACAAGTCCGAAACCGACGCCCGCGCGTTCGTGGGAAACCTCTTCAAGGGCAAATATCTCCCCCACGTGGTCGAGCCCTCCGCCGGCACCGACCGCCTTGCCCTGGCGCTCCTCTGCAACGCCTACGACGAGGAAACCCTGACCGACGACAAGGGCAAGACCGACACCCGCACCGTCATGCGCTTTCACCCGGCCATCGCCCCCATCAAGTTGGGCGTCTTCCCCCTCGTCAAAAACAAGCCCGAGCTTTACGCCAAGGCCCGTGAAATCTTCATGCAGCTCCAACGCCGCTGGAACTGCTTCTGGGATGAGTCCGGCGCCATCGGCCGCCGCTACCGCCGCATGGACGAAGCCGGCACTCCCTGGTGCGCCACCATCGACTTCCAAACGCTCGAAGACGGCACCGTTACCCTGCGCGACCGCGACTCCATGCAACAGGAGCGCCTCACCCTGGAAGAGCTGATTGACAAGATCAACCGCGAAATCACATAATCTCCACGTGATATCCCGGCTCGGAGGAACTTGCCATGTTTGCACCCATCCAATGCGCGTTTTGCCAAGAAACATTCGACTACGACACCACCAGCGGCGAACCCACGGCCCTTTGCCCCTTCTGCGGCAAGGAGACACCCACCCAGGCGCTTGAAGCCCCCGCCGAGTCCCCACCTCCGGCGGAAGATGCCCCGCGCGCCAAGCTGACCCTGCAGCGCGACGCCCCCACTCTGGCCGGCTCCATCCCCTGCCCCCACTGCCAGGCGCCCATCGAGCGCGACGCGGTCCTCTGCATCCATTGCGGCACCAACTTGGCCACCGGCAAAAAGATCGGCGGCGGCAACTGGTTCGCCGACCATAAGGGCATCGTGATCGGCGGCGGCATTGCCGTCCTGGTGCTCGGCGCTCTCCTGGCCTATGTCTTCTGGCCGGAGCCCGACCACATCCCCCCGCCCCTGACCGAGGTGGCCCCCCCCGCTGAAGCCCCCAAGCCCAAACCCGCCGACGAGGTCGTTGCGGAAGCGCCCGCCCCGGAAGAGGCCCCCGCCGAGGCCGCCCCCCCCGCTCCCACTCCCGAAGAGCTGGCCGCTCAGGAAGCCGAAGCCCAGCGCGCCGCTTACGCCCAAAAGATATTCGAAGCCGAACAGGAATTGCGTTTCCAACTCGATACCCGTGAACCCATGTTTCTGCCCCGCGAGCAAATCGAATTGCGCCTGCGCAACGGTATCGTTAAAAAAGGTGTCTTCGTTGGCGTATCGGGTGCCGGCACCAATCGGGTGGCCATCATCGACACCGACGATGGCATCTCTCGCATCCAGCTCCCCACACTGGATGGCCCCAGCCGCCGCCGCCTGGATCCAGCCTACCGCGAGGCCTTCATCCAGCACCGCCTGAAGACTCGTCTGCCCCCGCCGGGCGCCGCCCCATAACGGCCTTCGACCGCCGCCAGGATCAGGCTAAGATAGCGTCCGCCGCCGCAACTGCCCGCAGGCCGCGTTGACCCCCTGGCCCTTCGAGTCGCGCAGCGTCACCGACACCCCCCGGCCGGCCAGAACGCGCTGGAAAGACTCAATCGCCTCACGCTTCGGCGCCCGGCCGGCGTATTCTTCCACCGGACTCAGCGGAATCAAATTGACCCGGCAGGAAAACTTGCGCAAATGTCCGGCCAGCTCCTCCGCTAGGCCGGTCGAATCATTCACTCCATCAATCAACGTGTACTCAAACGTCACAAACCGCTTGGTTTTGACCGTATATTCCCGGCAGGCCGCCAGCAAGTCCGCCAGGGGATACTTGTTCTCGATCGGCATCAGGGATCGGCGCAGCTTGGAGTTGGGCGCGTGCAGCGACACCGACAACTCCACCTGCAACCCCTCGTCCGCCAGCCGCTCAATTCCTGGGATGACGCCGCTGGTGCTGATCGTGATCCGCCGCGCGCCAATCTTCAGCCCGTCGGGATGATTCAGCAGGCGAATGGACTTGAGCACCTCGGCGTAATTGTCGAACGGCTCCCCCATGCCCATATAGACCACGTTGTCCGGGCGGCGGCCGGCTACTGCCGCCACCAGATGCACCTGCGCCACCATCTCGCCCGCGGACAAATTGCGCGCGAAACCGCATTGTCCGCTAGCGCAAAACACGCACCCCATCTTGCAACCCACCTGGGTGGAAAGGCAGACCGTGGTCCAGTCCCGCGCGGGAATCAGTACCGTCTCGACCGTCTCGCCATCATCCAGCCGCGCCAGCCATTTGCGCGTGCCGCCGGCATCCCGGGAGTCCGCCGCCAAAACGGCTGCCGCGGGCGTGTGGGTGGCCGCCAGCCGCTGCTTCCAAGCGCCGGGCAGATTGCCCATCTGACCCCAATCAGAAACACCCTGAACCTGAAGCCAATGCCACAACTGTTTCGCACGGAAGGCCGGCTGCCCCGTTTCACGGCATAGCGCCGCCAGTTCCTCCGGCAACAGTCCTTGCAGGGCAATTTTCATGAATGACGCCCCGCTGGATTCGCGGGCCCGGCCCTTTTAGTAGCGGTAATGCTCGGGCTTGTAAGGGCCATCCGCCGACACACCCAAATAAGCCGCCTGCTTGCGATTGAGGCGGTCGAGCTTGACACCCAGATGCTCCAGGTGCAGACGCGCCACCTTCTCATCCAGAATCTTCGGCAGAGTGTACACCCCCGGCGGATACTTGCCCGGGTTGGTGAACAGCTCGATTTGCGCCAATGTCTGGTTGGCAAAGCTGTTGCTCATCACAAAGCTTGGATGCCCCGTGGCACAACCCAAGTTCACCAGCCGCCCCTCGGCCAGCATCAGGATGGACTTGTTTTTGCCCGTCCAAATGCGGTGCACCTGCGGCTTGATCTCCTCCCACCGATACTTGCGCATCTGGGTGGTCTGGATCTCGCTGTCAAAGTGCCCGATGTTGCAGACAATGGCCAAGTTCTTCATCTTGGCCATGTGCCGGGCCGTAATCACGTCGCAGCACCCGGTCGTGGTCACGAAAATGTCGCCCTCCGTGCAGGCCTCATCCATGGTCATCACTTCATAGCCGTCCATGGCCGCCTGCAACGCGCAGATCGGGTCAATTTCGGTCACAATCACCCGCGCGCACTGCCCGCGCAGCGACTGGGCCGACCCCTTGCCCACGTCGCCATAGCCGGCCACCACCGCCACCTTGCCGGAAATCATCACATCAGTAGCCCGCATGATGCCGTCCACCAGCGAGTGGCGGCAACCGTAGATGTTGTCAAATTTCGACTTGGTCACCGAGTCGTTCACGTTGAACGCCGGGAACAGCAGCTCGCCGCGCGAGGCCATCTGATAGAGCCGGTTCACGCCGGTCGTCGTTTCCTCGGTCACTCCGCGAATGGTCCGGGCCATCTTCTCGAAGCGACCGGGGTTCTTCTTGACCGCCTTGCGAACCTGCGCCTTGAGGATTTCCTCCTCCTCGCTCTCATAGGGACCGTCCAGTACCTGGAGCCCCTCGCGCACCGCCTTGACCGCCAAATGCACAAACAGGGTGGCATCCCCTCCGTCGTCCAGAATCATGTTGGGCGACTCCCCCCCCCAGTCCAGAATGCGATCGGTATATTCCCAGTATTCTTCGAGGGTTTCACCCTTGACCGCGAAGATGGGCGTGCCCTTGATCGCCAAAGCGGCTGCCGCGTGATCCTGCGTCGAAAAGATGTTGCAGCTGGCCCAGCGCACCCGCGCGCCCAGTGCCTGCAGGGTCTCAATCAACACAGCCGTCTGAATCGTCATATGGATCGAACCGGCAATCCGCGCCCCGCGCAGCGGCTTGCTTTCGAGATACTCCGCACGAATCGCCATCAAGCCCGGCATTTCGTGCTCGGCCAGTTCGATCTCCTTGCGCCCGAAGGCGGCCAGCGAAAGATCCTTCACCACCGCGTCCAACTTTTTCTTGCGTGCCTTGCTCATTCTCAAATTCCTCCACAAAAACAGGCCGGATCATACTGGCGCATACCGCCAAAAGCAAGGGACATTGCCCATTCAGCCGCCAACTCTTTCCGGCCGCTTCCAATCCCCCCCCCCCGCCCCGTCACGGCCAACTGAAGAGCACCTCGATCTCGATATTGGTATAGACCGCCATGAATTGCTTCATCACCCCCCAGCAACTCCGGCAGGGCTCCAAGTTGGTAAACAACTGGATGTGCCCCTCAACCGAGGTGTCCGGCAGGCGCGAGGCGATATCCTCCATGATCTTGTATTCGGTATCAAACCAGCGCGGAATTGCGTTGGGCCCGCCAATATTGCCCAGATAATCCACCATGATCGTCTTGAAGCGGGCTTCCTTCGGGTCCGGCTTGGGCGAAATGCCTGAAATCCGCTTGGCATTTCGCGAGGACAACGAGTCCAAGCTCTGAATTCGGCTGTGCGCGTAATATTCCTTTTTGTGCAGGCCGGGAATATCCGCCCGCGCCCAGGCAAAATTGTTTTGTCGCCGCAATTCCTGCGGCAACCGGTAGCGGTAATAATTGATCCGATCCCGGGCCAGCGTATCCTTTTGCCAGTCAATTTTACGCAACGCAGGCTCTCGCTCGCCGGTAACCGGCTCGTCCTTGCGGACCCACGACGGCTGCATTTGGGCCATGGCGCCGCTCAGCCCCGCCAGCAATGCCAGCGCCAGCGTCAGCAGGCCCCGCTGCCATCGCCGCCCCCGCCCCGGGCTCCGATTCTCTGTCCGCAACAGCTTACTCATCTCTGTCAAGCTAGCAAAAGCCCCCTACCGCTCCAAGGAGAGTTTTCCCAACACGTGACACCGCCCCCCCCACCGAAAACACTCCCCGCTCAAATAATACACCGCCGATTCAGGCGGCACCCCTACCATTTGGCCGAAATCACCAGAGCGGACTCACCGATCCGTTGCTTGGGTTTGGGAATCGGCGTGCGCCGGCAAATGGCATAAATCAACAGCCCCAACACCACCAGGGCCACCAACAGCATGCAGGCCGCCGAAAACCAGCCCACCCCGATCTGCTCGCCGCAATAAGGGCACTGACGGGTACGCGGGTGGATCCGGTTCCCGCAATATCTGCAAGATTTGAAACGGTCTTCAGACATGCTTCACAAAAAATCCCTAACTTGCCGTCACTCAATCCGACACACATATTGTGCAAACTGCACCCTTGCATGTCAATGAATTCTGAAAATACTAACACGATTCTAACAATATGAATTGGCCCTTGATCTTCAGCCTCAGCGTTCTTTTCCAGTGCCGGCGCGAGTTTCAACGGCATGGCTGCGGTCCGGCAACTCGATCCGGCAACTCGCTTGACTTCCCCAATGCCCTCAAGTAGATTGAGTGCGTTTTCCGGGCCAAAGTAGCTCAGTTGGCAGAGCATCGCATTCGTAATGCGACGGTCATCGGTTCGAGTCCGATCTTTGGCTCCACCTTTTTGCCCTGATTTCCCCCCCCGCACCGCAAACCACCCAACCACATGGGGCAACTTTACCCTGGATAATTCACGCGACAAGTCCGACCCGGATGCGAGGCGTGCGGGGTGAAGCTGTATGGACATACTGCGAACCCCGCAGAACAAAGCAGACGGGTTGGAATCGTCGTGCCTTGGGTCAACATGG
>JAAZFE010000084.1 GCA_012511885.1 Lentisphaerota bacterium | reverse complement strand
TGTTTTTGAGTGAAATTTCTATCGAAAAATATTCGGTTTTTTTGGGGCGGGACACCCCCAAATGAAATTCTCGCATTGATTACCAATGAGTTACGACTCAAATTTCGGGTAACTCGGAACTCAGGAAAATACTTCCCGCGAGCCTCCCCCATGTCCCCTTGGTCCCCTGCGTCCCCTATGTCCCCTATGTCCCCCCTCCCCGCCAAACAAGGCGGAAGCAGGGTCAAAAGGTGATGCGCCATCCAATGGCCGCGCCGGCCACATCCACGGGCGCACCGTCGGCGGAGATCTCCAAGCCGACGGGCCGGGTGATTGCGTGCACCACAATGGGCGATTCTTCGGCCTTGCGCGCGGCGCGAACCAGGGCATCCTCGCGCTCGTTCTGGGTATAGCGTTCGACATCCGAGCGCAGCGCCACCAAACCGTACACCGCGACCACCGCCACCATCAGGCCGATGGTGACAGCCGCGCCAGTCGAGCTGTCGCCGCTGGCCGCTTGAACCGGCATGGGCAGGGTGGTCATAGCCAACGCCACCACCAACACCACCGCAAGTTGCTTCCATCCACATCTGGTCATCATGCCCTGCCTCCGTTCTGCTCTACCCGCGCCAAGTCGGGCGCGCCTCCAGCTCCAATCCAAATTGACGCCAATTCAACAACAATTAAAACACTCCAAAAAACACACTCGTGAACGTCAAAATGGGCGAGTTTTCACGGATATCATCGAGCGCCGCGCGCCCCTCCTGCAACAGGCCCTGCAGCTCGTCATAGACGTCCTCGTCGGTGATCAACTTGCCGAGCGTGCCCTCGCCGCGGGCGATGGTTTCGGACACTTCGCGGAAGGCGGAAAGGGTGGCGGCCAGATCCTGGAAGGCCTGATCGTCGCCCATGAGCAGCTGGCCAAGCGTGCCCTCGCCCCGACCAAGTTTTTCGCTGATGCCGCGCAAGTTGGCGGTAATCTCCTGCACGTCGTCATAGACGGCTTCATCGGTGATCAGCTTGCCGAGGGTGCCGACGCCCTCGCCAACGTTGGTGGCGATTTTGCGCACTTGGGCCATCGTCACTTTGAGGTCCTCCAAGATGCCATCGTTGAGCGCGAGACGGATATCCTCGATGGTGCGGGTGGCCGTATCCATCAGGTCGGGCGCGGCATGACCCTGCAGAATCGGCGGTTGCGGACGCATCGGGCGCTTGCCGGGCGTGCCTTCATGGATGCTGAGATAGCGCCCGCCCAGCACCGAAGTCGAGAGCACCTCGATGCGGTAATCGTCACGCAGAAACAGCGGATTGTTCAGCAGTGCCATCACGTGAACCCCGTCGCGCTTGAGCACGATGTCCTTGACCTTGCCAATGTTGACTCCGCGCACGTTGACGGCATCGCCCACGCGCAGGCCCATCGCGTCCTCAAACACAATTTCCACCGGGCGCTCCTTGCGAAAGAGCGTCTCCTGACTCAGCACCACGGTCAGCATCACCAGCGCAGCAATGACCGCAAAACTGAAGAGACCCACCGCGGTCTCGATAAAGAGCTGTTTTCTGAACTTCATTTTCCAAACGCCTTCCGTACATCATCCAAATGAGCAATGCCCTGCGCTTGCAGGAAGTCTCGCACGACCGGATGCTCCGATGCAACGAATTCCTCGGGCGACGCACAGACCGCAAACTGACCATCGTGCAGCATGGCCACGCGCGTACCGATGGACAGGGCGCTATACAGATCGTGAGTCACCACCACGCTGGTCACCTGCAACTGCTTGCGCAAACTGTCAATCAACAGGTCAATCTGCCGCGAAATAACCGGGTCCAGCCCCGAAGTCGGCTCATCATAGAGAATAATTTCCGGCTGAGTCACGATGGCCCGCGCCAGCCCCACGCGCTTGCGCATGCCGCCGGAAATGTCGGCGGGCATCTTGTCGCCGACCCCCTCCAAGCCCACCAGCGCCAGCTTTTCTGTTGCGCGCGCCCGGACCTCCTCATCGGGCAGGTTCATGGTCTGGCGCAGCGGCAGGCAGACGTTGTCCTCCACATTCAGCCATTGCAACAGCGCCGCGCCCTGGAACAGCACGCCAAAGCGCCCCAGAATCCGTTCGAGCTGCTTGCCCGAGGCCTCGCTGACGCAGTCGTCGCCCACCCACACCCGGCCCGAATCCGGCGTAAGCAGCCGGATCATGTGGCGCAGGCTGACGCTTTTGCCCACGCCGGAAGTGCCCACGATCACAAAGGTCTCACCGCGGTGAATCTCATAGTCAATCTCGCGCAGCACCACCTTGGCGCCAAACCGCTTGCTGACCTGCTCAAAGCGGATCATTGGTAAAACAACCTCGTTACGAAATAGCCCACAATCAGAATCAGCAGAAACGACACGATCACCGTGCGCCGCGTGGCCCGACCCACCCCCACCGCCCCCTCGGAGGCCGTGAAGCCCTGATAGCAGGCCACCGTGACGATGATCAGCCCGAACAGGAACGCCTTGAACAGCCCCACATAGAGGTCCTTGTTTTCGGCGTAGCGGAACGCGTTGTCGAAATAGGCCTCCCACGAAATGCCCAACTGCGACGCGCCCACCATGGCCCCGCCCAAAATGCCCAGCAGGTTCGTGTACACCGTCAACAGCGGCATCATGATCGCCAGCGCCACCAGCCGCGGCATCATCAGATAGCGCAGCGGGTTGATGCTCATCACGTCCAGCGCGGCGATTTCCTCGCCGACGGTCATGGTGCCCATCTGCGCGGCAATGGCCGAGCCCACACTGGCCGCAATCACCAGCCCCGTCATGAACGGCCCCATCTCGCGCAACATCGAAATGCACACCAGCATCCCGATGTTGGTTTCCTGACCATAGCGACGCAGCTCCAGCCCCACCTGCAACGCCAAGATCATCCCCGTAAACAGCGCGACCACGCTGACCACCCCCAGGCTCTTGATGCCCACCTGATAAAGCTGCTGGCTCACGTCCTGCCGGTTCTTGCGCGAAAACATAAACGGCGTTTGCACCGCCGCCCCCAGCAACATCATCAGCGCCCGCCCCGTGCCCTGGCAGGCCAGAATCAGACGCCGCCCCGCCGTCTGGAACACGTTGGTCGGCTCGTCAAATATCTGGGGTTCTCGCGTAATCATGGCAACTCGGCGCCTTCCGTTGCCACGCCGGGCGGCTCGGCCAGCCGCAACCGGCCCAGCCACAGAAAGCGCACCCGACGAGTTGTAGCGGTTCGGTCGTAGGCAAGCAACCCTTTCAACACCGACCAGCTCCGCTCGGCATCCCCGCCCGTGCGCGTGTGGCCCCACAGCGGAAAGAGCGCGAAACTGCGCGCGCCCTCCTCGCGACGCGTCTGCCGATACAGCCCCCAGAACGCTTCGAGATCGCTGCACTCGCCCCGCACGCGGTAATCCAGCACAGTCCACAACGGCGCCCAACTGCGCTCGACCGGCGGCGGATGCCCCGTCGGCCACAAATCCAGCAGCCGCAGTCGATACGTTTCCTCCGGCAGGCTATACACCCGCGAAGCCAGCGGCCACAGCTTGAGCCGATGACCCACCACCTGATACGTCGGGTCGCCCCCCCCCGGCAAAGCCTCCGCGTCGCCCTCGCCAACCTCCCGCGCGGCATCCGCGGCACCCTCGACACCCCCCCGCGAGGCCCCCGCCCCCGCCCCCGCCGCCTCCACCTTCATGCTCGTGGTGGCATGGAGATAAAACGGCGCCACGCTCCAGCGGTTGCGATAAAGCGCGCCCCAGCGGTTCTCCTCGTGCACCACCAGCGGCCAGAGCCAGAAGCGCCGTTCAAGCCCGCCCTCCTGCCGCCGCCCATACAGCGGCCACACATACAGCTTCTCGCGCGCCCCCGTCTCGCGCTGATAAAACGGCCAGGGACAATACGTCCGCGACAACTTCTCGCCGCGGACAAATTGAAACAGCGGCGGCACCACCATCCACCCGCGCTGCGTGGTCAGGTCCATCCGCCCGTACAGCGGAAACAGCACCCAGGCGCGCCCCTCCAGCTTGGGGTTCACATAGCGCGCGTGCGTCCAGATCGGCCACAGCACCGACCGTTTCTCAAATGCCCCCTCCCGCTTGGACCACGCGTACAGCGGAAACACCCGGAACTTCTCCAGCCGCCCGTCCTCCGTCGTCGTCCGCGACCAAATCGGCCAGAGCACATCCCGGGTATAGATATCCTTCTTCCAGCTCTCCATCCACAACGGCCACAGAGCAAACCGGATGCGATCCTTCATCAGAAAACCGTGAATCTCCCCGCCCAGCGGAAAAAGTGCCGCATAACCCTCGCCTTTGGCGTCGCGTCCGTGAAACCACAGCGGCAGCGCCTGAAAACGATACTGCGACTCCGCGTCATCCATATCGCGGTCATAAAACCAGATCGGCCCCACCCGCCACGACTTCTCCTGCCGGAAAGTTTTACCCGCCGCCAACGGCCACAGCGCGTCCCAGGCGGTCCGCTCATTGACCGGGTCCGCCGCCCGGGCCCAGAGCGGACGCGGACGTGCCAGCAGCTCGAGCCCCCCCGCCCCCTCCGCCCGTTCATAAAACGGTCCCGCCGCCCGCAAGCGCAGCGCGCCATCGGCATCCTCCATCCGCGACACCACCGGCCCCCAATCCCCGCCCAACGGCCACGGCGCAAAATCCATCCCCGTCGCCCCCGCCCCCCCCGTCAACGCCAAAAACCCCGCCCCCGCCCAAATCCACCGCCAAAAACCCCGCCAAAACCCAAAATCACCAAAAAATACCCGTTTCCGACCAAAAACCTTCGAAAACACTCCTTTCTGACCCAAAAATCGCTCGAACAACCCACTTTTACCCCAAAAATTGTCAAAATAGCCCCAAAAACGGTCAAAACCCAGCAAAAACTGCCCGAAAAACCCCAAAAATCCGCCGCCGCCCACTTCCTTCCGACCGCCCCATTTTGACCATTTTTTATCAAAGAATGACCAAAATTCACTGTTTTGACAGGGTTTTTCCCCCACCGCGCTTTTTTGACAACATCCCCCAAAATTCGCCAAAAACAATGAAAAATCGGCAATTTTCATGATTTTTTGCGATTTTTCATCAATTTTGACCATTTTTTTGCGTTTTACGCCCGATTTTTCGTCAAAAGTGCAACAATTTCCCGCGATCCAGCGCACCAACCAACTGCCCGTTCCGCGCCACAATTTCTCCCCGAACCGTCACCACCTCCGGAGCGCCCTGCGTCTCGACCCCCTCATAAGCGCTGTAATCGGTGCCAATATGATGCGTTTGGGCGGAAATCACGCCCCGCGCCTCCGGATTCCACACCACCACATCGGCATCAAAACCCGGTGCCACCCGCCCCTTGCGGCCCCATAAACCGAAGATTTTGGCTGGATTCTCGGCCGCCACCGCCACCAGTCGCTCCAAACTCAACCGACCGCCCACCACCCCGGCAGTGTAGGCCAGCGCCACGCGCTCCTCCACCCCGCCAATCCCGTTGGGAATCTTGCTGAAATCGCCCCGCCCCAGGGTTTTCTGCCCCTCAAAATTGAAAGGACAGTGATCCGTCCCCAACGTATCCACCCGCCCCTCGGCCAGTGCCGACCACAACGCGTCCTGATCGGCCCGACCACGCAGCGGCGGCGAAAGCACCCACTTGGCGCCCTCAAAATCCGCGCGCTCAGCATATGATTTATCCAGCAGCAGATAGTGGATCATCGTCTCCAAATACAGCTCGCGCACCCGCCCGCGAAACCGCTCGGCCATCTCCAGCCCCTCGGCGCTGCTCACATGCACCACATAGGCTCTGGCGCCCGTGGCCTCCGCAAACGTCAAAAAGCGGCAGATCCCTTCCGCCTCGACCCCCGACGGACGACTCGGCTCATGCCATTCCGGCCCCGTTTTGCCCGCCGCCAGCAACTGCCGCTGACGCGCCGGAATCAGCTCCGCGTTCTCGCAGTGCGCCATCACCACCAGATCGTGCGCGGCGGCAAACTCGAGCACCGCCAACAAATCCTCGTCGCCCAGCGCCAGCGTCGGCTTATAGGCCAGATAAATTTTGAGCGACCCCACCCGCCCCGCCGCCACCAGCGCCTCGAGCTGACGCCGGGTCACCTCGTCAAAGCGCGTAATGGTCATATGCCACAAATAATCACAGGCCGCCTGCCCCTCGGCCTGCTGCGTCCAAAGCGCCCACGCCGCGTCCACATCCGCCTCGAGCCCCGACCCCGCGAAATCCATGATGCACGTCGTGCCCCCCAGCAGCGCCGCCCGCGTGCAACGAGGATAATCCGACTGCGCCTGCACCCCCACCAGCGGCAGATAAGCATGCACATGCGGATCCACAAGCCCCGGCAGCACCAGCCGCCCGGCCGCCTCGATCACCTCCGCCCCCTCCGGCATCGGCAAATCCGGTTCCACGCGCTCAATCTTCCCCCCAACGCACCACACATCCGCCCGCCGACGGCCCTCCGCCGTCACCACCACCCCGCCGCGGATCAGCAAGCCCATACCCCCGCCCCTATCCCGGCCCGGCCGACAACGCGCGGTTGCGCCCATCCACCCGCACCACCGTCGGCCGGTGACTCGCCGCCGCCGCCGAATCCATCGTCGCGTACGAAATCACAATAATCGTATCCCCCGAATGCGCCAGCCGCGCCGCCGGCCCATTCAACGCCATCTCCCCCGAGCCCCGCGCGCCGCGAATCACATACGTCACAAACCGCGCGCCTGTCTGCAAATTCAGCACATGCACCTGCTCCCCCGGCAACAAATCCGCCGCCTCCATCAAGTCCTCATCAATCTCAATACTCCCCTCATAATCCAGCTTGAGACCCGTCACCGTCGCCCGGTGAATTTTCGACTTCAGCATGATCCGTTGCATCGCGCTATCCTCTCAAAAGGCCCCATCATACCCCCGCCCCCGCCCCACATCAAGAACCGACCACCCCCAATCTGCCCATCGTCCACCGACCCCTCCCCCACCCAATTCGGCCGTCGCCGACTGACGCCCCGCCCCCCACCCACGGTGCGTCAGCGCCCCACCAAACACAAAGCGCACGTCGCGCAGCGACGTCGCGTCAGCGCCCCTGCCCCCCACCAATCCCGTCCCGCCGTCGCCAAGGCGCGTCAGCGCCCGTACCCCTCCCAAACAACAAAAATACCCCGCTGGCACCCACAACGCCCCGCACCCCCCACCACTTGGCCCGCCGTCCGCAGGACGTGGCCATGCGGCAAAGGATTTTTCAAAAACGAGGGGATTTCCCGGCAAAATAAGGCGCGAATTTTACGATGATGGCGCGTCGCGGGCGATCCCTCGTAGTACGTTAGTACGCGAGGGTCGTCCTCGACGCGTCAGCGCGGAAAAGGCGCACCTTGGTTTTGCCGCCTCGTTTTTCAAAATCCTTTGCCGCCACACTCCCCGCCCACCACCATCCACTCCACTCCCCACCACCAACAACCACCCCCACCAACCACCACCCGACCACCCCTACACACCAATCGGCACCCTCCTCAACTCCGCATCCATCTCCCGCCACTCCGGCTGATACCTCCTCCGCAACGCCGCAAACCGCGGCCCATGCGAATCCTCCAGCAAATGCATCATCTCATGCACCAGAATATACTCCAGTAACTCCCGCGGCCGCTTCGCCAACTCACTATTCAAACGAATCGCGCGCTTGCCCCGGTGACAGCTCCCCCACAGCGTCTTCATCCGCCGCGCAAACAGCTGATCCACCCGCACCCCCAAAATCCGCTCCCACTTGGGAATCAACGCCATCGCCGCATCCAGCGTCTGCTGCGCATACCAGTTCTCCAGCGCCGTGCGTCGCAGCGATACCCCCGCGCCGGGCGGCACCCACAGCACCACCTCGCCCCCCGCTACCTTCACCTTCGGCGCGCCCTCGCGCTCCACCACCCGCAACGGCAGACGCTCCCCCCACACCCGCTGCAACTCGCGTTCATGATAACGTCGAGGCGGCTCCCATTCTTGCCGACGCACCACCTCCTGGTGCTTATGAATCCACGGCAGCTTCGCCACCACAAACCGACGAATCGAATCCGTCGACACCCGCAGCGGAGCCCGAATCATCACCTCACCATGCGGCGGCACCACCCGCAGGTACATATTGCGAATCCGCTTGCGCGTCACCCCCACCCGCAGCCCCTTCACATGCAGCACCTCATCCATGCCCCTATCATCCAACGCCCCCCCCGCCCCGTCAAGAGAGCCCCAAACTTTTTCCACCCCCTACCCAATCCGGCAGTCGCCCGTTGTGCGCCACTCGGCTGAACTTCGTGCGCAGTCCGCCCCAAAATGCCCCCAAAACACCCGTTTTAACCATTTTCCGCCCGATTTGCCCCATTTCCAGCCTTTTCGCGTCCAACCAGTCCATCCAGTCCATCCAAAACCCCCGCCCCCCCTCGACGCGCCAGCGCGGAAAAGGCGCAGCTTGGTTTTGCCGCCTCGTTTTTCAAAATCCTTTGCCGCCTCTTCCCCCCCTCCACCCTCCACCACCAGCCGCCCTTGCCGCCACCCAACTCATACGCTATCTTGCTCCCAGAAACCACCCCCACCATGCGCGTAGACCTCGACCACCCATTCCCCCTCCGCGAATGCCCCAGCTGCGGCCTCGACGTCCCCTCCAACGAAAACCGCTGCCCCATCTGCGGCTACGAATTCCCCACCCGCGGCGCCATGCACCGCAACCTCTGGTGGATCGCCCTCATCATCCTCCTCGTCCTTCTTCTGCCCCTTCTGACCATGCTCCGCTCCTGACCCACGCAAAATAAACTTGAACAAGCACCGCCGGATTGCTACATCCGGCCCATGTCCTCTCCGCGAACCCAACCCTCGCGCCTGTGGGACACCGCGCCCGCGACCCCACAAACGCTGCCCGCTGTGGCCATCCTGACCGATGGCCCCGAGCTGCCCCCCACCCCCTTCTATCTGCTCGACGAGACCCGCCTCCTCCACAACCTCAAGATCATCCAAACCGTCCGCGAACGCTCCGGCGCCAAATCCGTCCTCGCGCT
Organism: Lentisphaerota bacterium; assembly: GCA_012511885.1. Taxonomy (GTDB): domain Bacteria; phylum Verrucomicrobiota; class Kiritimatiellia; order CAIQIC01; family Lenti-01; genus JAAZFE01. The sequence goes on along the minus strand of JAAZFE010000084.1, from coordinate 22,506 downwards.
CAAATGCTTCGCCACCTGGAAACTCTTTCCCCTCATGAGCCGCTACCTCGACGGCACCACCTCCAGCTCCCTCTACGAAGCCCGCCTCGGACACGAAGAATTCGGCGGCGAAACCCACGCCTACTCCGTCGCCTACACCCAACAGGAAATCGAAGCGGTCAGCGCCTTCGCCGACAAAATCATCTTTAACTCCGTCAGCCAGCTCCAGCGCCTGCGCCAGTACACTGGCACCGTTCCTCTGGGACTGCGCATCAATCCCGCTATCAGCCACGCCCCCTACGATCTCGCCGACCCCTGCCGCCCCCAATCCCGGTTGGGCGCCGCCAACCTGACCGACATCCAAAGCGTCATCGAGCACCTCTCCGGCCTCATGTTCCATTGCCAGTGCGAAAACGACAGTTTCCCCGCCTTCGCGCGTATTCTCGATCACATCGACGAGCACTTCGCCCCCCTGCTGGCCAGCGTCGAATGGGTCAGCCTGGGCGGCGGCATCCTCTTCACCGATCCCGACTACCCCCTCGACAAGTTCTGCCAACGCCTCGCCCAATTTGCCGCGCGCCACCAGGTTCAGGTCTATCTCGAACCCGGCGAAGCTGTCGTCGCCGGCTGCGGATTCCTCTACACCCGCGTTCTGGATGTCACCCGCAACCCAACCGACATTGCCATCGTCGATGCCGGCGTCGAACCCCACATGCTCGACCTGCTCATCTATCGCCTGCCCGCCACCCTCGCCAGCCACCAGCCACCCGGCAAGCATCCCTATCAAATCGCCGGACGCACCTGCCTGGCCGGCGACATCTTCGGCGAGTTCCACTTCCCCCAACCCCTCAAGCCCGGCGACTTGCTTGCCTTTGCCGACGCGGCGGGCTATACCATCGTCAAGAAAAATTGGTTCAACGGACTACCCATGCCGGCCATTGTCATTCGCCGGCGGGACCACACCCTGGAGGTCGTTCAAACATTCAACTACACCGACTATAAGCGCAGCTTGTCTTAGACCCTGAAAGGAGGACCTGCCATGAAGCCCCAAAATGTATTGATCCTCGGCGCCGGAGGCGTGGCCCACGTCACCGCTCACAAATGTGCCCAATACAATGACATCCTTGGCGATATCTGCATCGCTTCGCGCACTCAGGCCAAATGCGACAAAATCATCGCCAGCATCCATCGCCAGGGGCACCTCAAAGAACCCACGCGCCAACTGACCTCCCGGCAGATTGACGCCACCGACACCGAGGCCGTCGTCCGCCTCATCGAGGACACCAACTCTGGCATCGTCCTCAACCTCGCGCAGCCCTTCGTGAACATGATGGTCCTCGAGGCCTGCCTGCAAACCGGCGCCGCCTACCTCGACACCGCCGTCCACGAAGAAGACGACCTCATCTGCGAGGACCCGCCCTGGTACGCCAACCACGAATGGAAACGCGCCGAACGCTGCCAGGAACGCGGCGTCACCGCCATCCTCGGCGCCGGCTTCGACCCCGGCGTCGTCAACGCCTACTGCGCCCTCGCCGCCAAACACCACTTCGACCGCATCGAAACCATCGACATCCTCGATGTCAACGCCGGCAATCACGGCATGTATTTCGCCACCAACTTCGACCCCGAAATCAACTTCCGCGAATTCACCATCGTCTGGTCCTGGATCAATCGCGAATGGGTCTGCAGCCCCGTCCATGACGAAAAATGGGTCTTCGACTTCCCCGAAGTCGGCCCCCAGCCCGTCCACCTCACCGGACACGACGAAATCCACTCGCTCGCCCGCTTTATGGACGTCGATACCATCCGCTTCTGGATGGGCTTCTCCGACCACTACATCAAGGTCTTCAACGTCCTCAACAACGTCGGCATGCTCTCCGAAAAACCCGTGCGCACCGCCGAAGGACTCGAAGTGGTCCCCCTCAAAGTTCTCAAAGCCGTCCTCCCCGACCCCATGTCCCTCGCCCCCCACTACAAAGGCAAAACCTGCATCGGCTGCCTCGTCAAAGGCGAGCAGGACGGCGAGAGCAAAGAGCTCTTCATCTACAACATCAGCGATCATGCCGCCTGCTACCGGGAAGTCGGCTCACAGGCTATCAGCTATACCGCCGGCGTGCCCCCCGCCGCCGCCGCGGTCCTCATGGCCCAGGAAATCTGGCTGCCCAATACCATGGTCAACGTCGAACAACTCGACCCCGACCCCTTCCTCGACCTCCTCGAAGAAATGGGCCTGCCCACCCTCATCGAAGACCGCACCCCCTCGCTGTACGCCAACTGACCCCGCGCCGGGCGCGAAAGCAGCCCCCCGTTGGCCCAGGCCCCCCGCCCGAGCCAATCCGGCGCGCGCGTGCCGATGTGAGATTATCGCCCAAATCGGGAATCGTCGCGCCTTCGGGCAACAGGGATGAAAACAATTGATAAATTAAAAATAATTCATATCAAACTGCCTCGCAGCACATTGAAATATTGTTGTCGCTGTTGATGAATGATTCAGGTTAGATTGCCGACAACGAAAGAGCCCCCTGCTCGATGAATACGCTGTACACAATCTACCTTGTCGCTCCGCTGGCCCTCATCTCCATCGTTTTGGCCGCCATCTGGCTCGACCGCTGGAGCGTGCCCGTCATCCTCATCGCCATGGGCGGCGGCATCCTCGTCGGCCGCGACCTCCTCAACTGGTGGCACTTCGACAACGTCATCTGGGCCAACCATCTCGCCAATTTCGCCCTCGTCTTCATCCTCTTCCAGGGCGGCTTCGGCATCGACCGCAAGGTCTTCCGCCGCGTGGCCCTCGCCGCCGGCGGACTCGCCACCTGGGGCGTCATCCTCACCGCCGCCTTGACCCTGCTCTTCCTCTGGAAAATTCTCGGGTGGGACTTCCAAAAAGCCTGCCTGTTGGCCGTCATCATTTCCTCGACCGACGCCGCCGCCACACTCTCCATCCTGCGCCGCTATGCTTTGCCCCGCCGCCTCTCCAGCAGCCTCATCATCGAAAGCGCCGCCAACGACCCCATGGCCGTGCTGCTCACCGTCGTGGCCGTGCAGGCCTTCACCCAGGGCGCGGTAGCCAGCCATGTTCCGCTCATCTTGCGCTTCCTCTGGATGTTCATCATGGGCCCCGTCGTCGGCTGGGCCATGGCCCGCGTCGCGCTCTATCTCTTCAACATACTCCGCCCCCAGGAGCGCAGCCACTACTACGTCCTCTTCTTCGGCGTCGTCCTCATCACCTACGGCCTCGCCGAAGTCATCCGCGCCAGCGGCATGCTCGCCGTCTTCATCGCCGGCTACATCATGGGCAACCGCTACTTCGTCCACAAACACGGCATCGCCAACTTCTTCTCCTCGTTTTCCAGCATCGCCAACATCTGCATGTTCCTCCTCCTCGGCCTGCTCGTCTCGCCCAAAGGCCTGTCGCAAATCTGGGCCGACGGACTCATCCTCTTTCTCGTCCTCACCTTCTTCTCCCGCCCGCTCGCCGTTTTGCTGGGCACTGTGGGCATGAAAATCAAACCCCGCTACCTCCTCTTCATGATCTGGGCCGGACTGCGCGGCTCCGTCCCCATCGTGCTCGCCACCTATCCCGCCGCCGCCGGCATGCCCGGCAGCGATGTCATCTTCAACCTCGTCTTCTTCGCCGTCATCCTCTCCGTTCTCATCCAGGGCTCCACCCTCGGACCCGTCGCCCGGCGCCTCAAACTCCTCTCCCCCCGCGGCGTCCCCGACCCCCTCTACAGCCTCGAACTCTTCACCATGGCCCCCAGCGACATGGACCTCGTCGAAGTTGACCTCCCCGAAACCACCGCCACCCGCCGACCCCGCATCCAGGAACTCAAACTGCCCCCCGAAACCGTCATCACCCTCATCAGCCGAGGCGCGCACCTCATCACCCCCAACGGACCCACCCTCCTCCACAGCGGCGACCGCGTCACCGTGCTCACCCACCATCAAAACGAAAAAAACGTCCGCGACGCTATCCTCGCCTTCTTCCCCGAAAAAGAACCCCCCGGCCTCAGCGCTCCCCCCGACCCGCCCCCCGACACCCCCGCCACTTAACCAGCCTCATCCCCCCGCCAAGTCTGTCCCGGATACAAGACCGAAGACGTGAGGCTGGCCTGGCAACCTTATCGGCAGCAAAAGGCGGCAGCCAAATCGCTAACCTGGATTATTCATGCGACAAGTCCGGCCCGGATGCGAGGCGTGCGGGGCGCAGCTGTATGGACATACTGCAAACCCCGAAAAACGCCACAAGCGGGTTGGAATCGTCGCGCCAAGGGGCAACATGGATGGAAAATAATTTTCGCTCAAATATCCGCATCATACAGTGCCGCAATAAGTAAAGATGTTTTTATCCATGTTGATGAATTATTCAGGTTAGGAGAAAAGACATGAAAACCAACAAAATGCCCCCTGTGCACCCCGGCGAGATTCTCATGGAGGAATTCCTGAGTCCCCTGGGTATTTCTCAGTATCGCCTGTCGCGAGACATCAGTGTCCCTCCACGACGAATCAATGAGATCGTGCATGGCACCCGCAGCGTGACTGCGGATACCGCCCTGCGGCTCGGCCGGTATTTTGGTGTCTCGCCCCAGTTCTGGCTGAATCTGCAGACGCATTTTGACTTGGAAAAGGAAAAGGACAAACTTGGCAATCGGCTGGAATTGGAAGTTCAAACCCATGCCTTGGCATAAATGAAGACACAAATAATCGACGCAAACGGCGGATGGAAGCCATCAGCGGCAAGCCGCCCAGGCCACGTCGCTGATGTTCAATTCGTGCGACATATTGACAGCACAACGTTATGATGTTAATGTGCGGTCAGACATGAGGTAAAGAATGACTGCCCTGACCAAGCGAGTGACCATCTATCTGGAGCCGACCCTGCATCGCGCCCTGCGCCTGAAGTCCATTGAGACATCCCGTTCCCTGTCGAATTTGGTCAACGAGGCTGTGCGCACCGAGCTGGCCGAGGACGCAGAGGACCTCGGGATTTTCGACGCCCGAAAAAATGAACCCACGATCAAGTTCGAGGACTTTGTGAAGGAACTCAAGCGCAATGGCAAAATATGAGATTGTCTTGCGCAAGTCCGTGCGGAAGGACTTGGAGCCGATTCCCAAACGGGATGTCCGGCGTTTATTGGCTGACATAGCCGACCTGGCCAACGATCCCCGCCCCCCGAAAAGCCGCAAGCTATCCGGAGCGGAGAAATACCGGTTGCGTTGTGGCGTGTATCGCCTGCTATACGAAATCCAAGATGCCGTTCTGATCGTTTGCATCGTAAAAGTCGGACACCGCAGAGAAATATACCGGTCATGAATTGGACAAGGCGTTACACCGTACGGCGCACAAGGTGCACTGTCCACTGACGTTTAACAAATCAGGAGTGGCCCCAAAACCTCGACGCCCTCGCCGAGGGGTGACGTTGCAGCAAAAAACACGAAAAAGCACCGGTTTTGCGCCCCAAAATCGTCCAAAATGATCCAAATTGGCACCAAAATCTGGAAAACACCAATTTTCGATGCTCAAACGCCAATTATCCCTCCGGGGTGCCCTTTTGGTGACCCTTTTATTTCGGATGGATCAAAGAGGTGTCTAGCGTAAATTGCCAAGAGAAAACCTGGGAAGCCCTTCTTGAAAGCCTTCGAATAACTTTGGCAGAGGCAATTGAGTTCAACTGCGAAGAAGCCGTGCGTGCTGCTGTCTCAGATTATTCGGAAGAGCTGGTTCCTGTGTGAAACGTAAAGAGCTGCTCAAGCATTTGCACAAGCATGGGTGTGTTTTCATTCGTGAAGGTGGTCGTCATTCATGGTGGGGAGATCCCGGACAGACTGGTTTGGAGCCGTTGACTACTTCATCCGACCCAATGGGTAGCGGGTTTGCTTAGGAATTCTTCAAGCTCGATGCCATCGCCGCCGATCAGCAAGGCGCGGTCCGGCTGGAAATGCTTGGCAAAGGTTTCGGTTCCCTTGTGATACTTTGGCGCACGGCCGCTCTTCACCTCGATGGCAGTTGTTTTTCCGTTGCGCCGCGCGGCAAAGTCAACCTCCGCCGCGCCTTCACGCCAGTAATACAGTTCGCATTCGCCCCGGAGCGCACTATTGGCAAGATGGGTCCCCACGACGGACTCGATTAGACGGCCCCAGCGCTCCGGCTGTTTTTGCGTCTCCGACAGTGATGATGAATCCAGGGCGCTCATCAGTCCCGTGTTGAGCACTTGCAGCTTGGGGCTCGATCCGCGGCTGCGGATGACATTTCCGGTGAATTTTGGCAAACCGCACACCATGCCCGCTGCCGCCAGCAGATTCAGATAGTGAGCCAGCGTTGTCGTATTCCCGGCGTCATGAAGTTGTCCGAGCATCTTGTTGTATGACAGGACCTGCCCGGAGTAGCGGCAGGCAAGTTCAAACAACTGGCGCAGCAAGGCCGGTTTGTCAATTCGGGTCATGAGCAGAATATCGCGTGAGATTGTGGTTTCGATCAGGCTGTTGAGCAAATAGTTGCGCCAGCGTTCCGGGTTGCCGATCAAGGGCGCCGCTCCGGGATATCCCCCATAAAAAATGAACTCGTTCAGAGAAAACCCAAAGGCTTGCTTCATTTCGGAGTACGACCAATGCGTCAAAACAGTTTGTTCAAAACGCCCGCTCAAGCTTTCCGTCAGCCCCTTCAAGATCAGCAGTGGTGACGACCCAAGCAGAACCACACGCAAGGGAACCCGGTTGCGCGTATCTTCATCCCACAGTCGCTTGACGGCTTCAGACCAGTTCCCCACCTTTTGAATTTCGTCCAAGATCAATACAGCGCCTTGCGAAGAGGTTGCCGACAGCCTCGCAGCATCCCATTGCTGTTCAATCCACATGGGGCCGCGCAGTGTCGGCTCATCGGCACTGGCATATCGAACGGGAATTGACAACGGTTCGACCGCCTGCTGCACCATGGTCGTCTTGCCAACCTGTCTTGGCCCGGCAACCACCTGAATAAACTGGCGGGACTCCCGCAACCGCGCAAGCAACTCATTCGCCTGTGGACGGATAAACCTGTTTTTATTTTTGCTCATTTCACTGAGTAAACTTACTCAATATATTGAGTAAATCAAGAAGGAAAGCCCGAAAACACCCAAAAATGCCCCCAAAATCCAAAAATACGCCATTTTCGATGCTCAAACGCCAATTTGCTGGACTCAAAGGCAAAATCCGTGGACAGTGAAGGAGTTGAGCAAGGCTATCAGCGGCAAGCCGCCTCAGTCTCGTCGCTGACATGGGTGTGAGAAATGATGACACTATTCAAACTGATTGAGGGTCTCTGGCCTGTTACCTACTTGACGGGGTTGTTCGTCACCATCGCGTATTTCCGCAAACACGGGAAACCCGTGTTTGTTCTGCTCCTCATCTACTTTGCGTTGGGCGTCTACTCACACACTCTTGCACGACATGTCGACAGATTCTTCATGTCGAGAAGCGCTGCCGAGATCTCACAAGCGCAACTCGACAAATACGAAGCGTATCAGAAGGAAACAGAGGATCTGTATCTCAAGCATTTTGGCACTGCACCCGGTCACACCGCAACCGCGGTTGGACGCATACAGTTCCCCCTTGGCCAGATACTTCTCGTGCTCATTCTCTTTTTGCTCGGCAGACAAATGAAACAAAAGACACCTAACCAAGCCCTGCACGGTACCGCTGACAGCCGCGCAAACGCGTCTGCCAGCGTTCCGTGAGGGCAGTCGTTGGGTTTAGGAGATCGACTATGAAAATCAACTTCACCAAGCGGGAATATCGGCTTCTTCTGGAGATGATGTACCTTGCCGACTGGATGCTCCATGCACATGAGCCCGGCAGCAAGAAGGATCCTTATCATGCCTTGGAACAGAAGATACTGAGCTTAGCGCGCGAGTTTGGATGTGAAGACTTGGTCGAGCACAGTGCACACCTTAACGAGTACTGCCCCACTCAGGCATTTGAGGAGGCTGATACGATTCGAGGCTGCATCGAGGACTATGACGATGCGACATTCTGGGATGAGCTTATCTCGAGGCTCGCAGAACGCGATGTATTCCGAAAGCATACGGCAGAAGAATTGGCCAGGATGACCGGAGAAGACAGAATTGCGCTCTCTTGGCGAGCAGAGGAGTCCTACGCCGATGAGTTCAAAACCAACGGTCTTGAGAGAATCAAAATAGAATGAGCCAAATAAGGCCGGCCAGGGTACGTCGGCTCCGCCGTCGCTCCTCTGGTACGCCCCGCCCGCCGACGCCAAGAATGGGGTGGCGGAACTACGAGACTGCGCTATACTGCAACCATGAAGTGGAGAGCTATCGCCAGCGCCCTCGGCCACCCCCTCAAGGCCTGCTTCGACCTCACCGTCTCGGAGCGCCGCCTGCTCCTGGGCGTGCTGATCCTCTTCGCCATCGGCCTCATCGCGCGTGAAATCCATCGGCGCGACGCCGGCCCCACCACCTACAGACCCCCACCCATGGAGCCAACCCAACCATGAACAACTGCATCTTCTGCAAACTCATCGCCGGCGAAATCCCCTCCGTCAAAGTCTATGAAGACGACGATGTCCTCGCCTTCATGGACATCGCGCCCCTCGTCCACGGCCACACCCTGGTCATTCCCAAGCTGCATGTGCCCCTCTTGGCCGACACCCCTGACGACATCCTCGCCAAGGTGATCCGCGTCGTCCGCCGCGTGGCGCGCGCCCAGCAGAACGGCCTCGGCGCCGAGGGCGTCAACATCCACCAGTCCAACGGCTCCGTGGCCGGCCAGGTGGTGCCCCATCTGCATTTCCATGTCATTCCGCGCTACCAGACCGACGGCCACCACTGGAACTGGAGCCCCAACCCCTACGACAACCCCGACGAGGCCGCCGCCATCGCCGAACGCATCCGCGCCGTCCTCAACGGCTGATCCCATGAATCTTTCCACCCTCGAAAAAGCCATCGCGGGCATCTGCGCCACCGAGCGCCGCTACGCCCCCCAAGCCTACTATTTCCTCCACGAAGGCCTCATCAAAACCCTGGCCGAAGTCCAGGAAAAGGAAAAAACCGTCCGCCACATCAGCGGCGCGGAGCTGGCCGACGGCCTGCGCCGCCACGCCCTGGAATCCTTCGGCCCGCTCGCCAAAACCGTCCTCAACCGCTGGGGTGTCCATGCCACCCGCGACTTCGGCGAAATGGTCTTTGCCCTGCTCGACGCCGGGCTTATCGGCAAAACCGACGAAGACCATCTTGACGACTTCAACGACCTCTATGACTTCGACCAAGCCCTGCTCGGCCCCTTTCGTCCCCGCCCCAAGCGCGCGCCCGCCAAGCCCCGCGCCACCCGCAAAACCTGACATCCCCCCCCGCCGCCTCTTTATTCCGCCCGACCCGCCAAACGCTGGCGCAACACCTTGCGCCACACACTGGCCTTTACGCGCCAGGACAGACTCCGGTCAATGCGCATGATCCGCCGCCAGGTCGCCTCATCCGGCGCAGGCGTGCCCGAGCGGTAATGGTCCATCAGCAAATCCCGCGCCACCTTGCGCAGCGCCGGATGCCGCCCCAGCCCAGCCTCGGCCGCCGCCGTCTCGAGCCGCTCGAGCAGCCGCGCGTATTGCTCGACCCGCCCCGCCGCCCCGGTCCCGCGCATCACCGATGCCGGATTGTCCACGCAATGAAAATACGTCCCCTTTCCGCCATAAAACAGCCCGCGCGCCTCACGCAGCACGACAAAGTTGAAGAGCAGGTCCTCGCCGATCTGCAGCCCTTCGTCAAAACGCGCTCCCGTCCGCCGGATCAGCTCGCGCGCGTACAGCTTGTTCCAGAGCACGCTGTTGTCCTTGAATACAATGTCCGCAAAGGTCAGCGCCCCGCGCCGCTTCAGCCCCTCCATGCGGTAGTCCCCCACCGCGCCCTCGCAAACCTTCTGCGCGCGGCCAATGACAACCTCGGCGCCGCTGGCGCGGGCGTCCTCGAGCAGATTGCCCAGCCAGTCCGCCGACACCCGGTCATCGGCGTCCACAAACGCCAGCCATTCCCCCGTCGCCATCTCCAGCGCCCGGTTGCGCGCGTGCGCCACCCCGCGATTCTCTTCGTTGCGCGCGTAGCGGAAACGGGCGTCCCGCCGCTCCCGGTCCCGCGCCAGTTCGCTCCCCCCGTCGCGGCTGGCATCGTCCACCAGCAGCACCTCGAAATCGCCGAATGCCGACGCCGCCAAGCTCTCCAGCGCCGCGTCCAGCGTGGCCTCCGCCTGATAAAACGGCACCACCACACTGATGAGCGGCCGGCTCAATGCGCGCCCTCTGTCTGCACCGCCCAACGCCCCAGCCGGGCCTTGGGCGTCAATTGGTTCAATCCCAGCCCCAGCAGCAGATAAATATAGATGTAGGCCGTCCGTTCATAGTGATAGGTCTCGACCAAATTGTGCAGCTCGAAACTGATGAACAGCCAGAACAGGAACATCCCCAGCGTCTCGCGGCGATACCGCCACAGCACCCCCAGAAACCCCAGCTTGAACACGATCCATCCCGCGAGGCCCACCACCCCCGTCTCCGCCAGCATGCTGATATATTCCCCGTGCGCGTGCCAGAACGACCACTCGAATTCACGGTTGTTCAGCTTGACGTGCTCCCGGTTGAACCGGCGGTAGCCGATGCCATTGACCGGGTGCTCGCGGAACACCTCGAGCGCGCGGTTCCAAATCACCACCCGCCCCCGGTTGCTGCCGTCTTGCCGGTCCGCCATGGACTGCACCCGCTCGACCACCGACCTCGTGCAGGCCGGCCGCCAGACATGGAGCCCGCCCACCACCACCACCCCGGCCAGCAGCAGCGCCGCCAGCCCCGCCAGCGCCCTGCGCCGACAGGCAAACCCTGTCAGCAGGGGCGTCACCACCAGCAGCGCCAGATAGGATCCGCGCACCTGGTGCAGCAGCACCAGCCCGGCAAACACCAAAATGTTGAGCCCGTAAAACAGCCTCGCCCCCCGCCGCTCACTAAACAAAAAGAACACCAGGAAGAACAGCAACCCCGACACCGCAATCACCGACGAATGCATGAAAAAGTCGGCATAGCAATAGGGCCGGTCCTGCGCGTAACCCGTCACCAGCGGCGCCCAGGCGAACCGAGCCAGGCCATAAACCCCCAGCAGCGTGAAGCCCGCGGCCAGCACCCGCTCCAGACGCGGGATCGGCCGGAACTGGCACATCAGCAGCGGCAGCACCAGCACCCGGGCCGTCTGCAACACCCGGGTGGGCACCTCGGCGTCGCGCACGTCCAGCGCGCTGGCCCCCAACCCCAAAACCCCGATCAGCAACCAGGGTTCGAGCCCGCTGCGCACATAGCCGCACCGCCACACCTGCAACCCGAACAGGACCGCGTAAATCAGAAAAACCTTGCTCTTGAAAACCGGGCACAGAACAAACGCCGGCAGCAGCGCCAGCGTGATGACCCGGAACCAGAGATCAAGATCCCGCCACTCGCCCCCGTGCGACGATGTCCGCTCCGACCGGGCTTCGGCCGCCGCACTCATCCGGTCTTCCCCCGTCTCAAGCATTCAGCCCGCTCGTCAGTTCAAACACCGCCATCAGCATGCTGATGGCCATGAACCCCACCCCCACCGCGATCAGCACCATCATGACCGGCTCCAAAATCGTCGTGAACAGTTTGACGGCCCGGTCCAGCTCGTTGTCATAGCGCCGCCCGATGTGCTCGAGCGCCCCGGCCATGTCGCCCGCCTCCTCGCCCACCGAGAGCATGTCCGTCAGCAGCCGCGGGAACACCCCCCCCTGCGCCAGCGGACGCGAGATGGTTGAGCCGTCCGTCACCCGGTCGCGCGCCGACCGGACGGCCCCGGCAATGATCGAGTTCCCCACCGTATGCTCGACAATGGACAGCGCCTGCAGCACCTGCACTCCGTTGGCCAGCAGCGTGCCCAGCGTATGGGCGAAGTTGGCAAACGCGTTGGCCCGCACAATCCTGCCCATTGCCGGCAGGCGCAGCAGAAAGCGATCCTTCCACTCGATGCCCGCCGGAGTCTTGAGCGCGCGCCGCACCGCCAGCACGAGGAAAAACAGTCCGATCAGCAACGCCCAGCCATAGCGCACCAACCCCTTGCTTATCCCGATCAGGATCTGCGTCGGCAGCGGCAGCGTGCCGCCCAGCTCCTCGAACATGGCCGAAAAGCGCGGCACCACAAAAATCATCATGAAGATCATCGCGCCCACCCCGACCACCGTCACGATCAACGGATACACCAGCGCCATGCTCACCTTCTCGCGAGCGGCCTGAGCCCGCTCATAGTGCCGCACCAGACGCTCCAAAACCGCCGGCAACTGACCGCTGGCCTCGCCCGCCCGGACCATGCTCACATAGAGCGCCGGAAAGGTTTCCGGCCAGCCGTTCAGCGCCGCCGACAAACTCGCGCCCGAGACAATCTCATCGCGCAGATTGCTCACAATGGCGCCGTAGCTCCGTTCGGTCGCCCGCTGGGCCAGGGCGTGCAGCGCGCTCCCCAGGGTCATGCCCGAAGCCAGCAGGTCCGACAGCTCGCTCGTGAACAGCAAAATCTCGCCCATCTTCATGCGCGGCCGCGACCGGGAGCCGCGCTCGAAACGGAACCAGCTCTTGCGCCCGGCCGAACGCTCCCGCGTCGGCTCCGCCTGCCGCTCCGCCTTGCGCCGCGCGCGCCCCTTCGGCTTCTCAGGCTGGGGTTCCCCGCCGCGCCCCTCCGTCACCGAGATCGGCACCAGCCCCTGGCGCGACAACTTGGCCAGCAGCGTGCGGCGGTCTGGCGCTTCCAGCACACCCTCCACGCGCTCCCCGCTGCGGCTCTTGGCAATGTAGCGAAACTGTGCCATGTTCCCGTTCGCCTATTCCCGCGCGTCCGCCGCGCGCGCCATCTGGCCCGGATGCTTCACCCTACGCTTCATCCTCCGAGGTCACCCGCAGGATCTCCTCGAGCGTCGTGATGCCGGCCAGCGCCTTGCGCCAGCCGTCCATGCGCAGCGTATGCATCCCCTCCTCGAGCGCCTTGATCTTGATTTCCGCCGCGGACCGCCGGTCCACCACCATCTGGCGGATATCCTCGCTCAGCACCAGAATCTCATAGATGCCCGTCCGCCCGGCATAGCCGGTGCCCCGGCATTCCTCACACCCCGCCGGTTCATAGATGGTCCCCTCCGCCAGCATCTCCATCGGGAAACCGATGTGATCCAAAAATGTCGCGTCCACGTTCCACGGCCGCTTGCACGCCGGGCACAGCCGCCGCACCAAGCGCTGCGCCACCAGCGCCTCGACCGAACTCGCCACCAAAAACGGCTCGATCCCCATGTCCACCAGCCTCGTGATGCCGCCCGCCGAGTCGTTGGTGTGCAGCGTGCTGAACACCAGGTGTCCCGTCAGCGCCGCGCGGATGGCAATATCCGCCGTTTCCTGGTCGCGGATTTCCCCCACCATGATCACGTCGGGATCCTGGCGCAGAATATGGCGCAGCCCCACCGCGAAACTCAAACCGATCTCCGGCCGCATCTGGATCTGATTGATCCCCGCCATCTCATATTCGATCGGGTCCTCCACCGTCAGAATGCGCTTGTCCACGGAATTGATCGTGTGCAGCCAGGCATAGAGGCTCGTGGATTTGCCCGACCCCGTCGGCCCCGTCACCAGCAGAATGCCGTGCGGACGGCGGATCAGCCGGTTCAGGATCTCCATATCATCCGGAAACAACCCGAGCTTGTCCATGCCGTACATGCCGCTCGAACGCATCAGCAGGCGCAGGCTGACGCTCTCGCCATAGACCGTCGGCATGGTGGACACGCGCACATCAATTTCCTCGCCGCGCACCCGCAGGCTGATGCGCCCGTCCTGCGGCAGGCGCTTCTCGGCGATGTCCATGCCCGCCATGACCTTGATCCGGCTGATGATGGCCGACTGGAACCGCTTCATCTGCGGCGGCAGCGGCGTCGGATGCAGCACGCCGTCAATGCGGTAGCGTATCCGCAGATCGTTCTCCATCGGTTCGATATGGATGTCCGTGCCGCGGTCGTGGTGACACTCCCAGATGATCTGGTTCACGAACTTCACCACGCTGGCTTCCTGATCCAGATTGCTCAAGTCGCCCACCGCCGGCCCGAGGTCCTCGTCGAGATCCAACTGGTTGTCAGCCAACAGGCGGTCGAGCGTGTCTGCCCCGACGCCGTAGAGCTTCTTGGCCGCTTTCTCGATGTCCCCCGCCGGCGCCAGCGCGAACTTGACCCGCATGCCCGAGGCCAGACGCAGCGCGTCGGCCAGCCCCGGCCGGAATGGCTCGCTCGTGGCCACCCGCAGCAAGTTCTCCTCGATGCCCAGCGGAATCACGTTGTACTGGAACACCGCCTTGGTCGGAATCTTCTCGAGCACCTCCCCCGCGATCGGGTCGTCCCCCACCCGCACAAAAGGCGCCTGCATCGCCGCCGCCAGCGCCCGCAGAAAGACCTCCTCGCGCGCGTAGTCGCGCGCCACCACGGTCGCCGTCAGCACGCCGTCGTTCACGCGCTGCTCCTGCTGCAATTCCTCGATCTGCGACGGACTAAACAGCTCCGTCGCCTGCAGCAGCGCCGCCAAACGGTTGAACCCCGCAACCGTCATGGATCAGACCGGCTTCTCCGCGCGGATGTCCGCCAGCAGGCTCAGCGCCCGGTCCAGCGACTCCTGCAGTCTGGCCAGCTCGCCGGCCAGCTGCTCGAGGCGCGCGATCTGACCGCCGCGGATCTGCTCCAGATACGCCCGCCGTTCCTGCAAGGCTTCCTTCTCAGAGATCAGGCGGTCAATCTGCTCGTTGGCCATCGCCAGCGCGGCGTCGAGCTGGCGGACCGTTTCTGCCGGCGATTCGCCGACGGCCAGGCCCGCGCGTGGTGCCGCCACGGGCGCGACCGGCGTGCTGGCATCCGGAATCGGCACCTGCACCTCCTTCCCGCACGCGGCGCAGGGCACCATCAGCCCGGCGCCGGCCTCCTCAATGGCCATGCTCTTGCCGCAATAAGGGCAGTCAAACAGGATATCATTCTCGCGGATGTCAGTTTGGTCGGGATCCGGAATAGGGTTCGGATTCATTGGACACCTCCGGGGGTTTCGGGTTGGGGTTGGGCGGGATACATCGAAGGCTTGGGTTCCTCGGCATTCTTGCGCGAACGGCGCGGGGACTTCGCGGGCTTCTCAACCTCGTTTCCGGGCTCCTCCACGATCGCGCCGGCCGGGTCCACCGTGAAGGGCGCGCTCGTGGTCATCTCCGCGGGCATCGGCAGCAGACTCGAGGACGCCGGCGGTTCGGCGGCGTCTTCCACCGCCTGCTGGCTCATCATGCGCTCGACCTCCCGGCCGAACTCCTCGGGGTCCATGGCTTCCGGCGTCGGCTTGGGCATCGGCTCCGCCGGCTCGATCACCGCCACCGGCTCGACCTCCGACTCCGCCACCACCCGCGCGCGCCGCTTGCCTTCCTTCTTCTGCTTCCTCTCCATCTCCTGCAACTGGTTCGCCGAGAACGGCGCCAGCGAGCTGTCGGACCAGCCCCGGTACCAGTCCTCCGCCGCCACGTTCGACGCCTGGTGCAGGCGCATCGTTTCCAGCCGTGCCTCGTCCGGGCTCATCAGCACATACGGCGTAATCAGCACCAGCAGCTCCGTGCGCTTGCGGCTCTTGTCCTCGTTGCGGAAAAACGCGCCCAGCAGCGGAATGCTCCCCAAAATGGGCACCCGGGCGCTCGACAGCGAGTAATCCGTCTGCACCAGCCCGCCCAGCACGATGGTCGAACGGCTCGGCACCGAAATCGACGCGGTCATCTCGCGCTTGTTGATCGCGTACATCCGCCCGCCCGTGCCCACGTCCACCGGATCGCCCAGCGTATCCGCCGATTGCGTGATCTCCAGCGTCACGTAGCGCGACGGATTGATCCGCGGCTTGACCTTCAGCTGCACCGCCACGTCCTTGTACTCATAGTCCGAATAAAACGTCCCGCCGCTCGAGGTGTCCCCCGTGCGGATCGGAATCTGCTGGCCGCTGATAATGCTGGCCTCGGTGTTGTCCGTGGTCAGAATCACCGGCGTGGCCAGCACCCGTCCCTCGCCCGTCGAGGCCACCATGTCCAGCACCATGTCCAGGTTCAGATCGTTGAACGTGAAAAAGTAGTTCAGCCCCGACCCGCCCCCGAACGCCCGCGTCACCGTCTCGCCCGCCACCTGGTTGAACGTGTTCGGCCCGAACGCCCCGCCCCACGACGCGATCGGCTTGCGCACGCTCACCCCCCCGGCCATCGTCTGGCTGTAGGTCGTCATGGACTTCTGCAGCCACCCCGCGCCATAGGCCGTGTTGTTGTTGAGGTTCACCTCGAGAATCACCGCCTCGATCAGCACCTGCGCCAGCATGATATCCACCTTCTTGATGACCTCGTCCAGCGCCGCGATATCGCTCTTCGTGCCCATCAGCAGCAGCGTGTTCGTCCGCTTGTCCGCCAGAATCTTGGTGTTGGGCGAAAGCTGTCCGATCTTGCCGGCCGCCTCCTCGCCCACCGCCTGGCGCACACGGTCCTGCGCCGCCGCCCGCTGGCGAACATAGTCCTCCAGCGCCCGCGCGCGCCGATCCGTCTCGCCGCGCTCCCCGGCGGCCCCTTCCGCCGCCGCCCGCCCGGCCGTCTCGGACTCCGACTTCGCCGCGCCGATAAAGTTGTTCAGCAGCCCGGCAATCTCCTCGGCGTCGGCATATTCCAGCGCCAGCACCTTGACAATCACCTCCGGGTCCACCGGCCGGTCCAGCACCGCCACGATCTTGTCGAAAAACGTAAAGTTCGAGGGCCGCGAAATCACAATAATGATGTTCGTGCGCTCATCCGTCAGAATCTTCACCTTGCCCTGCACGATCCCGCGTTCGGCCATCGCCGCCTCCAGGGCCGCCGCGCTGTCCGGCGCCGCGGGTGTCTCGGGCTGGGGCTGCCGCGCCCGGATCATCCCCGCCGGGCGGCGAATCACCGGCGCCATCGGCTGGGCCACCTGCGCAACCTCATCCTTCTTCTCGCTGTCGCTCACCAGCTCGTTCAGTCTCGAGGCGATGTCCGAGGCCTTCGCGTGCTTGATCTCATACACCCGCGTTTCGACCCGCGTTTCCGTCGGCTGGTCCACCAGCTCCAAAATCTCGAAAATCCGCCGCAGGTTCGACGACGTCTCCGTCACCAGCAGGCTGTTGATGCGGTCAAAGCGCTGAACCTTGCCATAGCCGTGCAGCATTGGCTGAACCAGATTCACCGCGTCCTCCATCTCGAGATATTTCAGTCCCACCAGCTGGCTCACCAGCGCGTCGCTCTCCGCGTGCCCCCCCTCCGGCAGCACCTTCTGAATAAACATGCCCTCCGCCGGCGCCTTGTCAATTTGCACCACGCGGTAGAACCGCTGCCCCAGCGGCACCAGCGCCAGGTTGGCCATCGCCAGATGGCTGTCCAGCGCCTGCAACTGTTCCGCTGCGGTCAGTTTGTCCCCCTCGAATTTCGGAAACGTCGCGTTCAGCCCCGGCGCTTTGATCATCTGGCGCCCGGTAATCTCGGTATACTTCTCCAGCAGCATTTCCAGCGGTGTGCCGTCCTGCCACTTGATGCTGCGCACCTCATAGCTGTCCGCCTCCCCCCGCGCCCTCCGGGCCGACGCCTCGCCGCCCGTCGGCTCCGCGGACTCCTCCTCCGCGCTGGCCGTGGCCCGCACGGGCGGCGGCACCGCCCGCTGCCGCGGAGTCCGCGGAAACGAAACCTGCCGCGGCGTCGGCGCGCCCGTTTCCTGCGCGCCAGCCGGCAACGGCAGCGATGCCATCAAAAAGATGCCCGCCAAACCCCAGGTCAGGCCGCGAACCCAAAAGTTGTATCGAACAAACGTCATGGCGTCTCCGTAGGGGTTGTCCCGTCGTTGTCAGCAACGGATAAATCGGGGGGGGGAACCGTCCCGCCGGCTTCCCGGCGATAGGCATAATCAATCGTAAAAGTCCCGCGCAGGCGGCCCACCGGCTCGTTGCGCCCGGTGGCCGGCTGGACCGTCAACTGGCGGATATCCGACACCGCGCCCTGCGCCTGCTGCGCCACCAGAAACCCCACCAGCGCCTCGAGGTCCCCCTCCCAGTGGCTGGTGATGGCCGTCTCATACAGGTCGCCCGCCGCGCGTTCCGCTTCGGCCTCGCTGCGCGTCAGCACCAAGCCGTTCAAACTCTTTTCCAGCGTCAGCAGCAGCTCCGCCTCCGTCTGCTTGCCCGCCGCAAACACCGGCAGCGTGTCGCGGAACGCCGCCAGCCGGACCTCGACCGCCTCGCGGCTGTCCAAGAGCTGCTGCGCCGTCTCGCGCCGCTCCATCAGCTCCGCGCGCCGCTCATTGAACTCCGCCCACTCCGCGAACTTGTCCTCCAGCGCCAGATACGTCAGCGCCAGCGCCACCACCGCCACCGTCAGACCGATCAAATTCAACTCGCGCGGCGCGATCTTCATGACGACTCCTCCCCCGTCCCCGGCAGACGGATCGTCACATTGAACTGCGACCGCTGCCCCTGCGGCGTCTGGCGCACGTTGACGCTCTCGATCTTCACCTCCGGAAAATACCCCACGTCCTCCAGAGTCTTGATGAATCCATACACCCGCTCGGAGCTGTCCGACTCGCCCCGCAGGGTCAGCGTGCTGCCCTTGCGATAGACAAACGACGACAAATCCATGCCCTCCGGCATATTCTCCGACAACACCCGCAGGCTTTCCAGCGCCGAATAGGTCCGGTCCGCGTACAGCGAAAACTCAAGCACCTTCCCCCGCAGCCGCCGGATCTCCCGCGCCGGCCCCTCGAGCGCCTCGACCTCGTTCTGCAGGCGGTCCAGCCGCCCCTGACGCACGTTCAACAGCGAGATAAACAACCCGCTCCCCAGCAGCCAGGCCACCAGGAAAATCGTCGCCGAACGCCATAGCCGCCGCCGCGCCGCGCGGGCAACCTCCCCCTCGCGCCACTCCGCCGGCGCCAGATCCAGCGCCAGCGGCTCGGTCGGCTCCGCCGCCCGCCGCGCGATGCCCTCCGAAACCGGCGCCACCTCCTCCAGCGAATGAATCCGCGCCGACTCCAGACTCAGTGCCGACTTGAACCTCTCCGCCCATTCCACTCCTTCGCCCAGCGCGTGGAAAACATGCAGCGTCGGCGCGGGCACCTCGCCCCACTCCGTCTCGAGCGACGTCAACGAAAACCCCGTCTCCTCGATACACTCGCCCATCCACGCCGCAATCGCGCCCTCTCCGTCCGGCTCCGGCCTCTGCGGCAGACTGCGGAACAGCAGCGGCGCGCCGTCGCGCGCCAAAATCATGTCCAGGTCCCGCCCGTCCTGCCGCAGAAAAATCTGCGTGCCCCGCGCTGGCACCTTGCCGCCATCCTTCAGCACCCACCACCAGCCCAGCAGCTCCACGTCCACCAGGTCCGGCGCCGCCCCCGCCTCCTGAAAACAGCGCCCCCACGTCTCCACAATCTCATTGCGCACCGCCGCCATCGTCACCAGCGATGCCGTCTCCGTGCTCTCCAGCGTCCCCGCTCCAAACGACATGCTCTCCACCGGAAACGGCGAATACTTGTCCATTTGCAGTTCAACCATCCCCCGCAGCTCGTCGGGATCCGTGCTGGGCAGCAGCCCCACCCGCAAGAGAACCGTCTCCCCCGGCAGCGCCATGGACACACGCCCCCGGAACGCCCTGGCCTCCGCCCGCAAAGCCGTCGCCACCCCCTCCTCCCCCGGCGCCCCCGGCAAGTCCGCCGCTCCGTGCGAGTGCACATCCCACGCATTTTTTGCCCAGCGCAACACCGTCCATTCCAGACGGTTCCGCCTCACGCATACACCGGTGCACCAGGACGCGCTCATCGCTATGCAGTCCTCTCCATACTCAAATCAAGAGTCTAACCTGATCCACCGCTCCAATCAACAAACAAGTGGGCTCCGCAGCCCGCCGGCGAGGGCGCTCCGGCGCGTCACTTTTCCGCCCCCCTCTCCCTGTCTCACGCGGTCGGAGAGCGGCTCCACTCATACTGCACCCCCGCCAGCATCACCGTCGCCGCCGTCTCCACCCGCAGCACGATCGGCCCCAGCGACACCGGTTGCATCCCCGCCCCCAGCAGCAGCTCCACCTCGCCCGGACCAAAGTCCCCCTCCGGCCCCACCAGCATCCCCACGCTGTCGCGCCCCTCCTGCCGCAGCCGCGCGAAATAGTCCGCCATTGGCGTCGCCCCCTCCTGCAGCGCGCCAAAGCACCCCCCGACCCCGCCCAAGGCCGCCACCGCCTCCGCCAGCCCGCGCGGCTCCGCGATCTCCGGCAGCCAGGGATTCCCGCTCTGCTTGCAGGCCCCCAGTGCGATCGCCCGCCAGCGCGCCGTCTTCTTCGCCGCGTCCGGCCCCCGCAGCTTCACCACCGACCGCGCCGTCGTCATCGGCCAGATGGCATGCGCCCCCAGCTCCACCGCCTTCTGGATCAGCCAATCCATCTTCTGCTCGCGCACCAGCGCCACCCCCAGAATACGCCGCGGCGTCCACGGCGACGCGACCCGCTCGGCCAGAATCCGCGCCACCGCGCGGCGACGGTCCACCACCGCCACCTCCGCCTCCGCCACCCGCCCCGCCCCGTCCAGCAGCTCGATCCGCGTCCCCTCCCGCGCGCGCATCACCCCCACCAGATGCTTCGATTCCGCCTCATCCAGTTCCACCCGCCCCCCCGTCCAGGCATCGGCTCCTGCGTAGCAACGAATCATCGCCTCTTCTCCTTTACCCCGGAACGGCAAAAGCACGTCCCCTCGCGGGAACGTGCTTTGTCCCGGCCGGTTCCCCGCCGCAATCGCTCGAGTCCCCGGCCCAATCTGCGGCTCCGGTTAGAGCATTTGAAGAAATAATGTAGCCGGGAGGTCGTAGCGAATTGGGCTGGGCCAAGGAAGGCGAAGCAGCAATAGCATCGCTATTTCGATGCAGCCTGACGACGGCCAAGCCCAATGCAGTAGACAAAACGGCTGCAGAATTGATGAAAATGCTCTAAAACAAGAACTTCACCCCCAAGCGCGCAAACCCACCGTGCAGATGGGTGTCGCGCAGCTTCCCGGCCGCAAATTTCGTGTCCGCCGCCATGATGTCCATCTGATAGCCGCCGCCCACCAGCACATAGACATTCTCGCCCAGCATATATTCATACTCCAGACCGATGTGCCAGAGAATCGCCTCGTCAATGTCCACCGAATAGCGCTTGCCATCCAGCACAAAGCTCACGTCGGAATCAATGTAAACAAACTGCACGCCGGTTTCCGCCACCAGGCTCCAGTTGTCCCAATCCACCACGCTGAAATACAGCGCCGGCCCCGCGTACACCAGCAGCGCGTCGCCCTTGTAATCCGTCAGGGGCTCATGCTTGTACGCCGTCGAGCTGCTGTCCACATCCCACTGCGCCACGCCGAGATTCAGCCCCACGCCCCACGGGAAATGGAACCACTCGCGGTACGACACCTGCGCGCCATACCCCAGGTCAAACAAATCGTCATCCCCTTCTCCGGGGAACCACAGTTGGCCGCCCACCACCAGCTCGCCGGGATCTTCACTGAACATCCCGCCCCACGCCGCGCCCGTGCACACCACCAGCGCCATCAACAAAGCCATCATCTTTTTCATCATGCTCGACCTCTCCGGTTTAATCTGCAACGCCCGAACACTAGCCTATCCCCCGCCCCGTTGTAAAGAGCGACCCGCACCCATCTCCCCACGCCGCCAACGGAGCCGCCGCCGGATTTAAAGTGGCGCTTCCCCGCAAGTGCAGTATGATAGACCACCAATGACCCATTGGAACCAGCACAACCCCTTCTTCCAGCGCCGGACGGGATTCTTCTCCCACCTGCCGCCCGTAGTCGGCAACCTCATCAAGGCCAACATCGCCGTCTTCCTCGTGCTTTGGCTGCTCAACAGCCCGCCGCTCTGGGTGGCCCTGGCCCTCTCGCGCGACGGCCTGCTCTCCGGCATGATCTGGCAGCCCTTCACCTATATGTTCCTGCATGGCGGATTCATGCACCTGCTCTTCAACATGTTCACCCTCTACTTCCTGGGCCCCGAAACCGAGCGCGCCATGGGTTCCCGGCATTTCCTCGCCATGTATCTCATCAGCGGCATCCTCGGCGGCCTCGGCTGGATCTGGCTCTCCCCCGCCCCCCGCGCCCTCTGCGTCGGCGCGTCCGGCGCCGTTTACGGCGTTCTCGCCGCCTTCGCCACCCTCTATCCCCGCCGCCGCCTCACCCTCCTCATCTTCTTCATCTTCCCCGTCACCATGATGGCCTGGCAACTCGTCGCCGGCCTCGCCCTCATCGAATTCATGCTCGCCGGCCGCGACCAGGCCTCCGGCATCGCCCACACCGCCCACCTCGCCGGCGCCTTCGCCGGCTTCCTCTACATAGACCAGCTCTTCGAGAGCACCCACCTGCGCCGTCTCTGGACCCGCCTGCGCCACTATGTCGCCCAGCGCCCCCCCCCCCCCCCCCCCCCCCCCCCCCCCCCCCCCCCCCCCC
>JAAZFE010000083.1 GCA_012511885.1 Lentisphaerota bacterium | reverse complement strand
CCGGACAATGGCAGATCGAACCCGTCCCCAAGGCGGCCCGCCTCGCTCTTGAGGCCATTGGCTTAACACTCCCAGAAACACCCTGCTGACAACAAACTTATACACCAAATCACGGAGTTCCGGGTTAATCCAAACGGAGTGCTCTTTACATCTTCGGCCCAGGTGGATGTCGGCGCCCTCGTGGCCTCCGCGCTCAGCATGAGCGACAGTGATTTTCTGGCGGGCCGGATGCGTTTTACAGGCGGCGGCGGGCCCGTGATCAATGAGGGCGCACTTCAGGGTCAATTTATTGGGCTCATTGGTGGGACCGTGGAAAACCGCGGATCAATTCTCGCGAACGAAGTGGTGTTGGCCGCAGGTTCAGCAGTAGTAATTGATCGAGCCGGCAAAGGCGAGATCCGTGTGATGATTGACGGCCAAGTGGCGGAACCTCGTGAAATGGGCGAGGTGGGTTCTGGTTTGTCGGATAATGTTGATGAATCGGGAGACTCCTTTGGAGGGGAAGCGTCAGCCGGGGAAGGAGCTTCGTCCGGCGCCACCGAGACAAACAACGATACGGCCCCGGTTGATGCCCATGTGGAACTCTCTGCCGCACTCGGCCAGATGTCTCAAGATCTGACTTTAGAGTCGTCGGCGCTGGGCACCGTGGCCAATCAGGGCGTTATTGAGGCATCGGGTATTCATGGTGGCACCGTGATTGCCCAAGGCACACAAGTCGGTCAGTACGGGACGATCCATGCGGACGGATCGGTGGGGGACGGCGGCAATATTCAGCTTGTGGCTTCAGACGCAGTGTTGCTGGGAGCTGACAGCATCACCACGGCCAATGCGGGCTTGCATGGTGCAGGTGGACAAATTGTTGTTGTAGGTGATGACACGGCCGTCATTGAGGCGGGGGCGCGCCTCGAGGCGCGTGGTGGCAGCGAGTCGGGTGACGGCGGGTTTGTCGAGACGAGCGGCCATAGAAGTTTCCTGATTGGATCCATGCCGGATGTCGGCGCAAGTGCCGGTCGAGGGGGAACCTGGCTGATTGATCCAACAGACATAAACATTGTCGCGGGAGTCGGCGGGGGTATCATTAACACTCAGGTAACCGAAAACACGCTGTACTCAAGTGATATCTCCAGTTTTCTTGAGAATACTGGCAGCCTAACCATTACCACTGATTCGTTAGATATCGAATTGGGGAACATCACGTGGGAGAGCGGAGCCGATGTAACATGGACTGCGACCCATGACTTATCGTTGAACGCAGACAACAATATTTTCTTTAATGGCACTATCGTTGCCGCCAACGGCAATGTTGAGTTCAACGCCCAAGAGGCGATTGAACTGAACGGCAACCTTTCGACCGACGGCGGTAATGTGGATCTGACGGCGGGCGGTGCGCTGACGGTTGCGGGCGTGGTTGAGAGCGCTGGCGGGAATATTGCGCTAGAAGGTTCGACGATCGGCTTGGGAGCCGATGTGAACGCGGGGGCGGGCAATGTGGATTTGACGACAACGGCCGGCGCGATCGCCCAGACGGCCGGTACGCTGACGGGCAATGCACTGACGTTTACTTCTGCCGATGCAGTAACGCTGGGTTCGCTGGCGGTTGCGAGCGCGGCGGGGACGTCGGTGGGTAACATCACGCTGGGCAACACTGGCGCGTTGGATGTTAAGGGCCTCGACAGCCAGGGGGGCGACATCGATGTGGCGGCGGGCGGGATGCTGACAGTTGCTGACGCGGTTAAGAGTAGCGGTGGTGACATTGCGCTTGAGGGCACGACAATGGATCTGGCGGCCGATGTGAATGCCGGGGCGGGCGATGTGGAGTTGACAGGTACAACCGGCGAAATCGTTGGATCAGGGCGGGTGATGGCGAACAGACTGACAGCCGATTCAATGTCAGGGATCTCGTTGAATACCACCTTAGAAGAATTGGCTGCCTCGGTGCGTGGCACGGGCAACATTGTAATTCTACAGTCGGGCGGCAGTGATCTTGCTGTGTCTCAAGCCACGACGTTTGCCGGCAACATTGAGATCATCTCGATGGATGCGGGTCTGACGATTGAGACGGTGAGAGCCGTTGGTGATGCGACATTGACGGCGGCCGGAGACTTGGATGTTGACGGGGTTGTTCAAGCGCAAGATCAGATTACCATGACAGCCGGTACAGGCGGCACGGGCAGTTTGAGATTCAACAGCCTGCTTGCTGAAACCATTCAAGCAGGCGCTCATGACGATATTTTGATGGGAGAAGCAGACGCTGACACGGCATTATTTACGGCCGGCGGCTCCGTCATGGACAATGGTTCGATGCTGAATGTTGGCCATATTTCCATTCAAGCCGGCGGTGATGTCGGCTCTGCAGCTATGCCCATCGGTCTTAATGTCAACCAGATTGATCATATTGCCGGTAATGATATTTATCTGACCCAAAATCGCGGCGGTCCCCTGATGCTGGATACGATCTTGGCCAATGGTCGTCTGGAATTGCGCGTTCCCCATGGCATGATTTGGGACGCGAATGACGGTTTGATGCCAGTTTTGAACATTGCGGCGGCCAGTGTGCTGTTCGATGCCAACCAAGTAGGGCAGCAAGACAATCCTCTGGAGCTTGAGGTGCCTGGTACCCTCACGCTGCAAAATAATTCCGGATTGCCGTATGCCTCCGGTTATGTCTGGGCCAACATGTCCAATAGCGAGGCAGGCGAGCTTGCACCCCTGGATCCTGCGCACATTCCGGGCTTGGTTATTCTGAACGGACAGGTTGTGGCCGGCCAGGAAATTGTACCCCCTGATGTGCCGCGCAAGCCGAGGCGTTCCTCGCACTTGCCAAGCGCGGGCAGCGCGGACCGTGCAGTGCCGGATGTCGGGGATGATGTCATGCGAGAGGTGTTCCGCACTGAAATCTACTTTACGGAGTCTCCTGAAATGAAGTTGCGGTTGGGAGTGTTTGGGTCGCCATTCTTCTACCACTACCTCTTGCAGATTCGCGAACCGGTGGCGCACGGCCTGATGGACTATGCCCTTTATGGAGATGCGCAGATTACAGCTGCACGGCAACTGCCGGTTTCGGCAAACCAGACCATTTCCAAGAGGAAATTCAAGACAGTTGGGGACGACATCTGAGCGGCAGGCCTCCCCTGTGCGAATTCCGCTAATTCATTCCTGCTGATTTTTCCGGGGGAGGCTATAGCTCAGTCTGAAACGCGAAGTAGGCGTTGATGCGGGAAAATTGGGTGGGTGGGCGGATTTTTTGGGGTTTTGTGGGCGATTTTGGGAAAAATTGTCCGTTCCGGCGGTTTCGCCGGTTCCGTTTGCTGTTGAACTGCTACGGGGTGTGCCGGGGGAGGATTGGGGGTTTTCCACGGTGTGGAAAAATATTTTCCACGGTGTGGAAAACGGGGCGGGATCAGGCGGGGGGGAGGGTGGCGGTGAGGATGTTGTGGGGGTGTTGGCGGCGGTAGTGGAGGGTGATGCCGAGGGATTGGAGGAGGTGGAGGCCGAGGCCGCCGATGGGGCGGTCTTGGGCGGGACCGTCGAGGGGGGGCGGGGGGGCGTCTTGGAGGGGGTTGAAGGGTTGGCCGTCGTCGGTGATGGTGAGGGCGGGGGGGGAGGTGTGGCGGAGGTGGATGTGGATGGGGTGGGGGGCGGTGTCGGTGTGGGCGTATTTGACGACGTTGGTGAGGAGTTCTTCGAGGGCGAGGCGGGCGGCGTATTGCTGTTTGGGGGGGAGGGGATGGGCGTCGAGGAAGGCGTCGAGCTCGTCCATGGCGCGCTGCTGGTCGGCGGGGGTGTTGGTGAGGGTGAGGCGGAGTTCGGGGGCGGGGGTGGAGCGCCGGATGAGGAGGAGGGTGATGTCGTCGGATTGTTCGGCGCCGTCGGCGAATTGGTGGATGCTGCGGAGGAGGGCGTCGGTGTTGTCGCGGCAGGTGGCGGCGGGGGGCTGCTGGGCGAGGTGGGTGGCGAGGCGGGTTTCGCCGTAGAGGTTGCCGCGGGGGTCCATGGCTTCGGTGACGCCGTCGGTGTAGAGGACGAGGGTGGCGCCGGGGGGGAGGGTGCAGGTGCCGAGGGGGTAGCGGGCGCCGGGGACGACGCCGGCGATGGGGCCGCGGGGGGTGGTGATCCATTCGAGGGGGCGGTCGGGGCGGTCGGGGCGGAGGATGGCGGGCGGGTTGTGGCCGGCGTTGGCGTAGCGGAGTTCGCCGGTGGCGAGGTCGAGGATGGCGCAGAAGAGGGTGACGAACATGCAGGAGTCGTTGCCTTCGATGAGGTCGTGGTTGATGCGGGCGAGGGCGGCCGCGGGGTCGGTTTCGGTGCGGAAGGCGGAGCGCAGGAAGCTGCGGGTGACGGCCATGAAGAGGGCGGCGGGGACGCCTTTGCCGGAGACGTCGCCGATGGCGAGGACGATGCGGTGGGGGTCGAGGAGGAAGAAGTCGTAGAAGTCGCCGCCGACTTCGCGGGCGGGTTCGAGGGCGGCGTGGAGGTCGAGGTCGGTGCGGTCGGGGAAGGGGGGGAAGGTTTTGGGGATGAGGCCCATTTGGATGTCGCGGCCGATGCGCAGTTCGCTGTGCATGCGTTCGCGGGCGGCGGTGGTGGTGCGGAGGTCGGCGATGTGCTGGCGGAGGCTGTCGCGCATGCGGGTGAAGGCGAGGGTGAGGTGGGCGACTTCGTCCTGGCCGCGGGGGGCGGGGAGGCGGGCGTCGAGGTCGCCGGCGGAGAGGGTTTCGGCGGCGCTGGCGAGGCGGATGACGGGGCGGGAGATGGAGCGCGAGATGAGGGCGGTGGCGAGGGTGAGGAGGAGGAGGCCGGCGATGCCGATGCCGGCTTGATGGCGGGCGAGGCGCAGGATGGAGGCTTTCATTTCGTCGTGGGAGATGATGGCGACCATGATCCAGTCGCCGGAGCGGAGGGAGGAGTGGGCGAGCCAGGAGAGGTCGCCGGTGACGATGCTGCGGAAGTTTTGCAGGTTGGAATCGGTGGCGACCATGTGCTGGCCGGTGGCGCGGAGTTCGGGGTCTTGACGTTCTTCGGCGACGCTGTAGAAGGTTTCGTTGAGGACGAAGGGGCGGACGGGGTGGGAGATGTAGGTGCCGTTGCGGCTGATGAGCATGCCGTAGCCGCCTTTGCCGAGGGGGAGCTGGGCGATCAGTTGTTCGAGCCAGTCGAGCGCGACGTCGCAGGTGACGACGCCGGCGAAGACGCGGTTGGTGGCGGGGCCGGTGTAGAGGGGGACGGAGTAGGTCGCCATGAGGGCGCCTTTCCAGGAGTAAGGCTCGCTCCAGACGGGTTTGCCGAGATGTTTGGGGAGGGCGTACCAGTCTTCGCGGAGGTGGGCGCGGCTGGCGCCGCCGAGACCTTCGTAGGCGAGCGAGTCGGCGTCGCGGTAGGCCCAGGGGGCGTGGTCGTCCCAGCCGGAGGGGGCGGCGGCGTCTTCGAGGGCAATGCAGCAGCCGTAGATGCCGGGGTTGGCGGCGACGCATTCGTCTTGCAGGGCGCGGGCTTCGGCGAAGGGGAGGTCGAGGTCGCGGGTTTCGAGGGCGAGGGCGAGGCCGTGGACGATGCCCTGCAGGGTGCCGAGCTGGGCGTCAATTTGGCGGGCGGCGCCGTCGGCGAGGAAGCGCGCTTTGGATTCCATTTCGGCTTCAAGGCGCTGGCGCGAGGTGATGTAGGTCCAGACGATGACGGCGATGAGCGCGAGGCTGGTAACGGTCAGCACCCAGGTCATGATACGCGCGCGAATGGTGCCGCAGCGGATCATGGGGTGTATCCTTCGAGGGGGGCAAACTGGGCGTAGGGCGGGATGCGGGAAATGAGGTCGGCGTTTTTCAGGGCGCGGGCGGTGGCTTGGTAGTCCCTGGGTTGGAGGATGCCGGCGGGCGGGGCGGGGTCGGCGGGGTCGGCGGCGGCGGGGTCGGCATCGGTGGGGAAGATGGAGTCGAGCAGATGGGTGAGCATCCAGCGGGTGTGGGGGCGGTTGGCGGGGACATCCGCCTGTTGGGATTCGCGCAGGACGGTGTCCACGACTTCGTCGGGGTGGGCGCGGGCGTATGCCCAGCCGGCGAGCGTGGCTTGGCGGAGGGCGCGGCAGAGATCGGGCTGCTGGCGGGCAAGGGCGGCGCGGGCGTAGAGGCCGTCTTCGGGGAAATCGAGACCGTAGTCGCTCATGCGGAAGACGGTGAGGTCGTCGTAATCAATGCCGGCCTGATAGATGCGGTGGTATTCGTTGTAATGCATGGCGGCGCAGGCGGCGACCCCGCGGCACAGGAAGAGGTTGATCGAGTAGTGCTGGGGAATGGCGACGGGGCGGACGTGCTGCTGGCGGAAGAAAGCCTCGAAGGCGGCGGAGAAGGCGCTTTGCCAGTAGCTGATGGGTTTGCCGTCGAGATCGGCGGGCTGGTGAATGCCCAGCTCCTTGAGGCCGACCAGCATGAGCGAGGAACGTTGCGCCAACTGCGCAATGTTGACCAGCTCGGTCTGTTCGGCGGCGACAATGGCATCGCTGAGGAACATGGTGGCGAAATCGGCGTCGCCGCGGGCAAGAAAGTCCAGCGAGGACGGGCCGGGGCCGGTGTGGATGAGCGTGACATCGAGGCCGGCATCGCGGTAGAAGCCGTGGTCGCGGGCCATGTAGAATCCGGCGAACTGGCTTTGGGGCAGCCACTGGAGGGCGATGCGGACGGGGATGAGGGGGGCGGCTGGAGAGCTGTCGTTTTGCGCGGAAGCGGAGAATGCAAAAAAGACAACGATGGCTAGTAGGAGAAACAGAATGCGACCGGGGGGCGCCGGCTTGGATTGGAAAGAAGGCGGTTTCACCCGGCGGCTCCGTGGGTCAGGCGGGCGGGGATTGCAGGGCATCGAGCGCAGACTGGCGGTCGTCCGCCAGCGGAATAATGGTGTCAAACCCGGAGACGGTCATGACTTCGAGTACGGCGGGGGTTAGACAGCATACGGACAGAGTGCCTGCGCAGCCGTCAGCTTCCTTGGCCAGAACGAGCAGGACGCGCAGGCCGGCGCTGCTGATATAGTCCACGCCTGCCATGTCCACGAGGAGCTTGCGGGCGCCGTCCCGGAAGAGAGCGCGTCCGTGGGATTCCAACTCGGGGGCGCCCCGGGTATCGAGGCGGCCGACAAGCGCAAGGATGGCGATTCCGTTTTGTATTTCGTGCGTCAGTTGCACAGGATCCTCCTATGGTTTCCTTGATCAGCAAAGACTGTTGGCCGCTGTTCTCATTCGGTTCCCATTGTAGACAAACCGCGTCAGAAAGCAATTATGGATGGGGATTGGGGCAGGGGACTGAGGGGACAAAGGGGACATAGGCGATGGGGCGGCTTCTATGTCGCCTTTGTCCCCTATGTCGCCTTGGTCCTCTGAGAGGAATTTGGAAACCGGTTTTTACAGGATTGCCCTTGCCCTGCCGGAGCGCGAAATGCCACAATAAAGAGGCATGGAAACAGCAAGACAGGGCGGCGGAAAATCGCGGGGCAACGCCGCATCGGGCGGCAAGAGCGCGCGCTTGTTGCCGCCGCATGGGGGTGGTCGTTGAATACCATTCGGCAGCTTTGGCTGGGGTTGGTTCTGATTGCGACGGCATCGGCGGTTTTGTTGGTGTCGGACTTGGGGCGTCGGGAGCAGGGGGCGAGGTCGGCGGCAGCGACGTTCGGCAGGGAGAAGATCGTACCGGAGCGCCTGGTGATGACCGGGGATGTGCCGGCACTGGATTTTGCCGAGGCGAAGCGGGCGGGAATGGAATATCCGCTGGAGACGCTGTTGCAGGCGGATCGCTATTTGAATGTGCGGGAGCTGCGGGGGCGTCCGGCGCGGGTGGCGCTGGTGAACCTGATTTATGCGCGGTCGCTGGAGTTGGGCGAGACGGGCGTGCGGCGCGGCCTGCTCGAGGCGGGGCTGGTGGAGGGGGAGGATTTTACGCTGCACAAGTTCAATGCGCAGGGGGAAATCGCCCAGTTGCCGGCCCTGTTGGACGCGGCGGCGAATGGACATCCGGATGTGCTGGTGACGGTGACCACGCCGGCCATGATGGCTGCCGTCAACCGCATCAAGGATATTCCCGTCGTGTTCACGATTGCCAGCAGCCCGATCGCACTGGGGATTTTTACAAAGGAAACGGTCCCGGCGAATCTGACGGGCGTGCACGACGAGCCAGCGCTGGGGGATTTGCTGGACATGGCGCGGCGGCATGTGCCGGGGCTGGAGTCGGTGGGGATTGCCTATGATGCGTCGCAGGCGAATTCGGTGCTGTCGGTGACCCAACTGCGCGAAGAGTGCGCCCAACGGAATCTGGTGCTGCACGAGGCGACGGTGTCGAGCATGACGGATTTGGGTCCGGCCGTGCAGTCGCTGGTGCAGCGGGATATCGGGGCGTTGATCGTCTCCACGGACAATCTCATCAACTCCGGATTTGCGGTTGTCGCCAAGGTGGCGTCGCAGGCGGGCGTGCCTATTTTCACAACCGACGCGGATTACATGGAGGAGGGGGCGACGGGCGCCATTGGCGACAACTACGAGCTGTGGGGCGTGCAGTCCGGCGAGCTGGTGGCAAAGGTGCTCGCGGGCGTGCCGGTATCGTCGCTGCCAATGGGACCGACGCGGATGCACCGCGTGATTCCGCCGAAGGGCGCAGAAGGGATGTCGCCGTTGCCGGTGGCGCCGTTGGTGTCGCGTCCGTATGAGATTCGCATCATCCGCTACAACGATGCCGCCTTTGCCGAGGATACCGCGCGCGGGGTGGAGGAGGGCTTGGCCGCGGCAGGCTGGCAGCCGGGGCGGGATTTCCGTTTGAAAACCTATAACGCCCAAGGCGACATGACGACGCTGAGCAGCATCATGGCGGCATGCCGGGCGGATGCGCCGGACGTGGTGATTCCCATTTCAACGCCCGCGCTGCAAGGGGCGCTGCGCCAGGCGGGCACGTTGCCGATTGTGTATGGCTGCGTGGCGTCGGGTGTGCAGGCGGGCGCGGGTACGTCGACGGCAGAGCATTTGCCCCATGTGACGGGCGTGGACACGCTGGCGCCCTATGATGCCATGGCGCGGCTGATTCGGCAGATGCTGCCCGGTGCGCGCGCGGTGGGGACGCTCTACAGTCCGGGGGAGGTTAACGCGGAATACAACCGCGAGATGTTCATTGCGGCGCTGAAGCAGGAGGGGCTTCGGCTGGTGTCCGTGCCGATTCAGGGGACGGCGGCAACGGCGGAATCGGTGACCACGCTGTTGCGGTCGGACATCCAGGTGATTTGCCAGATTGTGGACAATGCGGCGCGTCCGGGGTTCTCGCAAATTGCGAAGCGGGCGACGCAGGCGGGGCTGCCGTTTTTCTGCTTTGATGCCTCGGCGCTGTCCGAGGGCGCGACGCTGGCGATGGGGCGCAACTATGTTGATTCAGGCCGGGAGACGGCGGAGCTGGCCATGCGCGTGTTGCGCGGCGAGAGTCCGGGCGGCATTCCGTTTGTGCAGACGGTGTCGCGGGAGCTGGTGGTGAATGAGTCGGCGTTGGAAAACTTCGGGCTGTTGCTGCCGGACGAGTGGCGTGCGGGCGCGAAGGTGTGGACAGGGGCGTCAGATGAACATTGAGCTGGCACAACAGGGCGGCTGGGCGGTGCTGCGCCTCGAGGGGCGGCTGGACGCCACGTGGTCGGAGCATGTCGTGGCGCGAGCGCGCGAGGTGCTGCGGAGCGGGCGGCATCACCTGCTGCTGGATGCGGCGGGCATATCGTTTTTGAGTTCGGCGGGCATCCGCGTATTGATCCAGTTGAGCCGCGATGTGACGGACGTACAGGGGCGCTTTCTGGTGGCGCGTCCATCGGAGTTTGTCGCGAAGACCCTGCAGCTCGCCGGCTTGGAGTCGCTGCTGGCTACAGAGGAACTGCTGGCATCCGTGGAGGCTGCCGAAGCCGCGTCGGAGGGGGCGGGCGACGGCATGGCGCTGGAGGTGCACCGGCTGGATGAAGCGGGGGGGATGACGCTGAACATCGCGGCGGGCTGGCGGCCCTGGGACGCGGTGGACGCCGGGGGCATCCGTCACATCTCGCTGCCGCGCGGCACGGTGGCGTTGGGAATTGGCGCACCGGACGAGGATGCCGCGCAGGCGGCCAGCCGCATGGGCGAGTTCATGGCCGTGGCGGGCTGCTTGGTTCATCAACCGGCGGACGGGCAGTTGCATCCGCCGGACTATATCGCGCAGCGGGGCGGGCTGGTGCCGGAACTCCATGCGGTGCAGGCGCTGGTTGCCGAGGGGCGTTTTTCCCACCTGCTGCGTTTTCATCCGGCAGAGGAATCCGTGCGGATGGACTTGGCCGGACTGGCCAGCGCCGGATTGAAGGCGGCGGGCGCGGATGCCGCCGTGCTGGTGGTGCTGGCGGAGTGCGACGGGCTGGTGGGCGCGCGACTGGCGCAAAGCCCGATTGCGATTTCCGGCGCCGAACCGCCCGGCGATTTCCCAAATGTCCGCGACTGGATTCATTTTTGCGGCGAGCGGCTGCACGCCGGTCAAAGCGCGCTGGTGGTGGCGTTGGTGGCGAGGAGCGACAACGCAGGCCGCTTGCCGGCGTATATGGCGGCGATGCCATCGGCGCCCGGGCTGCTCATTCACGCGCATGCGGCGGCCTTTACGTTCCGTCCGCTGCCGGCGGGCATCATTCAGGCGGAGGAGCAAATCCCGGCGTTGTTCGAGGCCCGCGACCCGCTCGACTTGCTGCATCTGCTCGAGGATGACCGTCCCCTGACGGGCCTTGGCCGCAGCCAATTTGTGCGCGGCGCCGCCTGGTGCGCACCGTTGCGGACGCAAGGGGAGGGCGGGGCATGACGCTGGTGATGGGAGCCTTCACGATCGGGCTGATTTTGTCGCTGCTGACGATTGGCGTCTGGCTGGCGTTTCGCGTGCTGCGGTTCACCGATATTACGGTGGACGGCTCGCTCACGCTGGGCGCGGCGGTGGCCGCCGTTCTGCTGGTGCGCGGCGCACCGCCCTGGGCGGCAACGCTGGCGGGCGCGGCGGCGGGCGGCGTGGCGGGGTTCACCACGGGGATGCTGCATACGCGATTCAAAATCCAAGAGCTGCTCTCGGGGATTCTGGTCATGACCGCGCTCTACTCGGTCAACCTCCGGGTGATGGGGCGCAGCAACGTGTCGCTGCTCAGCACGAAGAGCATCGCGGACCCCGCCAACCGGCTGCTGACGGCCTGGGCGGGAGGCGACAGCCTGCTGCTGTTTGGCTGGCGCGTGCCGGTGAGCGAGGCCGCCATGCTGCTGACGGTACTGGCCGTCATGGCGGCCATCGGCTTGTTGCTGCGGGTGTTTCTGGTGACGCATTTCGGCACGGCGCTTCGTGCGGCGGGCGACAACGCGCAGATGATCCGCGCACAGGGCGTGGACAACCGCCACATGCAGGTGTTCGGCTTGTGTTGCGCCAACGCGCTGGTCGGCCTCGCGGGGGCGCTGCTGGCGCAGTATCAGGGATTCGCCGACGTGCAGATGGGCATCGGCATGATTGTCTGGGGGCTGGCCAGCGTGATTATTGGCGAGGCGCTGGTCAGCCGGGTGACACCCGGCCTCGCGCTGGCCGGCGCCGTGATGGGGACAATTCTGTTTCGGCTGCTGATTGCCATCGCGCTGCGCTGGGGACTGAATCCCAACGACCTCAAGCTCGTCACCGCGCTATTCGTGTTTGCCGCCCTTGTGCTGCCCGGACAGGCAAAAGCCTGGTGCGCACGCGCGCGGCGATTGGCGGACAACCGGAAGGGGAGGGGCGCGCCATGATCGAAGTCCGCGACATCCGCAAAACCTTTTTTGCCGGCACCGCCAACGAAGTGCGCGCGCTGCGCGGCGTGAGCCTCGATATTCCGGAGGGCTGCTTTGTAGCGGTCATCGGCACCAACGGCTCAGGCAAGAGTACGCTGCTCAATGCCATCGCCGGCACGTTTGCGCCGGATGCGGGGGAGGTGCGAATTGACGGCCGTGACATCACGCGCTGGTCCGAGAGCCGCCGGGCGCGGCTGATCGGGCGGGTCTTCCAGAATCCGTTCGCCGGCACGGCGGCGGGGATGACCGTCGCTGAAAATCTCGCCATCGCCATGCGCCGCGGGCAGCCGCGCGGACTGGGAATTGCGCTGTCGCGACGCGTGCGCGACGAGATGATCGAGCGGGTGCGCACACTGAAAATGGGATTGGAGACGCGACTCGATAATCCCATCGGCACGCTGTCGGGCGGTCAGCGGCAGGCGCTCACGCTGCTCATGGCGACCTGGCTCAAGCCGCGCCTGCTGCTGCTCGACGAGCATACGGCGGCGCTGGACCCGAAGAGCGCGGCGCAGGTCGCGGAGCTGACGCGGCAGATCATCCGCCGGGACAAGCTCACGGCGCTCATGGTGACGCACTCGATGCAGCAGGCGGTCGAGCTGCCGGACGTCATTGTCATGATGCACGGTGGACAGATCGTCCGGCAGGTGGCTGGCGCCGAACGCGAGCGCGTGCGCGTGCCGGACCTGCTGGCGGCCTTCGACCACGTTCGCCGACGCGAACAGCTCGACGAAGGCGTCGCCGGCGTGCTGCGCGCCCAGTACCGATAAAGTTTTCCACAGCGTGGAAAAAAAGTTTCCACAGTGTGGAAAACGGGTCAATCCGGGCAGGCGCCTGGAGCATGGCCGCCGTAGAGGCCGTGTTCGATCCGTTGCTGCTCGCGCCGGATGACGCCCTTCAGCCAGCCCGCCTGATCGCCGTCGGTCGCGATGTTATTAAAATCCACTTTGGTTGTGTTGAGATACTGGAACGCCAGCCCGTAGGCAAACGGTTGCATCGGCAGCCAGCCGCCCAGGAAAAATCCCAGGTCCTCCGCCGCTTTCACCGCGTCTTCGACATTCGGGTCCGCCAAGTCCAGCGTCAGATATATCACGTCCACCCGCGCGCGACACAACCGGCGCAGCTCGAAGCCCAATACCGCCGCGAAATCGGCGCCCACCGCCGGAACATCCAGAATCGCGATGTTGATGGAGGCGATGGTCATGGTCGCAAAGGTGGATTGCGCGGGCAATTCCGCCGCCGCTTCGCCGCCTGCCGCTGCCGTCAGATCATCCAGCGACAAACCTGATCCGGCCAGCAACCGCGCGATCGTTTCGCGGTGCCACGGCGGCGGGTATAAGCGCTGTTGCGGCAACGTTCGGAAAAGACGCGAGGCGACAAAGATGGTTTCCCGATAGGCCGCGTTTTCCTGGATTCCGCGAAAACGGATGTTGTCCACGATAAAGCCGAGCAGCAGCGCGGTGGGCACAAACTCGAACCGGTTGCATGTTTTCTGCGTATAGGGATGGCTCGTGACGGCGTGGGCATACAGCACGCTTTCGGCGCGCTCGCTCATGGACTCGATGGCCGCCGCCAGCAGCTTTTTCATCAGCCCTTCACTGCGCCATAGCGGGTCCACCACCACCGCGCCCCATTCCACTGCGGGGGAGGTCGGCGAATCCTTCATCAGCGCCAAATGCCCCACCACCCGCCCGCTGGGAGTCACCGCGCCCCACGATTTGATGCGCCCCGACTGTTGATGCGCCCGCACCCGCTCGGGAAAATAAAAATCCGCGTTGGGGTAGGTGGAGCCATAGCTGCGGTACATCAGGCGGCAAAACCCGATGGCATCCGCTTCCGTCAGCACGCGCAGTTGTTCGATGGGTTCGGGGGGGGCGGCGGCGGCTTCCGTTTGCGCCGCGCCGACCAATTCTGTTCCTTCTTCGCCAGCCTGCTCCGCAATGTGCGCGCCCGGCAAAAACCATTCGAGACAAAACTCGTTGCCCTCCTTGCCGCGATACTGAATCTGGCAGCGGTCGGTGGCTTTCTTCAATAAAAACAACGCGAGGCCGCTGCTGAAGTGGTCCTGCTGGGAGCTGCCGCTTGTCGCCGCGCTGTCGCCGCCTGATGCAAACTGGGAAAGCTGCCCGGCATCGTATTCCGGGACTTCGGACAGATCGAAGGGGAGCCCCTCATTCACCATGGACACCCGGAACACCGGGGCATCCACGTTCATCCGGATGTCCAACACCGCGTCAGCCATGTCGGCTTCGTCCGTGATGTACCGGAGGATGGTGGTGATGACTTCTTCGATTGCGAGTTCCATCTGCCGTTGGCGCTCTGCCGGGAACCCGCATTCCGCCGCGATGTTGCAGGCGGCATCCTGGACGATGCGCATCCGTTCGAGCGATGGCGGAATCCGCAGATGGATCCAGGCGCAAGGCGGATTCATGCGTCGAACCTCCGGTCCACCAGGCGGCGCAGCTTCCCGGTGCGCGGATTCCGCAACAGCGTGTGCGGCTCCACCCATTCGATGTCGAGCGGATGAATCAGGTTGTCGCGCACCAGGTCCGGGAACATGTGGCGCTCCGCGTATATCGCCTCGCGAATCGTATCCGCCAGCGCCGCCGGCATCGCGTCCGGCTGCGCCACCGCAATCCGCAGGACGCAACGGTCGCGCTGTTCCATGTGGTCAATCACCAGTTGGAAGCCGACATGCCCCGTCTCCGCCGCCAGCCGTGAAAGAATCGCCTGAAAGTCTTCGAGATAGAGCGTCATTGGGCCAACCCGCGCGCCTTTTTCCGTCCGCCCGAGCAGTTGAAAACGGCGCGGTTTCCCCGCGACCGGCTCCAACCACATGCCCTTGTCGCCAACCGCATAGCGCACAATGGGCATGAGCCGCCGCCGGAAGTTGGTCACATGAATCGCCCCCGGCACCCCCGCCTCCTCAATCGGACGATTTTCCTCATCCAGAATCTCCAGCACCACGCTTTCATCAAAGACATAATGCTCGCCCGGCGCACAGCTTTCATCGCACCAGCCGATTTCGCCAAAATCCACGCCGGCAATTCCCACCGACTGCACTTGGCAATCGGGATAGACCGCCTGAATCGCGGCGATCTGATCCGGGTACATGCTCTCACCCGCGAACAACACGCGCCGCAACTCAATGCGGTCGCGCCCCGCGCGAATCAGCTCGGGCAGAAAATGCAGAATGGTTGTCGGCGCTCCCGCCAGCGTATGAATCTGAAACTGAATCATGGTGTTGATCAGCTCCTCCGGCGGCACAAAACCCGCCAGTGGATAATGAATGCCCACGCCGGATTCTTCGAGCGAACGCCCGAAAAAGAGCAGCGACGCATACAACTGCCCGCCATAAAACAGATTCGCCACCCGCTCGCCCGGCTGCAGTCCCAGATGCCGCATCCCGCGGCCAAAGACCCCGCAAAACTCCCGCCAATCCTCGTTGCTGAAAAACGAGAACTTCGGATTTCCCGTCGTGCCGCCGCTCTTGAAGACAATTCCCTCCTCGTGCGGTGCGGTCAGCAGGCGATTGTCCTCCGCGCTGTTGGCGGCCCAGTAGCTCGCGTGATCCGTCACCGGCAACGCCGCCACCCCCGGACAGGGCGCGCCCTCCGGCCAAACATCGCGCCACGCCTCCGCAAAATACGGCGAGTGCGCGCGCACAAATTGCAGATGTTCCTCCAATTTCCGTGTCTCCGAATTCATCTTGTCATCTCCGTTGGTCGCAAATGGGAATCACTTTCCCGCTCGCGGCATTCCGCTTCACTTCGTCGGCCTCCACCACGCGCACCCGGTGCAGGAAGGCCATTCCCATCTCATAGGCGTATTGAATTTCAGCATAATTCTTCCGCAGCACATCCTCGATTTCCGCCGGCGGCGGCGCGCCCGGCGGCGCGGTCATCCACACTTCCAACACCGTCGTGTGCCCTTCTTCCGCCAAATGGATTTGCACGGGGCCGGTGTGCCCCAGCTCCGTTTCCAGA
The DNA here is from genome assembly GCA_012511885.1 of Lentisphaerota bacterium. Lineage (GTDB taxonomy): Bacteria > Verrucomicrobiota > Kiritimatiellia > CAIQIC01 > Lenti-01 > JAAZFE01. The sequence goes on along the minus strand of JAAZFE010000083.1, from coordinate 17,167 downwards.
ATGTCCACAAACCGCCGATAATTGAAAAACGGCCCCGCCGCCTTGAAAATGTCGCCGGTCCGGCCCAGCAGCTCGAATCGGGGGTCCGTTCGGCCGCACGGGCAAGGCTCCGCAACCCAGCGCCCGGTGTCGCCGATTTCGTAGCGGTTCACCCGCGGATATTCCCGCGTAATGGGCGAGAGCAGTATCCGCCCGGTTTCGCCCGCCGCCACCGGACGGTCCTCGTCGAGCGCCACAATCTCCATCTTCATCAGCGCCGACAACAAATGGTGCTGCCCGCCCACGCAGTGCGGGCATTGATAGCCCATCGGTCCCGCGTCATTCGACCCATAGACCGCCGAGCGCACGACGGACACGCCGCAGTCCTTCATCAGATATTCCCGCTGCGCCGCCGTCATTTTCTCGCCGCCAAAATAGATTTTTTCCACCTTGCCGCGCAGGCGGCCCGCACACGCGTTGAACAGCCCCAGCAGGTGCGATGGCACACCCAGCAGCGTGTTCACGCGGTTGCTTTCGATGACATCGGCAATGTACTCGTAGTCGTTAATCATCCCCATCGGATACTGCGGCACGCGCAAAAACTCCAGAATGGTCCAAAAGCTGATCAAACTCCCGTAGAGGTATCCGGCGGTATAGCAGTTCATCACGCGGTCGCGCGCCGGATCCACCCCCGCCGCCACCAGGCCGTGCGCGGTCCATAGCATTTGCTGATGATAATCCGCCCAGGAATACAGCGAATACACCGTCTTGCCGCTCGAGCCTCCGCTCTTGACCACCAGCTCCGGACGCTCCACCGTCTCCGCCAGTTTCATGAAGGCGTCCTTGTCCTGAATCGGCCCCGTGGGCGCGGTCGCGGCGCTCCGCGTTTCAAACTCGTTTAGACAGCCCACCCCTTCCGCCTCGGCGGGGCCGTCCAGCGACACCCGCCGCGTGAGCTGCTGCAACGCATAGACCCCGTCATGCGGCGCGCCGATATAGCTGTCCACCATTTCTCCCGCGCGGCAAATCCGCGTGACCCCGGCGGCAAACAGCGCGCGGCTCAAGTCCGCCAGCGAGGCCAGCCCGCACGACAATCCGCAGGTTTGCAGCCACGCGCGCATCGGCCGCAGCGTCGCCGTCAGCTCCGCCCGCCGGATCGGCTTGACCCAAATCGTGCGATACAACGGCGATGGTCGCAGCCCCGGACGCGCGTCAAACAACACGCGCCAGCGCCCCTGCTCGTCCTCGAAAAGTTCCGTCAACCCCAGTGCCTTCTCCGCGCGCACCACCGCCGTCACCGACGTGATTTCCGCCTGCTCGCTGGCCGACGGCGGCTGACCCGGAATCGTCGGCGACACCTCCGCCAAGTGCGCCGCCAACCGCTCCGCAATCCTTCGCGCGGCATCCTCATCCCGGTCCACTTCCACAAACAGCGTCTGCGGACTCGAACACGCCTGCTGATCCAACCGGCACACGTCGGTCGCCACCGCCCGCAGCGTTGATTCCAGTTGTTCCGCATCCTCCAGGCTCTCCGCCGCCAGATACGAAAAACTCACCTTGTGCCCCCACGCGATCAGCTTCGCCCCGGACGGAATCGCCTCGCGAATGGCGGCAATCGCCCGCTCGCCGCCCCACGCCGAAACGCCATCGGCAATCCTGAACAGCCGCCCCATGCGCGCCCCGTCGCTCGACGACAACCGCGCCACCGCGACATAATCCCGCAACCGCCCCCCCGGATCCAGGCGGCACAATTCGTCCGCAAACACCGCCGCAAACTCGGTGTCGCGCGCGCTCACCTTCACAATGTTCACATTCCCCGCCATCAAGCCTTCCATCAAGCCCAGCACCGGCGCCGTGAACACATTCGACGGCATCACATGCACCACGCAGCCCAGCGGGAACCATGCCTCGAACTGCCGCCCGGGATAGCGGCGCGCCACCACCCCCGGCGGATTCATCCCCAGCTCGCTGCGCATTTTTTCCTGCACCGCCCCGCGCGCCAATGTCCTCCGAATCGCCGCAAACAAGCCCTCCGCCTCCTCGGCCGGGGCCACGCGCAACACAATCTCCCGGCAACGCTCATAAAACGGATTGCCCGGAACCAGCGACGCCGCAATGGCATCGCTCGCCTGCAAAAAATCTGCCATCGGAAACGGCAGCGGCAACACCCGCGACACATGCGCCGCCAGACGGCTCGCCCCCGCACCGCGCTCCTCCAGCCAGGCGTCCAACCCCGCATCATCCAGCCACTCGCCGAACCACACATGACGCTTCATTGCCGCCGTCGCCGATCCCGTAGATGCTTTCATTCGCTCGCCTTTCGCTTCTCCGCCGCCAGAGAATCCCCGATCCCTTCCGGTTGGGACGCCACGCGAATAGATTTAACCACCGAAATAAACGAAGCCATCTGATCCCGCTTCGCAGAAGGATACTTCATGCTCGCCGTCCAAGTCGTCCCATTCAGATTCATATCTGCGGTTAAAAATATGTCGTCCTCTTCATTCATAACCTCGTAATACCCAATCACCGTCCCCGATTCATCTATCAGCTCTTCTACAATAACGAACTGTCCGTCTTTTTCACGATACACCGGCAAGCGCATATATTGAAAGCGCCTCATCAAATTGGAGGTGGCTACAAATTGCGCTTGCCGATAGATGTCCAAATGCGGCACATACGCCAAAGGGTCAGGCTCTTCGAACGGACTCACAACAATTATTTCGCGCGGCGCGTCGAAGTCGCCATTTACTTCAACCTGCGCGACGCTCGCGACCCACCCCTCTGGAAGGCTTAACGTGAGCGCATCCGCTCCCGTGATCTGCAACGTCACATCCTTGCCCAACGCACCAACAGCAAGCAAAAGAATCGCCATCAGAAAAATGAAAAACACTCTCATTCGCAACCTCCACACAGGGGATAACTCCCGCAACCCATGGCTTTCACAGCCGCCGCCTCTCCCGTAGATGCTTTCATTCGCTTGCCTTTCGCTTCTCCGTCACCGTTAAATCTCCGCGCCCATCCCCGCTCAGTTGGTTTTGAGCAACTCCGCCGCCGCCGCCGCGCAACTGCGGTTGGCCGATGTCCCCGCCCGCCCCAGAATCTCAAACCACGGTGTCGGATATGTTGCCAGCGGACACGACCCCGCCGGATGCCGCACCGCCAGATCGCCCATCACCACGCTGTGCGCTGGCGTGGCGGGAATATACGGCGACAAAAACGACAAAAATCCCGGCGTCCCATCCGGCACCGGGGCCAACGTTTTCACATCGCGAATCACCACGCGCGACCATGTCGGCTGATGCAAGTGATGCCGCGGACAATCCGTGTACGGCACGCTATGCTCGACCGAACCAAAAATCTCAATCACCCACTCCTCCTCAATGCCGAGTTGCTGCTTGATCTGCTGATAAAACTTCCCCTTCGCAATACTCTTGTCCGCATGCCCCTTCCAGCCGCCGCCCAAAATCACCAAGCTCCCCGCCGGCAACCGCAAATCCGGCTGCCGCCGCGCGCGCCGACGCTCCAGCAAATAAAATAAATAATACGGAAAACCCAGAATGCGCACCGGCGTCGTTCCCGCCGCCCACCGTTCAAGGCAGGCATCCGCCCCAAACGGATCCAGCTCATGCCGCCCATCGCCCACATACCGCAGCGACCAAAACGTCTCCGCCGCCGGCGCATAGCTCATCAGATACGCCGTCGTGTTCGACGTGCCCACTGTGAACCCCTTATACGGCTCATATCCGTTCAACAAATAATGCGCCGGCCGCTCATCCGGCACGCCGCGCCAAACCATTTCGTGCTGCGCCATCACCCGCCCCCATTTCAGCGTGAACTCGTCGAAAAACACCTGCGACTTCTGCCCCGTTGTTCCCGACGACGTCAAATGCGTTTTCACCTGCGATTCATGAATCGAACGGATTTCATGCTGCTTGAAAAAATTGGCGTGCACCGGCGGCAGCGCCACCACAGCCGCCATTGTCCGAATACGCTCCGGCTTCACCCCCGCCTGCTCCGCAAACCGCCGATACCACGGCGACCGCTCCATGTGCAGCGCGGTAATGTCCCGCATCGCCTCGATAAACAACCCGTCATATTTCTCATCCGCCACATACGGTTCGGCAATCGCGCAAAATTGTCGGACAGAATCTGGAATGTCGTTGGAAACGGGAGCGGACGGTTGGTCCAGCATAACAGCTCCAATCTGAATGGTGATTTTAGAAGACGGTACCACCATTCCCGGACAGGTGGAACCATTCTTTTCCCATCATTTTATGCATCCAGACCGCCTTTCTCCCATATACCGCAGTGACCAGTTGAGCCGGGGAAGGGGGGGGCTACAGTTCGATGTGGAAGGCGGCGCGGGCGTTGATGGCGTCGGCAATCTGGCGGATCAGCTCCTGGCGCGCAGGCTGGTTGATCTTGAGGATGGCGATCGAGGTGAGGCCCTTCGAGTCGTGCGGATTGCGCACATCATTAATATTGATATGTTCGCCGGCGAGGGCCGCAGCGATTTGGCCGAGAACCCCGGGACGGTCGTCATAGGTGAAGACAACCCAATGGCCCTTGGGCTCCATGTAGAGCTTGTCGTAGTCGTTGATGCGGGCGACGAGCAGGTTGCCTTCCTCGACGGTGCCACGGACGCTGGCCCGGACGAGGCGCTCGGCGTCGAGGGTGCCGATGAGATCAACCGTGATGGAGTTGGTGTAGGCCTTGTGGTCGTCGGTGACCCGGTTGATATAGTCCACGCCCATGTCAGCCAGGAAGTTGAGCGTGGCCTTGTGGTCGCAGCTGGTGTCGTAGTCGGCGCTGAGTCCGGCCGTGACGGGGGTGAGGAGCCAGTCGGCGAAGGGCTTGAGCGAGCCGTAGAAGCTGGTCTCGATGGCCTTGAGGCGGGCCTCGGGGCCGAGCAGCTTGCGGCAGATGCGGGTCAGAAGGTTGGCGAGCCGTCCATAGGCGGGGTCCAGCCCGGCAGGGACATCGCGATTAACGACGGCGCTGGTGATGCCGTGGTCGTCCAGGCCGATGAGCTGGGTGGCGGCCATCTCGGCGGCCTTGCGGTTGGCCTCGATGGTGCTGGCGCCCAGGTGCGGCAGCATCAGGTCGGCGATGTCGGCCACGCTTTTCTGCCCGGCCTTGTCCTGGGGATAGACATCGTTGAGAAAACGAATGTCCTTCTCGGCCTTGACGTCACGCAGGTCGTCTTCATTGATAATGCCGGCGCGGGCGCAATTGACGAGGCGGGCGCCAGGCTTCATCTGGTCGAGCAAAGAGCGATTGATCATCCCGCGCGTTTCATCGTTTTCGGGAATATGCAGAGTAACAATGTCCGCCCGGGCAAAGAGCTCGGGCAGGGGGACGATCTCAATGCCGCAATCGGCGGCTTTTTCCGCCGAGGTGAACGGGTCAAAGCCGAGCAGCTTGACCTCGAAGCAGCCCAGGCGCTTGGCGACCAATTGGCCGATGTAGCCCAAACCGACAATGCCAATGGTTTTGCCCGCGAGTTCGGTACCCATGAACGTGGCTTTTTCCCACGCGCCCGCGCGGCAGGAAATGTCGGCGGCCACGATATGACGGGCATCGGCCAGGATCATGGCAATCACTTCTTCGGCCACGGCGTTGGAGTTGGCGCCGGGCGTGTTCATGACATCCACGCCTTTTTTGCGGGCGTGGCGGATATCAATGGTGTTGTAGCCCGCGCCGGCACGGACGATGACCTTGAGCGAGGGGCAGGCATCAATGATGTCGGCGGTGACTTTCTCGCTGCGCACGATCAGCGCATGGATATCCGGGTGCTCGGCCACCAGTTCGGCGAGGTCGCGCTTGGGGGCCTGAATCACCTCATAGCCTCCGTGGGCTGTCAAAATTTCGCGGGCAATGGCATCCAGCGCAGTTGGAATCAATACCTTTTTCATTCGTTATTCCTCTTGTCCTGTTCGCATAAGGAAGAATGAGGGCACTCTAACGCCCGATCGCGCCACACGCAAGTATCTTGCGAAGTGGCGATGCACCCCAGCAGGAAGACCATGGCAACTGCCGGCAACAACCGGCAGCTGCCAAATTGGGCGGGGCCGCCAGACCCGTCAGGACCGGGAAACCGAGGCGCTTGCGGTACCACGCCCTACTTGGGAGTGGAACAACCAAATATATTCTTGCAATAGAATTACGGGATTCGTAATTTATTCGCAGAAATGCAAACTTTGACCGAAAAATTGCTTAAACTGGGGCCACCGGGCGGACTCTGTGACACGACGGTGGTTGCCAACCTGTTTCCAGATGCCACAGTCGGGGCGCGGCGTCTGTTGGTGCATCGGGCGGTGCAGGCGGAGGAGTTGATTCGCCTCAAGCCGGGCCTGTTCATTCTGGCCGCGCCCTTCCGGAAATCGGAGGCTCATCCCTTTACCGTGGCGTCGCTGTTGCATGGGCCGTCGCACATCAGCCTGGAGTCGGCGCTGGCGGTTCACGGATTGATTCCGGAGGCAGTCTATCAAGTGGCAAGTGTGACGGCGGCGCGCAGCCGGTCATTCAAGACGCCGGTGGGCGTGTTTACTTTCCAGCGGGTGCCGGCCGACGATCCCCGCGCCGGAGTGGAAGCGGTCAAGCTTGAGGACGGGGCGTGGGTGTTTATGGCCTCGCCGTTGCGGGCCATTGCGGACATGGTCTATTTGAACCGGACCATCACTTGGGCGGAGCAGGGCCTGGGCTATTTGACAGAGTCGTTGCGCATCGAACCGGAGAACCTGGCGCAACTTTCTTTTCGGCCGCTGGCGGCGATTTGTCGCAGCCTGCGCAGTCGGCGCACGGTCGCTTATTTGCAGGGACTCCGGCGGGAGGTGAGACATGGATGCTGATACACTCAAAGCGCGTCTCGATGAATATGCGCCGACGAATGCCCTGGAGCAGGAGCTGGCTCTGGGGGAAATTCTCCAGACGTTTGTTCTGGCGGCGCTGTCGCGAGCCGGTTTCTTTGCTGAAGCCATGTTCCACGGCGGGACCTGCTTGAGGATCATCCACGGCCTGCCGCGCTTTTCCGAAGACTTGGATTTTTTACTGAAGCGACCTGATCCTGTTTTCCGCTGGGCACCGTACCTCGATGCGGTGCGCCGTGACTGCGAGATGGATGGTATCCGGCTGGAGATGAGCGACCCGCCTCCGGGGGATTCGGCGGTACGCAAAGCGTGGCTGAAAACGGATTCCACCGGTGCTGTGATGGAATTCAAACTGCCATATTCGAGGATGGCGGGGAAAAAAATCCGGATCAAGCTGGAGGTGGACACGCGGCCGCCCGAGGGCTCCGGCTTCGAAACGCACTACCTGTCGTTTCCGGCGACGGTGCCAGTGACCGTGCAGGATCTGCCGTCGGCGTTCGCCACCAAATCGCACGCGCTCTTGTGCCGGCCCTACGTCAAGGGACGGGACTGGTACGACTTCCTGTGGTTCGCATCGCGTCGGATTCGTCCGCGCTGGGATGTGCTGGCCCATGCTTTGGACCAACAGGGACCCTGGGCCGGGCAGGCGGTTGCCGTGGATGCCGATGTCTATGTGAAGCACATGCGCGCCGCCATGGCCCGGATTGATTGGCGTTTGGCGGTGCAGGATGTGCAGCGCTTCTTGCCTTTGCGTGAACAGGAAGGACTGACGCACTGGAATGCTGAATTTTTCGGCTATCACCTCGACCGTCTGGCGAAGCATTGGGCAGAATGAACAGTGGAAGATGGTATCAGGTGGAAGGTAGAAAGTAGCAGGGGGGCGGCTGCGCCACCAGCGGGGAGGGATTTGTTTTTTCGACACTCGACGCCCGACACTCGTGTGTTTTTGAACCGCTTTATTTTGGAGATTTTTCGACTTTTTTGGTGGTTTGGGCGGGGGTGGCGGTCATGCGCTGGAACTGCTCGAGGAAGGCCTGGGCGATGCCGCGATGGCGCAGGATTAGAGTGCTTTCGTCGTTGCCGCTGGGCGCAACCAGTCCGGAGACGGTCCAGTTGGCGGCTCCATGGACGACAAAGGGGCGCTTTCCGTTGGGATCGATGATGGCATATTTGGTGTGGACGAGGTCCTGTTCGCCGGAGTCCCACGTGGTTTCGATGGCGCTGGCGCGGGCGGGTAGGAGAGTGACGCGGTTGGTGGTGGTGTAGTTGGCGGGATTGGCGAAGTAGTTGACGGTTTTTCTGGAGATGGCCGGGGGGACTTTGCCGCGATCGCTTTCGGGGATGACGCCCACCACTTTAATGCCGCGATTGGCGGCTTCCACGAGGTCGCGGCGCAGGGGGGCGCGATTGAAGCGGTGCATCGAGAAATAGATTTCTTCCTGGGCGCCCTGGATCAGGCGACGGATGTCGGTTTCGGCATTGACGCCGCCGCCAGCTTGACGGGGGTAGGGGCCGAAGCGCACCCAGCAGGTGCCCCAACTGTCTTCCAGGCGGAAGTTGGCGCGGTCATGGTCGCGGCTCTTCTTGTTGCTGAAGCGGTTGGCATGGAATTCGTCCATTTCGGCGGCGAAGGCTTGATGCAATTCGATATTGCGGAGGAGGACGGCGATGTTCCACTGGCGCTGATTGGCGGCGCGGGTGAAGTTGCCCGATGCCACCAGCGTCCATTTCCGCTCGTCGCCGTAATCGAACAGGGCCACCTTGTGGTGCATGAGGGTGGCGCGCGGTCCAACCGACAGCGACAACGGGTTGTTGCGCCGCCGGGCGAGGTGGTTCAGCGAGAGCCCCGGCTGGAATTCCTTGGAGCGTTTGATGGCGCTATCCACCACAAAATGCACGTTGGCGCCGCGGTCCAAGGCCATCGAAATGGATTCCAGAATGGGGGCGGCTGCACCGGTCTCGATGGAATCGCCCGAGAATGTATAGGTGGCCACGTGGGCTTGCTGACCCTCCTGCAACTGCCCGAAACCGGCCACCAGCAGGTCGCGGATCGCGTAACCGTTTTTGAGATAGATGTCCTCGGACTGACTGGGGAGGCTGTAGGCCACGATCCAGTCGCTGCCGCGCACAACTTGCGCCGGCGCCGGGCGGGATGCCACCAGGCCGGCCAGGAGCATTGCACCGAAACGCAGGCGGGAGGCCCCCGCGAACCGAATGGCCGGAAAAGTGGACTGGATCGGCATGTCCTGTTCATAGCTTTCCGCGGGGCACAAGTCAATTGCCAAGCCTTTGCCATTTTTTTGTGTCGCTTCCGATTTTGCATCCTGCGACGGGAAATAATTGGAATCGTTTCATGTAATCGCTAGGATAAGGGCATGAGTTGCTTCAGTTTCATCAAGCGCTTCGTCGCGCGGTTACCGGCCGGTTGTCAACTTGCGCTCAAACGCCGCCTCTACGCGCGCCAGATTCGCCGCGGTACATTCGCGACGGACGAGCCGGAATTTCTGCGGCTGGCGGAATGGGTGAGAGAGGGCGACTGGGTGTTGGATATCGGCGCCAATGTGGGCCACTACACCAAACGCCTTTCGGAGTTGGCTGGCGCGCGGGGGCGGGTCATTGCTTTCGAGCCGACCCCGGCGACCTTCTCTCTTCTGGCGGCGAACGCGCTCCTCTTTACTCACCCGAATGTGACGCTGCTTAACGCTGCCGCTTCCGACGGCACGCGGATTGCGGGTTTGCATGTTCCCAAATTCGCAAGCGGACTCGACAACTTCTATGAAACGCAATTGACCTCCGCGGTCGGCAGCGATTTGCCCGCGCTTACCCTGGCCGTTGATTCTCTGGCCCTCGATCACCCCATCGCGCTCATCAAAGTAGATGCCGAAGGGCACGAAGCGAGCGTGCTGGCAGGGATGGAGAAGACCATTGCCAAGCATCAACCGGTTTTGATCGTGGAAACCGGCGATCCTGGGGTCGTAGCGCGTATGGAGTCCCGGGGCTACACGCAACAAAAGCTGCCGGGGTCGCCCAATATTTTGTTTCTGCCTCAGGTTGAGTAATCGCTTGCCGCTTATGTGCGCCTCTGCAGCCCGCAGGCACTGAGCAAGAAATCAAGGAGCGGTTGCGCCCGGAGGCCGCGGCACAGATGCTCCGACCATCTTGAGCATGTCGGGGATGGCGGGGTGGGCGGGGTCGAGGGCTTGGGCGCGGAGGAGGGCGGAACGGGCGTCGGCGGGGCGGTTTTGCTTGGTGGCAATGAGGCAGGCGAGGTGGAGGGCGCGAATATTGCCGGGTTCGAGGAGCAGATGGCGCTCGATCCAGTGGCGGGCTTGCGGCCAGTCGGCGAGCTGGGTGCGTCCGACGGCGGCAACCCAGAGCAGCTCGGCATCCGTGGGGTAAAACTGCAGGCCTTCTTCGGCGATGGGCAGGATGGCGTGGGAGTCGCCGGGGGCGCCGCGCTGTAGGTGGGCGCGGACGAGGGAGATATAGATTTCGACGGCGCGGAGTTGGCGGCGCTGGCGGATATGGTTGAGTTGCGTGATGGCTTGGTTCCATTCGCCGAGCTGCATGTGGTCCTGGGCGATGGTCAGGCGGGCAAATTCGGCGGTTTTCGCCTTGATTTTGAAGAAATCGGGCTTCAAAAGGGCGAAAAACAGGAGAAAAACGGTAAAAAACATGCCGAGGGGGCGCCATTGGCGTTGGCGGAGAAAATCCCAGCCGTGGCTGATGCCGACCGCCGCGCCCATGGCGATGAAGGGGACGAGGGCGACGCGGTAGCGGCCAGTCACGAAAAACGCGATAATGGAGGCGGAATAGGTCGCCAAAAACGTCAAAATGAGCAAAATGAGCGAGCGGGAGGGGTTTTGGGGGTCAACAGTGGACTTTTTGGGCAAAATCCATCGAAAAGAGGCCAAAAACAGCGAAAAAACGGCCGCAAAACCGAGGGGCAGGGCGGAAAGAGTGAAAAACTCGGCTCTTCGGGCCTGGTAGGGGGCATTGTTCGGGATTTCGGCGTCGCCGACGAGGGCAGCGGTCTTTCGGAGGGTTAGTTTGAGCCAATGGGCGGGTTGGGAGCGGATGTAGTCCCACGATTTGGCATACCAGAAATTGGAGACTTCGGAGGGCTTGAGCGGGCGGCCGGCGGCTAGTTCGGCGATGGCGACGGTGTCATCGCGCCCGCCCCACCAACTGGCGCGGGTGCCGGGCACAACCGCCTGCATGCCATTGGATTGCGGATTGTTTCCGATATAGAAGTTGACGCCGCCCTGGGAGGCGACCAGCACCCAATCGCCGCCGGCCACGCCGTTATAGACCGTGGCGGCGAGGGGAGGCAAACCGGTGCTCAGCGAGAGCCAAAAAGCGAAGAAAATACGTTTTTTGAGGGTACCGGGCCATGCCCAGAGGCCCCACAGCGCCAAAAACGGGAAAAACAGCAAAATATTGGGCCGGGTGATGGCAAAAAGACCAAAAAACAGGCCGGAGAGGGCGCCGAGCGCGAGATTTTGGCGTTCCAGGCTGAAGGAGAGCGAAAGGAAGCCGGCGAGCGCCAAAAAGACGAGAAGAACGGGCAGGAGGAATTGGCTGTCGAAATAGATCAACACCCAGTAGGTTGCGCACAACAGGCCGGTGATGACGCCGATTCGCTGATTGTAGAGGCGTTTGGCGAGAAAAAACGCCAAAACGCATGAAAACGAGCCCAAAATGGCCTGAATCGAGCGGAAAATCCATGGATTTTCGCCGAAAACGCGCCAAATTGCCGCCAAAAACATGGAATAGAGCGGTGCGCGGAAAAAAGGGCCTTCGCGGAGGGTGTCGTAGGGCGGATTCCAGACTCCGGTGGCCATGCCGCGCGCCCACTCCAGATTGTACTCCGGATCCATGTACACGAGGGAAAAGGCCGGTTTGGTGCTGGCTTCGAGTAAAAATGCGGCGCGCAAGACCAGGGCCAGCACAAAAATCAGGAGGGCGGCACTCCAGGCATGACGCGGTTTCGTCATAGGCTCATGTTGCCTTCCACCCAGCATATTTGGCAAACATATTTTGGAATGAGCCTTGTCCTGAATAATTCATCAACATGGATGAAAACATCTTTATTTATTGTTGCACTGCATGATGCGGATATTTGAGTAAGAAAAGTTATTTTTGATCCCTGGTGCCCTTCGGCGCGACGATTCCAACCCGTCTGCGGCGTTATTCGGGGCTCGCAGTATGTCCATACAGCTTCGCCCCGCCTGCCTTGCATCCGGGCCGGACTTGTCGCGTGAATTATCCAGGTTGTGTGAAGAACCCAGGTGTCTGCTCTTGGTAACGGTATGGTTCTGCCCAGTATGCGCCGTCGGCTGAACAGCGCAGGCGATAATTTCTCATGAAAAAAATCGTATGTTGGTATCACCTTAAAGTTTGACATTTTGTTTGACATTTTGTTCTTGAGAAGCGCATAGTCTCTCACGTGGAAGTTGCTCTGATGCTGTTGCTCGTGAAACCCAAACAAGGAGAAGACCATGACCACCTCAACAGATAATACGCCTGCCGTCACTCCTGCTCCCAGTCCGCCCCCTGTCACTGGCAAGGGTAAAGACAAAGTGGTTGCGGGCATACTTGGCATCCTCTTGGGCGCACTTGGAATTCATAAGTTTTATCTGGGTTACACGAAGGAAGGCGTGATTATGCTGCTGGTGAGTCTGGTCGGCGGCATCTTCACCTGTGGTTTGACGGCCAGCGTGGCTGGTGTCATCGGATTGGTGGAAGGCATTTTGTACCTGACCAAGTCCGACGAGGAATTCGACGCCACCTATGTGCAGAATCAGAAGGGTTGGTTCTAGCCAGAACAATCCAGGTTGGCAGGCTAAACGCAAGACGATGATTCGCCATTTCGTTCTGTCCGTTTTTCGGGCAGGGCGTTTTGGCGTTTTCGAACGGAGTTAATCAAGGAGGCGCGTATGAACGGAACACCGAATTTGAATCCGGACAATATTCCGAATTATCTATGGCAATCCATCGTGGTGACGGTTTTGTGCTGTCTTCCGCTGGGCGTGCCTGCGATTGTATATGCCAGCAAAGTGAACAATGCGCTGATGCAGGGGAATCAACAGGCCGCCAAGCAGGCATCCGACAGCGCGAAAATGTGGTGCATTATTGCTCTGGCGGCAGGGTTTTTGGCGGGCCTCGCTTATTTCATGCTGGTGGTGTTGGCCTTCATATTTGGCTCTTGAACAAACCAATGAAGGCGGGGAGGTGGATGGGGGCGGGACTGTTGCTGGGGTTGCTGGTGCTGTTTGCGTTGAGTCCGGAGCGGGGTTTCTTCCCGCCTTGCCCTATTTATGCGGTCACGGGGTTTTATTGTTCGGGTTGCGGAAGCCTTCGCGCCATACATTATTTGCTGCACGGGGATTTCGTGCGGGCGTGGTCTTTCAACCCGATTTTGCTGTGCAGCATTCCAATTGTTTTGGCGGGGGTGATGTCGGAGCTGTTTTTTTCCCGGCGGTTTTCTTTGACGCGGATTCGCCCGGTTTTTCTCTGGGTGCTGCTGGGTCTTATTCTTGCGTTTGGTGTGTTGCGCAATCTTCCGGCCTTTGATTATTTGCAGCCGACCGCCTTGGCCGTGTCAACTGTTGTTGGCGAGTCGCCGTAGCCGTCGAGCCTGCGGAGGGGGTAAGGGGCAAAGAGGGCAGGGGGAATTGCGTGATTGTGAGAATGCGAGATTGGTCGATTGGGGCGCTGCCTCGCCGTGGCGACGGCGAGGGGAACAACCGGCAGCTGCCGACAAACGGCATAAAAAAGGGGAACCACAAGGAACACAAAAAACACAAAGAACGAGGATTGAACCGCGAATGGATGCGAACTGAATTCCGAAATGGGACACCCTAACCTGAATAATTCATCAACATGAATGAAAACATCTTTATTTATTGCGGCACTGCGTGACGCGGATATTTGAGTGAAAAAATTATTATTCATCCCTGTTGCCCTTCGGCGTGACGATTCCAGTCCATCTGCTTTGTTCTGCGGGGTTCGCTGTATGCCAATACAGCTTCACCCCGCCCGCCTTGCATCTGGGGCAAACTTGTCGCGTGAATTATCCAGGATAGAGCGGTGCGCGGAAAAAAGGGCCTTCGCGGAGGGTGTTGTAGGGCGGAATCCAGACTCCGGTGACCATGCCGCGCGCCCACTCCAGATTGTACTCCGGATCACATGTACACGAGGGAAAAGGCGGGTTTTGTGCTGGCTTCGAGCAAAAAAGCGGCGCGCAACACGATGGCGACGACAAAAATGAGCAAGGCGGAGCGCCAAATGGTCCGTGAGGAGGACATGGTGCTATGTTGGGGCGGAGCGGGGGGGATGGCAAGTCAGAAGTTGGATGTTGAAGAGCTATGTGAAAAAGGTTGAATGTTCCATTTGCTTAAAACAGAGGCAATTGTAACTCTATTTGTGTCAACTTTAGAGAGGGAGTATAGAGCAATCAACCCAATCGTTGGTTGCAATGGTATTGCATAACGCGAATTATCGCCAAATTCAACAAGTGCTTGTAAAACAGATACCGCCAAAACCAGAACAATGGTGCATTCATACCAACCGATTGATTTTCTTAAAAAGATATTTCTGGCAACCAATGCAGCTGAGATTAAAAAGACAAGATTCAGGAAAAGCCAAAGCATTTTCTGAAAAGGCCAAACCAGTCGGACAAACTTGTCCAATGCGTGGTGTCGAGCGTTGTCGACATCATAGAATAGTGATACCCGCCAAAAACGCGACCACGCAGTTGCCACACTTGACAGGTATTTCAATGGTTCTTTTTTGATGGCTTCCTTAGAGAGCTGCAGATAATAGGTCGATCGTTCGACAGCTGTCCCCGGAATTTTGGGGCGTGGGATAAAAGCACGGTTGTCATCCAGCGATTGGGCATAATCCCAATGCTCGTCTCTGAGTTTTACCATTTCCGGGATTATATCAAGCGTATCGGCAGACTTTCCCGACTCAATGAAGGGCAAGGTATGATTGGTGATGTTAAATCCTATGGTGGCGCTGAGCATGGGTTTCCCCAGGTGGAAATAATTAAACGAAAGCAGAGCTATAACAGGGATGCACGACGCGGTCAGCAGACAGGCGAGATTAGAGAATCTATTTATCCTTTTTGAGTCATTTCGAAAATACATATAAAGCGCCAAAACTGGTATCATCACAATATATTGCGGGCGAACCAAAGTAAGTATACCTAACAGGAGCCCCAGGGCTAATACATGAGGAACCGGAGGCATGAGAGCTGTGGAGTGTACCATGAAGGTTAACAACACAATCGATGATACAAAAAAGGTGGCCAGGGATTCTGTCAAAATATTTGAATCTATAACAACGATATTAATGGCCATGCTCAAAAACAGACCATATGCCAGAGTGCAGAGAAATGATTGTGTCGATTTGTGAAGAATATATGATGCGAACAATACACCGATGATACCCAGGACTGATTGCAGGAGTGTCAAGCAGACATAATTGTTTGAGCAAAGATATATGACAAAGGGATAGCCTGGGGTGCGCCATCCAGAGTAGTGGCTAAAATCTCCAGAGCTAATCATATCTGAGACTTCCATATATCCCGACGTGTCATTGCCATGCACCGGGGCATAATACATGAAAAACAAGATTCGTATCGCAATGGCTACGATTGGAATTAGTAAAAAATATGGAGATTTATGCATGTGAATTCTATGTGTCAAGGCCAGCTCTTGCATGATGACCGTGTTCTTTTGCTAGAGATGAACATACTTATTGCTCAATTGTTGGAAAATGTGAAGCCTTCTTGTTTACTACCTTGATAATAGTAAATTGAGGTTTTCTTCATAGTCTTTTAATTCCTTTGTTTTGAGCGAGGCTCATCGCGCGGTGGTGGGGGGGGGGGCGGTGGTTTCGGTGAGAAAGGCCATGACGTGATTGTGAAAGGCGAGTTGGCGGGTTTTGGCATCTGAGGGAGTTTGTGCAAGTTTTGCACGGGGTTGGTTTTATGGTTGTAGTTTTTGGGCGAGGCCCATGGCGCGGTTGGTGGGGGTGGTGACGGCGGTTTGGAAGGTGGGCTGGGTGGTCCAGAGGTGGACGCCGGTTTCGGTGCGGGTGATGGCGGTGTAGATGAGTTCGCGGGTGAGGAGGGGGGTGGGGTGGGGGGGGAGGATGACGGCGATGCGGTGGAAGCCGGAGCCTTGGGATTTGTGGATGGTCATGGCGAAGGCGGTTTCGTGGTCGGGGAGGAGATGGCAGGGGACGGGGGTGGGGCGGTTTTCGAAGTGGGCGGCGAGCTGGTTGTTGCGGGAGGGGTCGGGGAGGATGATGCCGATGTCGCCGTTGAAGAGGCGGGTTTCGTAGTCGTTGGTGGTGATGAGGATGACGCGGTGGTCGTAGAATTCGCCGCGGCGGTGGGGGAATAGGATGTCTTCGATGGCGCGGTTGAGGGTGTTGGCGCCAGTGGGGCCGCGACGGAGGGCGCAGAGGACACGGAATTGGGCGAGGGCGGCGAAGGCGGCTGAGGGGGTGTCGGCGTTTTTGAAGGGGGTGAAGCTTTCTTTGAGGAGGGTGGTGAGGGCGGGGGGGAGGGTGTTGAAGCGGATTTGGGAGGAGTCGTGCAGGATGATTTTTTTGCCGGGGTCGCCGAGGGAGGGGTCGGAGGCGATTTGCCAGGCGAGGTCGGGGTTTTGGTCGCGTACGGCCTGGCTGAGGGGGGTGACGGCGGAGGTGGCGTCGAAGCGTTTGCTTTCGGTGAGTTCGACGACGGCGTGCTGCTGGAGGAGGGGGGAGGAGCAGAGTTCGGCCATGACGCTGCCGGGGTCAACGGAGGCGAGTTGGTTTTTATCGCCGAGGAGGATGAGGCGGGCGCGGGGGGGGATGGCGTCGAGGAGTTTGGCCATTTTGGGGAGGTCGATCATGCTGGCTTCGTCCACGATGACGATATCGGCGGGGAGGGGGTTGAGGTGGTTGTGGCGGAAGTAGGGGGAGTTGTGGATGTAGCCGAGGGCGCGGTCGATGGTGGAGGCGGCGGGGAGGTCCATTTGGGTGCGGAGGGCGGGGGGGAGGCCGTGGCGGAGGCTTTCGTCGAGACGGGCGGCGGCTTTGCCGGTGGGGGCGAGGAGGCGGATGCGGAGTTGGAGGTTTTCCGGGGCGAGCTTGTGGAGTTGTTCGAGGAGGACGGCGGCGATGGTGGTTTTGCCGGTGCCGGGTCCGCCGGTGATGAGGATGAGCTGGCGGGCGACGCCGGCGAGGATGGCGTTTTGCTGGCCGGGGGTGAGGGGGGAGTTGCGGGGGGGGAGGGTGTAGGCGGCGAGGGCGGTTTGGAT
>JAAZFE010000082.1 GCA_012511885.1 Lentisphaerota bacterium | reverse complement strand
TTCGGGATTCGGGCAGGCCGAGCGTGCGGCAGAGCCGCCGAGAGGCCCGAGGATCGAATCGCCCGCCCCCCCTTCCGAACCGCCCACGGCTTTGCGGCCCGCCTGCGGCGCTCCACTTCCCGACCCCTAGGAGCCTGCCCGAAAATCTCTGGCGAGCCGTGATGGCGGTAGTTTTCGCGTTGGGGCAGACGCCACGCGGACGGGCATACCCAGGGCGGTCTGTCCTCCGCGTGGGAACGAATCCCAGCGCGAAAAGAACCTCCACCCAAGGGGCGCGGGATCTTTTGACGATCCGCTGTGTTGCGCGGGCGGGGGATAGTCCGGCAGGAATACCCCGCCGCCCCCGCGCCTTGCGGACTCGCCAAAATCTTCCCGCGTCACGGTCGTCATAGATTTCCGGGCAGGCTCAAAGCCCGCAACCGATTCTGGCGGCTTCCGCCTTCGTCCT
This sequence comes from Lentisphaerota bacterium, assembly GCA_012511885.1. Taxonomy (GTDB): domain Bacteria; phylum Verrucomicrobiota; class Kiritimatiellia; order CAIQIC01; family Lenti-01; genus JAAZFE01. The sequence goes on along the minus strand of JAAZFE010000082.1, from coordinate 2,622 downwards.
GGCCCCTGTGGGGCCAACACTGCGGCGGACAAGCGTGAATCATCTTTTCTCGAATCTAAAAACCCATAAAATATGCGTTGTCACGCCACGCAAGTGCGTGGTATATACACGCGACATGGACAGTCTGCATAAAATCCTTTCATCGAAAGTGCGCGCTGAGATCTTCCGGCTTTTATTCGCAAGGCGCGATACCGAGTTGCATATCCGTGAACTCGCCCGACGCAGTAAACTAAATGAGGCCACGCTGCGGCAGGACCTTTCCAAATTAAGGGAGCTAGACCTGGTTGCCAGCCGTCGAGATGGAAACCGCGTTTATTATCGGGCAAATCAAGAACATCCGGTTTACTCGGACATTCACGGTCTCGTGCTCAAGACAACCGGGCTGGTTGAAGTCATCCGCACGGCCTTGGAGCAGACGGACATCACGGTTGCTTTCGTTTTTGGCTCCGTTGCGGCAGGCAAGGAATCGGCTCAAAGCGATGTCGATCTCATGGTGATCGGCAACATTGGGCTGAGAGCGTTGTCTTCTAGATTGTCTGAGATTTCATCCCAAGTGGGCCGGGAGATCAACCCGCATGTGATGACAGAATCAGAATACCGAAAGCGGATAAAGGCGAAAGACCACTTTGTCACACATGTCTTGAGTGGTCCTAAGCTCTTCATACGAGGGAGTGCGAATGACTTTGAAGCAATGGCAAACTAACGGTTGGCTCAAGATAGAGCCGACGAGTCGCGACGAAATCGCCAATATGCTCGCGATGGTGGACCGCGATCTTAAAGACGCCGCCGGTTCCATTTCTCCGGACTGGCGGTTTGGAATTGCGTATAACGCCGCGCTGAAACTCTGCACGATTCTTGTCAGGGCAGAAGGATACCGTCCGAGTCACGGCCTCCAGCATTACCGGGCAATCATGGCAATGCCGCTCGTTTTGGGGCAGAAGAAAAAGGACGACGCCAACTATCTTGACTCGTGCCGAACGAAACGGAATACGGTCGAATATGATTATATCGGCGGCGCATCCGATGCTGACGCTGACGAACTTATCGAATTCGCTGCGGAGTTGAAAGCCGAAGTGATGAAATGGCTTAAGGATAACCACCCCAAATTGCTTTGATGTTGAAATGAAATACTTCATCTATGCGCGGAAGAGCACGGACGACGAGGAACGGCAAATCCTCTCGATTCAAGCGCAGTTGGACGAGTTGCGGATGCTGGCGACGAAGGAAGGGCTTCAAGTCGTCCGCGAATACATCGAAGCGCAGACGGCGAAGGAGCCGGGGCGGCCTGTCTTCAACGAGATGCTGGCGGCGATGGAGAAAGGCGAGGCGCAAGGGATTCTGGCCTGGCATCCCGACCGCTTGGCGCGCAACTCGGTGGACGGCGGACGGATCGTCTATGCCCTCGACACGGGCAAGGTATCCGCCTTGAAGTTCCCCACCTTTTGGTTCGAGAACACGCCGCAAGGCAAGTTCATGCTGAGCATCGCCTTCGGGCAGTCGAAATACTATGTGGACAATCTTTCCGAGAACATCCGGCGCGGACTCCGCAAAAAACTGCGCGAGGGCATCTATCCGAACATGCCGCCGCCGGGATACCGCAACGACAAGCAAACGCGGGCCATCGTGATCGACGAGGCGCGGGCCTTGTTCATCCGCAAGATGTTCGAGGCCTACGCGACGGGGGCCTACACCTACGCGAGCCTTGCCAAGACGGTGACGGGTTGGGGTTTCCTCGGGGTGCGCAATAAACCGATGGCGGCGAGCAAGGTTCGCGACATTCTCACGAATCCCTTTTACATCGGCCTTTTCCGGTTCAGCGGGGAAATCTACGAGGGCAAGCACCCGCCGCTGATTCCGCGTGATTTGTTCGAGCGGGTTCAGAAGGGACTGAAACGGAATGGCCGGGGCCGCTATGTGAAGCACAGCCGCTTTCCGTTCCGTGGTTTGATCGTCTGCCACGAGTGCGGATGCGCGATCACTTCCGATGTCCAGGGCGGGCACCCGTACTACCGTTGCGGAAAGCGGCGCGGTCCCTGCGGTTTGAAGACGATCCGCGAGGAGGCGCTGACGCAGTTGCTACGGGCGAGCATCCGGCGGGTCTCGATTTCCGACGAGGCAGCGGCCTTGATGCTGGCGGAGGTGGATCGCTGGATCGAGGCGGATCAGGCGGCGCAGGCTGGCTTGGTGGAGCGTCAGAAATCGGACCTCGCACGGATTTCCGCCCGTCTGGAGCGCCTGTTGCAAGCGTTCATCGACGGCGACATCGAGCGCGGCGATTTCACCGCGATGAAGGAAAAATTGACCTTGGAGAAATCGGCGCTGGCCGATTCCATCGCCCATTATGGGGAACAAGTGGGCGGTCGGTTCAAAACTTTGGTGGACTTCATAACGGCATCGCGTCAAGCGAAGTACGACGCGCAGACGGAGAATCTGGACGAATTGCGGAATTGGCACAAAAAGGTCGGTTCAAAACTGATTTTTTCTAGCAAGATATTGGGGTCGGGAAGTGGAGCGCCGCAGGCGGGCCGCAAAGCCGTGGGCGGTTCGGAAGGGGGGGCGGGCGATTCGATCCTCGGGCCTCTCGGCGGCTCTGCCGCACGCTCGGCCTGCCCGAATCCCGAA
>JAAZFE010000081.1 GCA_012511885.1 Lentisphaerota bacterium | reverse complement strand
TGTTGCCCTTCGGCGCGACGATTCCAACCCGTCTGCGGCGTTATTCGGGGCTCGCAGTATGTCCATACAGCTTCGCCCCGCCTGCCTTGCATCCGGGCCGGACTTGTCGCGTGAATTATCCAGGTTATTGGGGTTGGAGTTCAAGGGAGCGGAGGAAGTTGCGGAGGATCCGTTTGCCGACGGGGGTCATGATGGATTCGGGGTGGAATTGGAGTCCGTGGGTGGGATGTTGGGTGTGGCGGATGGCCATGATGTCGCCATCGGGCGAGGTGGCGGCGATTGCGAAGTTGTCGGGGAGCGTGTCGGGATCGAGGACAAAGGTGTGGTAGCACATGGCTTTGAAGGGGCGGGAGTCGAGGCCTTTGAAGACGCCTTGGCCGTCGCAGGTGATGTTGGAGACTTTGCCGTGCATGAGTTGCCGGGCGGGGCGTAGGTGCGCGCCGTGGGCAACGCCGATGGCGAGGTGGCCGAGGCCGACGCCAAGGACGGGGATTTTCCCGCTGCAGGCGCGGATGGCGTCGAGGGTGATGCCGGCGTCGTTGGGATGTCCGCCGCCTGGCGAGATGACGAGAGCGGTGGGCGCGAGCGTTTCTATTTCGGCGAGGGTGATGGCGTCGTTGCGGGCGACGTGCACGGTGGCGCCGAGTTCGCGGAGATACTGCGCGAGGTTGTAGGTGAAGGAGTCGTAGTTGTCGAGGAGGAGGATCATGGTTGTTCCAATGTTCAGGTTGAATTATGGCTGACGGGAATGGGCATGAGCCGTTTGGAGAAGTTGGATGGCGCGGGTCATGGCGGCGGCTTTGTTTTGGGTTTCGAGAAGCTCGGTTTGGGGGTCGGAGTCGGCGACGATGCCGGCGCCGGTGCGGATGGTGAGACGTCCGTGTTCGACAACGGCGGTGCGGATGCAGATGCAGAAGTCCATGTTGCCGTCGAAGGAGACGTAGCCGACAGCGCCGCCGTAGGCGCCGCGGGGGTCGGCTTCGAGGTCGGCGATGATTTCCATGGCGCGTATTTTGGGCGCGCCGGAGAGGGTGCCGGCGGGAAAGGCGGCGGCGAGCACATCAAAGGCGTCGTGCTGGGGTTCGAGGTCGGCGGCGATGTTGGAGACGAGGTGCATGACGTGGGAGTAGCGCTCGACGATCATGAGGTCGGTGATTTGGACCGTGCCGGGGATGGCGACGCGGCCGAGTTCGTTGCGGCCGAGGTCCACAAGCATGAGGTGTTCGGCGCGCTCTTTTTCGTCCTGGAGGAGGGAATCGGCGAACTGGCGGTCTTCCTGCTCGGTGGCGCCGCGCGGGCGGGTGCCGGCAATGGGGCGCAGGGTGGCGGTGCGGCGGTCGAGGCGGATCATGGTTTCGGGGGAGGAGCCGATGAGGGTGCAGTGCTCGGCTTTGAGAAAATAGAGGTAGGGGGAAGGATTGATGTGACGCTGGGCGCGGTAGAGACTGACGAGGTCGTCTGGGGCGGGGGCAACGAAGGATTGGGAGACGACGGCTTGGATGATGTCGCCGTTGGTGATGTATTCTTTGGTTTTGGCGACCATGTCGCTGAAATGTTCGGGCGGACGCGTGGGTTGAGGAATACGGATGGGGGTTTTACTATTGGCAGGCTTGGTGGGCAGGGGCTGATTAAGGGTGTCAAGCAGATCACGGACGCGCGCGGTGGCGGCATCGAAGAGGGCATCGGAGTCGTCGGGGTTGTCCTCTTTGAAGGCGAGAGCAAGAGCCGTGAGGGTATGGTGGATGTTGTCGAAGATGAGGAGGGTGTCGGGAATGATAAATTCACCGAGCGGGTGTTCGGGGGGAAGAGGATTGGGGATGCGAGGCTCGATGAAGTGGATCATTTCGTAGGCAAAGTAGCCGACGAGTCCACCACAGAAGCGCGGGAGGTCGGGGATGTGGGCGAGGGAGTAGGGCTTGAGCAGCTCGCGCAGGACGGAAAGGGGGTCGCCGTGGTGCGGGATGCGGCGTTCGTCAATGCCTTGGCGGGCGACGACGTCGTGGCGATAAATGGTGATGGTGGCGCGGGCGGTGACGCCCATGAAGGAATAGCGACCCCAGCGCTCGCCGCCTTCGGCGCTTTCGAGCAGGAAGAGGTTGGGATAGTGAGGGGCGAAGCGCGCGAGCACGGAGACGGGCGTTTCGGTATCGGCCAAGATGCGCGCGCCAACGGGCACGACCGTGGCGGTCGCGAGGTGCCGGCGAAATCCATCACGAGTTGGAAATGTATCGAGGAGCATGGGGGTTCCTTGGTTGAGCCAAACGAGTCCAATATGTTTCTATGCATAGAAACACGGGCGGGCCGGTTTGTCAAGGCATGAAAATAAAAATGTGCATTTTCGAGGAAGGGGGGGTGCGAATGCCCAATTTTGAAGCCCACCCCCCACTGCCCCATCTCCGGCCTCACCCAATCCCAGCCCGCAATCACCGCGAAATGCAACTAACCACCCACCAGTGTTTGGGTTAATACTTTTGTAATTGTAGCCGAGTATCGTCCTGTTCTCCTGCCTTCTCAATGGATTCGGTGTCGTGGATACCGATGTTGCGGATACCGATTGACAAGAGTTCGGACCCCGTGCCAAAGTGGCCGCCAACATATGACCAAGGGAGTGGCCATGACTCGTACATCTCAGTTGATTGCCCTGTTTGTCCTGCTTTGCCTCGGGCTTTGGCTCGGCACCGGATGCGAAACAAAAATTGATGATTTGGGCGAAGTCAGCTTGCAAGAGTTGGAAGGCCAACCCGCTGAACAGGCGACCACCTCCACCTCCACCCCCTCTACCCCCACCCCACCCCCCACCACCACCATGACCACCACGACCACCGCGGGCGGCGGCCGGGGTATTGGCGAACCCGGACAGGGCGGCGGCTTTCTGTGGAAGCCGGTCAGCGACAGTACCCGCAAACTGGCCGTTTTGTTGCCCCCCCAATACACCGGCAAAGTGGGCCAGGTCTATATTTCGACTTCGCAGGGCGTGCTGATTGAAGACGGACACTATGGCGGCGTGGGCAATGGCGCGCGCACCCATTGGCGCTATTCAAAGCAGGGCGGTGCCTACGGCCAAAACGTGTTTGTGGTCGCCGTGCTCAAGGCGGGCGGCAAGTTGCATTGGGTGGTGCCCAACGGGGCCGCGCGTACCCAGTTTTGACGTTTTGTGGTTCAGCCGATCCCATCCGTTCGCTTGACCCATCCAGTTCGCCCACAACCGGTCGCCGGGGGTAGCGCATGAACATTCTCCTGCTGGCGCCCCACCCCTTCTATCAGGAGCGCGGCACACCCATCGCGGTGGACTTGCTGGCCCGAACCCTGTCCGAACGCGGCGAAAACGTGGACATCCTGGCCTATCACGAGGGCGAAGACCGGACCTATCCCCGCCCCGGCTCCGTCCGCCTCTTCCGCATCTCAGCCCCGCCGGGTTGCCGCAATATCCGTCCGGGCTTCTCCTTCAAGAAGCTGCTGGCGGACATCGCCATGCACCGCGTCGCCATGCGCATGGCCGCCGCCAAACACTACGACCTGGTGCATGCCGTCGAAGAATCCGTGTTCATGGCCATGCGCATCCAACGCCGACGCGGCATCCCTTATGTCTATGACATGGACTCCTCGCTATCGCAGCAAATGGCCGACAAACTGTGGTGGGCCCGCCCATTGATGCCCTTCATGCGTGGATGCGAACGCCGCGCGGTACGGGGCGCCAAGGCCGTCACCGCCGTCTGCGACTCTCTGGCCGACCAGGCCCGCGGCGACGGCGCCCGCCACATCGCCATCCTGCGCGATGTCCCCCTGCTCGAGCCGCTCGAGGCGGACGGCCCCGCGCGCGGTTTTCGCCACGACCTGGGCCTCGATGGCCCCGCCCTGCTTTACATCGGCAACCTCGAGTCCTATCAGGGCATTGATCTGCTTCTGGAGGCCTTTGCCCGGGTGCCGGCCAACACCGGTGCGCATCTCGTCATTATTGGCGGGATTCTCAAGCATGTCGCCCAGTATCAGGCCAAAGCGCAAAGCCTGGGTCTGGCCGATCGCGTGCATCTGCCGGGACCTCGTCCCATCCCCGACATGGCCGCGCTGATGGCCGACACCGACATTCTGGTCTCCCCCCGCATTCATGGCACCAACACCCCCATGAAAATCTATTCCTATATGGCCTCGGGCAAAGCCATTTTAGCGACAGATTTGCCCACTCACACCCAGGTCCTCGACGCGGAAACCGCCCGCCTCGCCCCACCCCGGCCAACCGAATTCGGCCAAGCCATGACCGAATTGATCCAGCAGCCTGAGACCCGCGCCCAGCTCGGCGCCGCCGCCCGCCATGCGGTCGAAACCCGCTACTCGCTAACGGTATATCGTCAGACCCTCAACGAGCTGTACGACTACCTCGCCGCCGACAAATAGCGCTTCCCCGGCAAGGATTTCTCAGATCGCGCCGCCCAGCTTGCGCGTGAGGGCGTCGGAGGCCATCTGGGGATTGGCCTTGCCGCGCGACAGCTTCATGACCTGGCCGACCAAAAACTTCAAGGCCGCCTCTTTGCCGCCACGGTAATCGTCGGCCACCTTGGCGTTGGCCGCGATCACCTCGTCCACAAGCTGCTCGATCGCGCCGACATCGCTCACCTGCGCCAGGCCTTTTTCGCGCACCAGCGCCTCGGGATCGCCCCCCTTGTCAAAGAGGATCTGAAAGATGTCCTTGGCAACGGTCAAATTGATGGTCTTGGCCTCGACCAGCCCCATCAGTTTGGCCAGGGCCTCCGGGGTAATCTTCGCCTGGCCGATAACCAGGTTGTTTTCGCCCAGCGCGCGCAGGACCTCGCCCATCACCCAGTTCGAGGCGGCCTTGAAGTTGCCGGAGGCCTGGGCGACCGCCTCGTAATACGCGGCCACATCCTGATCGGCCACCAGCACACCGGCATCATATTCTGGCAGGCCATAATCGGCCATGAAGCGCGCGCGCTTGGCGGCCGGCAATTCGGGCAGCTCCGCGCGCCATGCCTCGACCGTGACCGCATCCAACACCACGGGCGGCAGATCATAGTCAGGGAAATAGCGATAATCGTGAGCGTGCTCCTTGCTGCGCATGGACAACGTGACCCCGGCATCGTCATCCCAGCGCCGGGTCTCCTGCTCGACAACACCCCCCGCCCGCAACACCGAAATCTGCCGCTGCAGCTCATAGGTCAACGCGCGGTGAATCCCCCGGAAGGTGTTCATGTTCTTGATCTCGCTCTTGACCCCCAACTCGGTCGTGCCAACCGGGCGAACCGACGAATTGACATCGCAGCGCACGTGCCCCATCTCGAGGTTGCAGTCGCTGATGCCCGCATAAACGAGCATCTCTTTGAGCGCGAGTAGAAAAGCCATGGCTTCGTCGGGCGTGGACATGTCCGGTTCCGTCACCAACTCCATCAGGGGCAGGCTGCCCCGGTTGTAATCAATGCCCGACGAGTGCTCAAAGTGAATGATCTTGGCCGCATCCTCTTCCTGGTGGATATGGTTGACTCGAATGGGCTTCGTCTGCCCATTCACGTTGATCTCCACGACCCCGCCCAGGCACAGCGGCGAAAACTGTTGGGTGATCTGATAATTCTTGGCCATGTCCGGATAAAAATAGCTTTTCCGGTCAAAGGCGCTGCGCAAATTAATCTCCGAGCCGATCATCAAACCGACCAGGACGGTTTTGCGGATGGCCTCCCGGTTAGTCACGGGCAAGCCACCGGGCAGCCCCAGACAGACCGGGCATACGGCGGTATTGGGCTCGCCTTCGTCAAGCACCGGGCAGGCGCAGAACATTTTGGTGCGCGTCTTCAACTGCACGTGCACCTCAAGACCAATGGACGCGATATAGTCGCTCATGACTCTTCCCCCAGTCCGGGCTGCCGCCAGTGCCATTCGGTGGCGTGTTGATAGGCCGCGCCAATGCGCAGGATCCGCGCATCTTCAAAGGCCGGCCCGACCACCTGCAGGCCCACCGGCAAGCCCGTCGCAGTAAACCCGCAGGGCAGGCTCAAGGCGCAAAGTCCGGCCAGGTTGGCGCCCACGGTATAGGTGTCTGCGCGAACCATGCGCGGGGGGTCCGCCGCAGGCTCGCCGAGGCGCCAGGCCGTCGTCGGGGCCACCGGCCCCACCAGGGCATCGCACTGCTCAAAGACCCGGGCATAGTCCCGTCGGATCAGTTCGCGCACCTTGCACGCCCGCTCATAATAGCGCTCATAGCCGCCGCGACTGAGTACGTGCGTGCCGAGAATCAGGCGGCGTTTCACCTCGCGACCGAACCCCTGCGCGCGGGTCTGCGCCATCATCTCCTGCAAGTCATCGGCCGGCACCCGCCGCCCGTAGCGCACGCCATCATAGCGCGCGAGACTGGCCGAGGCCTCCGCCGACACCAGCACCGAATAGCAGGGCATTCCGTAGCGCTGATGCGGCAGGTCCACCTCGATCACCTCCGCGCCCAGCTCGCGACAGGCCTTGACCGCCGCGCGCACCAGCGCCTCGACATCGGGATCAAGGTCCGCGCCCGCGTCCGATTGAACCCAGCCCAAGCGTACTCCCCGGAGATCGCTGGCCGCGCACAGGTTCTCCAGATCCAGGTCTACTGCGCGCGAGGAAGTCATGGCGTCACGCGGGTCCACCCCGGCCATGACCTGATAGAGCACGGCGGCATCCTCGACACTCCGGGCAATGGCGCCAATCTGATCCAGCGATGGCGCCAGAGCGACACAGCCAAAGCGCGAAATCCGGCCCGTGGTCGGCTTGAAACCGGTCACACCGCAAAAAGCGGCGGGCTGGCGAATGCTGCCGCTGGTATCGGTGCCCAGAGCGGCAGGCGCCAGCCGCGCGGCCACCACCGCGGCGGACCCCCCGCTCGAGCCGCCGGGCGTCCGCTCCGCGTCCCAAGGATTCCGCGTCGGGCCATAGACGCTGGTTTCGGTGCTGCTGCCCATGGCAAATTCGTCCGTGTTGGCCCGCGCAAAAAGAATAAAGCCCGCCGCCTTGAGGCGCGCAACCACGGTCGCGTCGTAGGGCGCGACATACCCCTGCAAGATGGCCGATCCCGCCGTACAGGGCTGTCCGGCCACATTCAGCACATCCTTCACCGCCAGCGGCACACCCAGCCAGGGCCGGGCATCGCCCGCCGCACGGGCCTCATCCGCCTCCCGGGCCGCCACCAGGGCCAACTCCCGATCGCGCCAGCACAGCGAGTTCAGAGACGGCTCCACCTGGTCGGCGCGATCCAACAAGGCGCGCATCAGCTCGACCGAGGTCACCGTCCCCGACGCCAGATGCTCCGCCGCGTCCAGCACGCCCAATTCGAACGGCTCCGCGTTCATTCGATCACCTTCGGCACCATAAATTGCCCCTGATGAATCTGCGGCGCATTGGCCAGGGCCGCTTCCCGCGACAGCCCGGGCTGAGGCTCATCCTCGCGCCAGCCCGCCCCTCCCTCGCTGGCGCGCTCCGCCACCTCCACCCCCGCCACATCCACATCGTGCAGCTCGTCCACAAAGGCCAGCATGGCCTCGAGCTGCGGCTGCAATAAGGCCGCCTCCGCATCGGTCAGCGCGATCCGCGCCAATCCAGCCACGTGCCGCACATCCAATTCTGATTCACTTTTCGCCATGCCACATCTCTTTCCGACCGCGGTGGGTCGACCTGCTAATCCATAACACGTTTTCCGCCCCGCCAGCAACCTGAAGCCGCGACACAAAATGAAGGTTCGCTACTGAAAGCATTTGCCCTTTCACAACCCCTGCGTTAGGCTTTCCGGGTCAAGTGGTGCCGCGCTCTGGCCGTGCCGTACGGAAGGATGCCGCCTCATACTACAATAGGATAGGAGACTCTCATGAAGATTCGTCAATTGGCCGAAGGCGTGGACCTTCTGGCAACCGTAGACTGGAACCGTCGTTTGTTCGACTCCCTCATTCCGCTGCCCGATGGCACCAGCTACAACGCCTATCTGGTGCGCGGCACGGACAAAGTCGCTCTGATTGATACCGTGGATCCGCCCCTGTGGCACGTCCTCGAAAAGCAACTCGAGAGCGTCGAGCGCATTGACTATGTGATCTGCCAGCACGCCGAGCAGGATCACTCCGGCTCCATCCCCTTCGTCTTGGCCAAATACCCCGAGGCCCGAGTCCTCACCAATGCCAAGTGCCGCGACATGCTCATTGACCTGCTCGGAATCGCCGAAGAACGCTTCCAGATTGTCGAAGACGGCGAAACCATTGATCTGGGCGGCAAGACCCTCGAATTCATCTATCTGCCCTGGGTGCACTGGCCCGAAACCATGGGCACTTGGCTGCAGGAAGAGCGCATCCTCTTCTCCTGCGACTTCCTCGGCTCGCACCTGGCCACCACGGACACGTTCGTGACCGACCAGGCCCTCACCCTCGAAGCCGCCAAGCGCTACTACGCGGAAATCATGATGCCCTTCCGCTTGCCCATCCAGCGCAACCTGACCAAAATCCTCGCCAAAGACATCCGCATGGTCGCCCCCAGCCATGGCCCCGTCTTTGACCAGCCCGGCTTCATTCTCGAGGCCTATCAGGACTGGTCCTCCGATGCCGTCAAAAACGAGGTGGTTCTGCCCTATGTCTCCATGCACGGCAGCACCGAAAAAATGGCCTTTGCCCTGCTCGACAGCCTGGTCGCGCGCGATGTCAAAGTCCACCTGTTCGATCTGGTCGTGACGGATATCGGCAAGCTGGCGATCTCGCTGGTGGATGCCGCCACGCTGGTGTTGGGCAGTCCAACGGTACACGTTGGCCCCCACCCGGCCGCCCACTACGCTGCCAACCTGGCCAACGCCATCCGCCCCAAGGTGCGCTTTGCCTCCCTGATCGGCTCCTACGGCTGGAGCACGCGCATGGTCGAGCAGGTGGCCGGCATGCTGCCCAATCTCAAGGCCGAGATTCTCGATCCGGTCATCTGCAAGGGCGATCCCACCGCGGAAACCTATGCGCAGCTCGATCAACTGGCCGCGGCCATTGCCGAGCGACACGCCAGCCTGTAAATCCGGCGCCCCCCCGCTCCAATTCGGCAGCTGCCGGCTGTTGTCGGCAGCTGCCGGTTGATCCCCGATTGCCTCAGCCGGTCACGCGAAAGGCGAGGCGACTGGTATCCGCCGCGTCAAGATCGGCCTCGACCGTGGCCCCGTCGGCAATCTCGCCCGCCAGCACCTTGGTGGCCAGCTCATCCAGCACCATGCGTTGCAAAACCCGCTTGAGGGGGCGTGCGCCAAAGGCGGGGTCATAGCCCTCGGCGGTAATTTTCTCGATGGCCGCGGGCTTCATCTCCAGCCGGATATCCCGCTCGGCCAGGAAACCGCGCACCCGCTCAAGCTGAATGTCCACAATCTGGCGCAACTCCTCGAGCCCCAGACTCCGGAACAGGATGATTTCATCCACACGATTGAGAAACTCCGGCCGGAAACTTTGGCGCAGTTCGGCCAGCACCTGCTTCTCCATGGCGGCATAGGCGGCATCGCCCTGCGCCATGTCAGGATTCTGCTCAATCGCCTCCTGGATCATCGCGCTGCCGAGATTCGAGGTCAGAATCAACACCGTATTCTTGAAATCCACCGTGCGTCCCTGCCCATCGGTCAGACGCCCATCATCCAGAATTTGCAGCATCACGTTAAAGATGTCCGGATGCGCCTTTTCGATCTCGTCGAACAGCACCACCGAATAGGGCTTGCGTCGTACGTGTTCTGTCAGCGCGCCCCCCTCCTCATAGCCCACATAGCCCGGCGGCGCGCCAATCATGCGGCTGACCGAGTGCTTCTCCATATATTCGCTCATGTCCATCCGCACCATGGCCTGTTCGTCATCGAACAAAAACTCCGCCAGCGCCCGGGCCAGCTCCGTTTTACCCACCCCCGTCGGCCCCAGAAAAATGAACGACCCAATCGGACGGCTGGGGTCTTGCAGGCCCGCTCGTGAACGACGCACCGCGCGAGCCACCGCCTCGACCGCCGCGTCCTGCCCCACCACCCGCTCGCGCAGGCGGTCCTCCATCGAGAGCAGCTTTTCCTTCTCGCCCTCGAGCAGCTTGCTCACCGGAATATGCGTCCAGATCGCCACCACCTCGGCAATATTTTCCGCGGTGACCTCCTCCTGCAACATGCTCACATCCTTTTGCAATTCGGCCAGGGCAGCCTGCGCCTCCTGCATGCGCTGTTGCGTCTCAGGCAGCTTGCCATACTTGATTTCTGCGGCCCGTTCATATTCGCCGTTGCGCTGAGCCTGCTCCTGTTCAACCTGCAGCTCATCCATGCGCGCGGTATCCTCGCGAATCACCGCCAGAATCTCCTTTTCGCGCTCCCAGTGCGCCTTCAGCGCCGTACTCTCTTCGCGCAACTCGGCCAGCTCCTTTTCGAGTGCCTCGAGGCGTTCCTTCGACGCCGCGTCCTTTTCCTTTTTGAGGGCTTCGCGCTCGATCTCGAGCTGCATGATGCGCCGCTCCAGTTCATCAATCTCCACCGGCATGCTATCCATCTCCATCCGCAACCGACTGGCCGCCTCATCCACCAGATCAATCGCCTTATCCGGCAAAAAACGATCCGAAATATAGCGATCCGCCAGTTTCGCGGCTTCCACCAGCGCCCCGTCCTGAATATGCACCCCGTGATGCGCCTCATAGCGCGCCTTCAGCCCTCGTAAAATGCCGATGGTATCCTCGACACTCGGTTCGCCCACCAGCACCGGCTGGAAGCGTCGCGCCAACGCCGGATCCTTCTCGATATGCTGACGATACTCATCCAGCGTGGTCGCGCCCACACAGCGCAGCTCCCCCCGGGCCAACTGCGGCTTAATCATATTCGAAGCGTCCACCGCGCCCTCGGCCTTGCCCGCCCCCACCAGCATGTGCAGCTCATCAATAAACAGAACAATCGCCCCGGCGCTGTCCACCACCTCCTTGATAAACGCCTTGAAGCGCTCCTCGAATTCGCCGCGATATTTGGCCCCCGCCAGCATCGCGCCGAGGTCCAACGCCACCACCCGCTTATTGGCCAGGCCCTCGGGCACATCCCCCGCCACAATCCGCCGCGCCAGCCCCTCGGCAATGGCCGTCTTGCCCACCCCCGCCTCACCAATCAGCACCGGGTTGTTCTTCGTCCGCCGCGACAGCACCTGCATCACCCGCCGGATCTCCGTATCCCGGCCAATCACCGGGTCCAGCTTGCCCCGCCGGGCATCATCGGTCAGATCGCGACCATACTTCTTCAGCGCCTCATACTTTTCCTCCGGCGCCTCATCCGTCACCCGGCGATTCCCCCTCACCGCCTGCAACGCCTGCAGAACCGTGTCCACCGTCACCCCCACCCCCGCCGCCGCCTGAGCCACCTCGCCACCCTTTTGTCCCAGAGCGGCCAGCAACAGGTGTTCCGCGCTGACATACTCATCCTTCATCTGCGCGGCCAGCTTGCCGGCGGCTTGCAGCAGAGTCTGCAACTCGCGCGAGGCCTCGCGCTGCACCCCGACGCCCTCCGCGCGCGGCAGCCGCGCCATCTGGCGTTCGAGCACCTCGGCAAACATCTCCGGCTTGACCCCGATCTTCTCAAAAAGCGCCGCCACCACCCCCCCCTCCTGACGCACCAGCGCCAGAATCAGGTGCAGCGGCTCCACCGCGCTATGCTCGTGCCGCACCGCAAGTTGCTGAGCCTCGCGGAGACCTTCCTGAGCTTTCGTTGTATATCGTTCAATCGCCATAACTAACCTCGTCTATTGCGCCTAGCATAGTCCAGATTTCAGCCAAATTCAACTGGATGGCCCGCCTTCAAAGCGCCCTCCCAAGCAAAAAAAGCGCCGCGGGGAACTCCCGCGACGCCGTAGGCAAACTGCCGTGACCCTTATTCCAGACTGGCGTTGATTTGCGCTTCTGCCAGCGACCAGAAATAGGCGCTATCGCCGTCAAAACCGTGCCGCTCGGCAATAAAATACGCCGCTTCCTGAATCATGCAGTAGCGTTCCTCTGCGGTCGGCAACTTCTTCGCTGCCGCCGCTTTCTTCGGCGCCGCTTTCTTGGGGGCCGCCTTCTTGACTGCGGCCGCCTTCGGGGCTGCTTTCTTCACAGTCGTTTTCGTCTCTTTTTTCATCTTCTCTCCTCAGTTCCGGGACATCCCGGAGCCTTTATTTTCAAAAACGCCCGTGTTTCCACGGGGTGAATATCCATGCTGAAACCATAACCCACACCCTCGTTTTTGCAAACAGATTTTCCCCGCCGCTCCGCCGTTTCCCTCCCGGCCGACACCCCCGGCCGCTCCAGTTTTCCACGCCGAAATAAACTATTCTTTCCGCCGATCGTTTGCGCGGATGAACTCGAGCGCTTTTCGGGCGGCCTGCTGTTCGGCCTCGCGCTTGGTCGCGCCCCGGCCCATGCCAACGAGTTCGCCATCCAAGAAGACCCCCATGCGGAACTGCCGGTCGTGCGGCGGGCCGCTCTCTTCGAGCAGCTCATAGCGCGGCACTTCCTGCCAGTTGCCCTGCGTCCATTCCTGCAGCTCGCCCTTGGGGTTGTCCTCGTCCCCCGCCGCGATGGCTTCGGCAATCTGCTCGGCAAAGGCGTCCGCAAAAAAACGGCGCACCGCCTCGAACCCGCCGTCGCGCCACATCGCGCCGATCACCGCTTCGAGCGCGTCCGCCAGCACCGCTCGACGCTCGAGCCCGCCCGCCTGCCGCTCGCCCGGGCTCACCCGCAGCCAGCGGCCCAGCTCGAGCCGGCGGGCCACCTGCCCCAGCGAGGCCTCGTTGACGAGCCGGCTGCGCACCTTGGTCAGACGCCCCTCGCTCCAGTCCGCGTGGCGCTCCACCAGATAGTCCGCCACTACCGCGCCCAGCACGGCGTCGCCCAGATATTCCAGCCGCTGGTTGCTCTCGACCTCCTCGTCGGGCGCGTTGCCGCGCCACGACGGATGGGTCAGCGCCGTCACCAGCAGGCGCGGCTCGCGAAAGCGGTGGCCCAGCCGCTCCTCGAGCGGGCTCAGTTCGGGCCGGTCGTTCTCCGGCAGATCACTCATAGTGCGGCTCCTTGGGTTTAGCTCCAGCAGTTCAAGCTCGTGGATGATAGCGCTGGTGGACCGTCTGCAAGCGCTCCTGGTCCACATGGGTATAGATTTGGGTGGTCGCAATGTCCGCGTGCCCCAGCATTTCCTGAATGGTGCGCAACGACGCCCCGTGCGCCAGCAGGTGCGACGCGAACGAATGGCGCAGCGTATGCGGCGAGATGGTCTTGCGGATGCCCGCCTCCCGCGCGTAGGCGTGGATGTGCCGCCAAACGGTCGAGCGCGCCAGCGGCCGGCCCAGGCGCGACAGGAACACCGCCCGCTCCGCGCCCCCCCGGGCAAACTGCGGACGGCCGTGCTCGAGCCAGGCCTCGACCGCCGCCTGCGCGCGCTGCCCGATGGGCACCACCCGCTCCTTGTCGCCCTTGCCCACGCAGCGGATGTAGTCGGCGTCAAAATGCAGCCCGTCCAGGCGCAGCGACGTCAGCTCGCTCACCCGCAGACCCGTCGCGTAGAGCGTCTCGAGAATGGCCCGGTCGCGCAGCCCGGTCACCTTCGAGGTGTCCGGCATTTGCAGCAGGCGGTCCACCTCCTCGAGCGAAAGCGTGGCCGGCAGCACCTTCCACAGCCGGGGCGAATCCATCGCGTCGGCCACGTTCGCCGCCAGCAGGCCCTCCTGGTTCAGATAGCGGAAAAACACCTTGATGGCCACCAGCCGGCGCGCCAGCGTCGGCGTGGTCAGCCCCCTTTGCTTGCCCTCCATCAGAAAATCCACGATGTCGCGCCGCTGCACCTCCTGGATGCTCTTGCGGCCGCGCCGCGTCATGGCGTGCAGAAACTGGTCGAGATCGTGGCTGTAGGCGGTCCGCGTGTTCTCGCTCAATCCGCGCTCAAGGATCAGGTGATCCATGAATTGATCGAGCAGAAAACGCATGGGCCTCTTAGCGGAGATTTGCCAGCCACTGGGTCAGCAGCCGGGCCGGCGCCAGCGTGGCGCCCACCGGCCCGTGCGCCGACTCCCGCTCCACCCAGGCCGTGCCCGCGATGTCCACATGCGCCCATGGGATCCCCTCCGGCACGAACGCCTTGAGGAACATCGCCCCGGCAATCGGCCCGGCCGTGCCGTCGCCGATGTTTTTCAGGTCCGCGAACTGCCCCTGCACCATCTCGCCATATTCGTCCCAGACTGGCAGGGGCCACAGGCGCTCGCCCACGGTCTCGCCGGCATGAATCAGCGCCAGCGTGAGGGCCTCGTCCGTGCCCATCACGGCCGAGGTCTCGTGGCCCAGCGCGACCACCGCCGCCCCGGTCAGCGTGGCCACGTCCACCACCGCGGCGGGCTTCTCCTCCGCCGCCATGGTCAGGGCGTCGGCCAGAATCAGGCGGCCCTCGGCATCGGTGTTGAGCACCTCGATGGTCTTGCCGTTGCGGGCCGTCACAATATCGCCCGGGCGCACCGCCGCCCCCCCCGGCATGTTCTCGACCGCCGGGATGTACACCACCACCGGCGCCGGCAGTTCGAGCCGCGCGGCCATCAGCGCCGTCGCCAGCGCCGCCATCCCCCCGCTCTTGTCGAACTTCATCCACTCCATGCCCTTGCCCGGCTTGATGCTGATCCCGCCGGAATCAAACGTGACCGCCTTGCCCACGATGGCCACGGGCGCGCGCGGCTTGTCCTTGCGCCCCGGCCAGGCCAGCCGGATCAGGCAGCCCGGCTGGCGGCTGCCCCGGGCCACCGCCAGCAGCGCCCCGCACTTGGCCTTCTCCAGCGCCTCCATGTCCCACACCTTGCACGACAGCCCCGCCGCCCGCGCCAGCGGACGCACCCGCTTGACCAGCTCGAGCGGATTCAGCTCATTGGCCGGCAGGTTGGCGATGTCGCGCACCTCGCGGTGCGCCGCCAGAATGATCTCCGCCCGGCGGATCGCCGCGCGAACCCGCGCGCGCCCGAGTGCCGGCCCCACCCATTCAAAGACATAGCTGCGCGCCACGGCCTTGTCGCGGTACACATCAAACGAATAGCCGCCCAGCCCCAGCCCCTCCGCCGCCAGACCCGCCAGCTCGTCCACCGGCCGCGTGAACGCCGCCCGCTCCGGCCACTCGAACGACGCCCGCTCCACGGCCGTCGCCTTCGCCAGCAGACGTCCCGCAGCGGCCCAGGTCCGCACCCAGCGCGCGGCATGAAAATCCTTCTCCGCCCCCAGCCCCGCCGCCACCACCCCCGGCGCCCCCTGGCACCAGGCCGCCGTGCCCGCCTTGCCCTTGAACTGCGCCGCCGTCAGCCAGCGCTGAATGGACCGCCGCTCCTCGGCCGTCAGCGACTCCCCCGCCAGCAGCCTGCCCTCGCGCACCAGAACAATCCGTGCGTCCGTTCGCGGCGATGGCTTCGCCGCCCACCGAAACACCATGGGATCAGTCTTGGCCACGGCACGCCTCCGGCAAGCGGGCCCGCGCCTGTTCATCCGCCGGCAAATCATTCACGGCGAACCCAGCATGGCGCACCGCCGTCTCGATGTTGCGCCGGCGCAGGCGCACATTATCATATTCCACCCAGACCTTCCGCTGCTCCACATCCACGCGCTTGGACTTGATGGCGTCCTCCGAAATGGCCGCCAGCTTGTTCAGGGCGTCCTCCACCAGCCGGGCGCACTGCTCCGTCCGCATCGCCGGAACATCCAGCTCCAGCTCCGAAATCCGATTGCGAAAGCAGCCCGCCAGCATCACCGCCAGCGCCGCCCACATCAGCCCCCGCCATAACCGTCGTCTTGATTTCATCTTCCTGAATCCTTCTTGCCAATCACTCGCGACACATCCTAGCAAACTCCCCCCCCACCAGCCAACCCCTACCCAATCCGGCTGTCGCCGATTATTCCCGCCGGCTGATGCCGGCTGATAAAAGGTGCCAGGTTCAAGGGAAAAGGTACCCCACACAATTTGGCAGTTGCCGGTTGTGCTCCCCGCCATCACCCTGGCGAGCCAGCGCCCCAACCCGCCATTTTCGTCCCTTTTTGGCCCGTTTTCCGTCATTTTTACGCGTTTTTCGCCAATTTTCGGGTCATTTTTGCCCATTTCCTCTCGTTTTCGGCTCTTTCCGCCTGTTTCCCGCGCGGCAACCGCCGCGCTGCAGACGGGTTCGGAGCCCGCCTGCCGCCCCAGCAGCTCTGGCGCGTCAGCGCTCTAAAACATCTCGATTTTGCGTCTGTTTCCGCCGCGCCAGCGGCGTCCGCAGCGTCGGTGTCCGTCAGTGTAAGTCCGTGTTTGTCCGTGTGGCTGTTCCCGCCGCGTCAGCGCGAACAAGCTCCCGCTTCACGGATAAAACCTTGACTTTGCAAGAGCGTGAAAGGATGATGAAAAGAGAGAAAAACGACATGGCAAATAAAAAAGGCGAAGAAATGCTAGAACACAACCTTGGTTCTAAACCCGCCAAAAGCGTCGTCGTTTGGCTCGGATTTATCGTGTTTTGCCTCGTGTGCCCAGGTGCCTACGCCGAGGAGTTTCCGATGCTGGAGGGCCAACTTTCGGAAGTGCGCATTGTCGAAATTGGACGGATCAGTACCCAGCGTTTGGTCGGAAAAGAGCCTGCGGAAGACGGGGTGGTGTTTGTCTTTCGTGTGGATCGAAAACCCGGTGTCTTAGGCCCGTTTAGCTTGGTTGAACTTCGACGGTTCCGTGTCAACGACACCGACTATCCGTCCAAACGGCTTACGACTCAGGCAGATGGGGAAACGTCAGACGATTGGAAATTTCTACCACCCAAAGCGAAGTCCCCACCAACCACCGCCGACCCCGATGAACCGCACACGGTTTTGTTGAATTGGTCGGATTATATCCAAGAATATCGGCCAGATCTGGCAGCCCATACCTGTGACTTGGATGACTGCGATTCTCTAACGATGATCGTTGAAATCTACTGTCCCCGGCTGCCGTCAGCCGGGCAGGGCATTGTCACCATTGATGTGGGCTGGGGTCAAGTGACAGAAAAATTTAGCTACTCGTTTCAAGTGGAGCATCTGCCCGCGGCACAAACCGAGCTGACGGAATAGGCACCCCGTCCCGAACTCCCAATTCCAACCCCTTCACCCACGCCCCCACCCCGCCCTTTCCGCCTGTTTCCCGCGCGGCAACCGCCGCGCACTGTAGGCGGGTTCGGTGAGCCCGCCTGCCGCGTCAGCGCCCCCCTGGGAACGCTGAGCCCCAGCTCGGCAAAAAAAGCAGCAGACGCATCGCCGAGGCGTCCTTACCCTTGCAAATTGACAAATATCGTCCCAAAATCACCAAAAACCACCAAATTTCGCCCATTTTCAGCCC
>JAAZFE010000080.1 GCA_012511885.1 Lentisphaerota bacterium | reverse complement strand
GGTGGCAAAACACCATTTCCCCGACATTGCCGCGGACTCTCGCCCTGCGCCTCCAGATTACCGTCCCGCGCGCTCATTCCCGCACCAACCATCATTATCCCCTGCCCCCTCCCCTCCAACAAGCCTCCAAGTTGTTCCTCATACTTTTCTTGGCATTTCCCCCTCCCCTATGTCCCCTATGTCGCCTATGTCCCCTCCCCCCCAGTCCGGGCACCAAAAAGGCGCGGGACAAGCCCGCGCCTTCGATTGCACTGCGCCCAAGTTAGCCTAGATTATTCACGCGACAAGTCCGGCCCGGATGCGAGGCGGGCGGGGTGAAGCTGTATTGGCATACTGCGAACCCCGCACAACAATGCAGACGGGTCGGAATCGTCGCGCCGAAGGGCAACATGGATGAAAACTGACGAAAATCTATCAAGTTCCGCATCATGCTGCTTTGCAGCAAATTGCAATATTTTCATCCATGTTGATGAATCATTCAGGTTAGAAGTAGAAGCGCATCCCCAGCAGGAGCTGGAGATCGCGGTTGGTGATCTCATCGTCGTCCACAAAGACGTCCTCGGTCGCAATTTCGCCCCGCAGCGACACCGTAATCGCGGTGGTGTCGGTCAGGAAGAATTTCACGCCGCCTTCCGCGCCAAACACCACGGCGCTTTCGTCATCCATATATTTCACGTTGGAATAGCGGTAGTCCACGGCCGCGCCGACAAACGGCACGAGGTCGGTGCCGAACAGCGGACGGTATTCATTGGGCAACTTGAAGTTGTACTCGCCCGACACCCCGATGGTGAAATAGCGGAAGAATTCGTTGTTGCGCAGGCAGAACTTGCCGCCCAGCGAGGCCCGGTCGATCACAAAATAGGCATAGCGGACTTCAATATTGACGTCGGTGCCCAGACCGCTCTGGAAATCCAGGAACCCGGACAGGCCCAACTCGTTGGAACCCTGGGTGATCAACGCCGCGCCCATGGCCGCCGGCGCCATTGCGATGATCGCCAGACCCAACACCATCCATTTCATTTTTTTCATTCATTACTCCTTTGGCTAGTTCTCGGGCGTGTAGTATGCCGTTCCCCGGCAATTTGGCAAGCCCAGTCATTTTCCGCCGCCCGGCCGGGAGGATGCCCGCGGCAGAGCGCCTCCGACATGTTTTCCACGATGTGGAAATAAACTTTCCATGGCGTGGAAAATAACTTTCCACACCGTGGAAAACTCCCGTCTTCCTCCTGCGGCGGCATGCTTTCCAGCGCGCCACCGCTCCGCTGCTAATTGGAAGAGATGCGGATTCCCCTGCGCATGTGGGTGGGGATGTCCAAATCCACGCCCTCATGCAGGGTGGGCTGCACATCCTTGAACATGCCGCGGTCGCTGGCGGGCGCGGGCGCGCCTCTCTTGTGCCTCTTGGCGGCCGGTTGGGCGTCGCCCGCCACCGTTTCATCGAAGAGTCCGCCTCCATGCGGCGCCTTCGGCTTGACCGCGGGGGGCATCCAGTGTTCGGCGGCCAGCAGGGTCAGCGCGAGGCGTCCGCTCCAGCCGTCGAAGACCGCCGCGCCCATGACCACGCTGGCGCCCTGGCGGGCGGTGTCCTGCAAGCGGCGGGACAGGGTCTGCAACTCCGTCAGCGCCAAATCGGGCCCG
This sequence comes from Lentisphaerota bacterium, assembly GCA_012511885.1. Taxonomy (GTDB): domain Bacteria; phylum Verrucomicrobiota; class Kiritimatiellia; order CAIQIC01; family Lenti-01; genus JAAZFE01. The sequence continues at coordinate 6,754 of JAAZFE010000080.1, read as the reverse complement.
CCGGTCACGCATAGGATCATGGCGCCGGAGTTGGCAATCACGCGCCCCCTGTCGAGCATCGGGCCTTCGAGCAGTTGGGCCAGCGCCTGCTCGACCCGGTCCGGCCCCCGCCCCTCGCCATAGCCGAAGCAGCAGGCGCTGCCGCTGTTTTCCACCAGCGTTTGCAAATCGGAGAAGTCCAGATTGAGGATGTTGTCGCGGGTCAAGAGCGTCCACAGCCCCCGCAACCCGGCGCCCATCATCTTGTCCACAAAGCTGAAGGCTTCGGGCAGGGGCGTGGTGGGCGACAGCATGGCATGGAGCCGCTCGTTGGGCAGCGTGACCACCGCATCGGCATGCTGGCGCAGACTGGCGATGCCTTCCTGCGCCTGCTCCTGGCGGCGCGCCCCCTCGAAGGTGAAGGGAGTGGTCACATAGGCCAGGACCAGCAGACCCTCCTCGCGCGCGATCCGCGCCACGACCGGCGCGGCGCCCGTGCCCGTGCCGCCGCCCAGGCTGGCCACCAGCAGCAGCAGGTCGTAGTCTGCCACCAGCTCGCGCAGAGCGTCGAGGTCCTCCGTGACCGCCCGGCGTCCCAGCCCGGCATCGCCCCCGGTGCCCATGCCCTTGGCCATGGCGCGGCCGATCTGCAGGGGTCGCACCACCGTCAGCGCGGACAGCGCCTGGATATCGGTGTTGATGGCCACCATGGGGGGCGGCTCTGGCCATTCCGCACCGATCCTCTCGAGGATGCGCCCCGCGCCTCCGCCCACCCCCGCGACCAACATGCGGCAGGGCGGTTTCCCGGCCGAAAACTGTGTGTGCTGATTCATCATTCGCGCCTCGTTCGCTGATCAAGAAAAGCCGAACCAATGGCCCAGCCGCTTCCATACGCTCTGCTTTTGCCGCTGGCCAGCCGATTTGTACACGTGAAGGATTGCGCCCACCCCCGTGGCATATTCCGGCTTGGCCAGATTGATGTTGAGCCCGCTTACGCTGTGCGGCACGCCCACCTTGCACGGCAACCCGAAAACCATCTCCGCCAGAGCGGTCACATTCTTGAGGTGGGCGCCCCCGCCCGTCAAAATCACGCCCTCCCCCAGCAAGTTCAGCACCTTGGCCTCCTCCAAACGCTCGCGGATCAGGGCGAAGGTTTCCTCCATGCGCAAATGGATCACATGTTGCAGGTCGGACAGCTTGGCGGCGCGCGGCGGCCGCCCGGGTCCCACCGGCAGCGGCACCCGCTTGGTGCGCTCCGCCGCGCTCATCAGGGCGTCGCCGTGCTGAATCTTCAATTCCTCCGCCTCGTTCGTCGAAAGGCAGAACGCCTGGGCAATGTCGTTGGTCAGGTGGTAGCCACCCACCCCCAGCGCGCCGGCCGCCGCCGCCTTGGCCTGCGCGTAGGCGATGTAGTCCGTGGTGCCCCCGCCCAGGTCAATCAGCAGCGCCCCGCTGAGTTTCTGTTCGGCCGTCAGCGTGGACAGGGCCGCGCATAGACCGCTGAAAAGAATGTCCGCGACCTTCAAATGCAGTTCCTGCGCCAGCCGGGCCAGATTGCGCATATGGCTTTTGCGACTGTGGATCAGCAGGACATCCACCGCCAGGCGCTGCCCCATCAACCCCTCCGGCTGCACCCCGCTCATGCCGTCCACGCTAAACGGGCCCACAATGCTTTTCAGAATTTCACGGTCGTCCGGCAGCTTGATCTCCCGGGCCTCGGCCAGAACCTGTTCGACGTGCGCGGCGGTGATTTCCTCGCCCACCGAAATCTCCGCGCGGTTGGGCACGCCGACAATCTGCGCGCCGGACAGGGCCAGGTGCACCTCGTTGACCTTCACGTCGGCCATGTCCTCGGCCTGGCGCAAGGCCCGTTCAAGACACTGGCTGGCGCTCATGAAATGGAATACCTCGCCCTTGCGCATGCCGCTGCTTTGGCTGTCGCCCACCGCGCTGATCACCAGTTCGCCGTCGTCGCGAACATCGCCCACCAGCACGCGCATGCGGCTCGTGCCAATTTCCATGACCACAATCGGATCCATCTCCGCCGAATCGTCCTTTCTGACACGCTCACGGTTGGGCCGCGCGTGTCCCCTCCGTCTCCGTCACGCCCACATAGTTGCGCTCCACGGTCATGTCATAGGTGGTCAGGTTCAGCCCCCGCCGCCGGGCCACCTGCCGCATCATGCCCAGATGCCGCAGTTTTTTCTCCACGTCCCCGCACGACATCAGCACCCGCTCGCCGGTTTGCAGGGTCAGCTCCAAAAATTCGTCGTCATCCACTGCGATGGCCACCACCGAGACGTCCGGGCGCAACTCCGCCAGATTGCACACCCGCAGCACTTCGAGCGCCTTGGCCAGCATCGGATCCTTCACCACGTCGCCCGGCCGCAGGCCCGCGTCGCGCACGCCGGCAATCACCGGCAGACTGGCCCGCACCGAACTGGGCCCCAGCACGTGGCCGTCGTGGGCCACCGCCAGCGACATCCCCCCTCCGGCCCGCGACAGCCCCGCCACCGCCACCCGTTCGGTAATCTCAATCACCAGTGTATCCGGCAGTTGCCGCCCCGCCTGCACCGCCGAAATCACCGGCACCCCCATCAGATTCTCGCGGATCCCCCGCAGGCTCACCTCGAACAGGTTCATCCCCTCCGCCACCTCCGCGTATTCCAGGATCAACTCGCGCCGCAGGCTGCCGTCGGTGGTCACTTCGATCGTTTCGATCCGGAAAAAATCGTTTTCAAGAAAAAGCACCCGCCAGGCCGTCAACCCGCCCCAGACGAGTCCGGCCAGCAACAGCGGCAGGCCGACCCAAAGCAGCGCCAGCCGCCAGGCCCGCCGCCGCCGGGCCAGACGGCTCCTGGCCTCCTGCGTCATCCAGGCCTTCGAGCGCCGCCGGTTGCCCGTTTTTTTCTTGTTCGTCCAAAATGCCACGACTCCCAGTCTCTCCTCGATCAAACCGAGCGCCGACTATGCCACGCGAGCCGCGCCAATTCAACGCCGATGAATCTCCGGTCTTATTCCGCCATGTTCAGGATGCGCTCGCACAACTCCGGAAACGACCAGCCATGCACCCGCGCCGCGTCCGGCAGCAGGCTGACCTCCGTCAACCCCGGAATGTTGTTGAGTTCCAGCACGAAAATTTCGCCGTCCGGCCTGAGCCGGATGTCCACCCGCCCCATCCCCCGGCAGCCGAGCGCCGCGAACGTCCGGCGCGTCGCGTCGCGGCAGGCCTCCGCCGTGGCTTTGGGAATGTCCGCCGGAATCAAGTGCGCCGCCACCCCCGGGGTGTACTTGGCGTGATAGTCAAAAAAATCCGCCGCAATCTCGATGATCGGCAGGATCTCATCCCCCACCATGCCCACGGTCAGCTCCCGGCCGGGGATAAACTCCTCGACCAGCACCACGTCATCCAAAGCCCGAGCCGCCGCAAACGCCGCGGGCCATTCTTCCTCCTCGAACACCCGCGCGATGCCCACGCTCGAGCCCTGCCGAACCGGCTTGACGACCACGGGCAGGGGCAGTGTCCGCTCGCGTCCCGCCTTCAGCAGCTCAAAAACAGGTGTCGGAATGCCCGCCGCGGCAAGCGCCGGCTTGCTCCGCGACTTGTCAAACGCGCGCGCGCTGGCCTCCGGACTCGACCCCGTGTGTGGGATGCCCCGCTCGCGCAGCATCCCCTGGATCGTGCCATCCTCGCCAAACTTGCCATGCATGGCCACAAAGGCCGCCTCGACCCCCGCCGGCAACTCAAACGATGCGTCCGTCCCCACCAGCACTTCGGCCACGTCATAGCCCCGTTCGCGCAGCGCCCCGGCCACCGCCGCTCCCGAGCGCAGCGAGACTTCCCGCTCCGACGACGGCCCCCCCAGCAACACCGCCACCTTGCCAAATCGTTGGGTCATTTCATTCATGCACACCATCCATAAACGCGCATCACTCTAGCCAGCTCAACCCCGCAGTTCAACGCCGAAGCCATCCGCCCCGCTCGAGGCCACCGCCAGCCCCCGCGCGTCCCTTGCTTGACGATGGCCGGGTCGTGGGCAACCATGCGGTCATGAATGTGGATGGCCAACCCTATCGCACCATCTGGCTCGAAGAGCCCGGCTGCGTGCGCATCATTGATCAAACCCGCCTGCCGCACGAGTTCGCCTTGCTCGATCTGCGCATTCCCGACGAGATGGCCGCCGCCATCGGCAACATGAAGCTGCGCGGCGCCGGACTCATCGGCTGTGCCGCCGCCTGGGGACTCTACCTCTCGGCTTGGCAACACCACCGCCGGCCGGGTTTTTCATCGCTTTGGCAAGCCGACTACGCCGCCCTCCTGGCCACCCGCCCCACCGCCCGCAATTTGCAGTGGGCGCTCGAGCGCGTTCAACTTGCCCTCGACAGCTCACCTGGCGCCGATCCCGTCGAAATCACCCGCCGCGAGGCCCAGGCCATCACGGATGAAGATGCCGACTTTTGCCGGCGCATGGGACAGCACGGCCTCCGACTGCTCCGCGACATCGCCGAGCGCAAACCCGGCCAACCGGTGCAGGTGTTGACCCATTGCAACGCCGGCTGGCTGGCCTTTGTGGACCACGGCACCGCCCTGGCACCCGTCTATGCCGCCCATGATGCCGGTTTGCCGGTCCATGTCTGGGTGGATGAAACCCGTCCGCGCAACCAGGGCGCCGCCCTCACCGCCTGGGAGCTGGGTCAGCACGGGGTGCCCCACACCTTGATCCCCGACAACACCGGCGGACACCTCATGCAGCACGGCCTCGTGGATATTGTCTTCGTCGGCGCGGATCGCGTAACCGCCACGGGCGATGTCGCCAACAAAATCGGCACCTATCTCAAGGCGCTCGCCGCCCATGACAACGGTGTGCCCTTCTACGCGATTCTGCCCTCCTCGACCCTCGACTGGTCCCTCACCGACGGCATCCAGCAAATCCCCATCGAGCAGCGCAACGCGGCCGAAGTAACCCACCTGCAAGGCTGGGACGAAACTGTCAACCGCCCCGCCATCGTGCGAATCTGCCCCGCCAACACCCCCGCGGCCAACTACGGCTTCGACGTCACCCCCGCCCGCCTCATTACCGGCCTCATCACCGAGCGCGGCATGGCCCCGGCCACCGCCGAAGGCCTGCGCGCGCTCTATCCCGAACGCCATGCCGTCAACTGAAGGCTACATCAAGTTCACCTGCCGCCATGAGCCGGCCCCCCCGCCGCGCCATCCCTGGCTGCCGCAACTCTGCCGCATCCGCGACGAACTGCGCAACTGGCAACTGATCGGCCTGCTGCCCGACGGCATCGGCTACGGCAACATCAGCGCCCGCATCGGCGACACCTCGCGTTTCGTCATCACCGCCAGCGGCACCGGCGGCGAATACCCCATCGCCACCCGCCACTTCTGCGAAGTGCTCTCCGTGGACATCCCTCAAAACACCGTTACCTGTCGCGGCCCCCTGCCGGCTTCCTCCGAATCCATGAGCCATGCCGCCGTCTATGCCGCCCGGCGCGACACCCGCGCGGTGTTTCACATCCACGACCGCCCGATGTTCGATCTGCTGCGCGCCACCGGCGCCCCCCAAACCCCGCCCGATGCCGCCTACGGCACGCCCGAGCTGGCCCGCGCCATCGGAAGTCTCGCCAGCGCCCTGCCTGCCGTCGCCATGCTCGTCATGGGCGGGCACCCCGACGGACTGCTGGCCTATGCCCCCGAACCGCGCAAGGCGCGCGACCTCCTCTGGAACACCTATCTGCGCTCCCGCCACGCCCATGCCTGAACTGCCCGAAGTCGAAACCATCATCCGCGAATTGCGCGCCGCCCGCGTCATCGGCTCGCGTATAACCCAGGCGCGGGTGCTCTGGCCCAAAACCGTCGCCGAGCCCGGTCCGCGCGCCTTCTCCCGCCAACTGGCCGGACGCGAAATCCTCGATATTTCCCGCCGCGCCAAATATATCATAATCACCGTCTCCGACGGCCAGACCCTCCTCATCCATCTGCGCATGACCGGCCATCTCAACATTCTCCCGCCCCAAACCCCGCCCCGACGCCACGATCGCCTCGTGCTCATCCTGAACAGCAGACAGCAAATCCACTTTGCCGATGCGCGAAAATTTGGCCGCGCCTGGCTGACGCGCACCCCCGAGCGTTATCTCGCCCATCTGGGCCCCGAACCGCTCACCCTGATCACGGCCGACTTCCTCCACCGTCTGGCTGGGCGCTCGCGCCAGCTCAAACCGTTGCTCCTCGACCAGGCCTTCATCGCCGGCCTGGGCAACATTTATACCGACGAAGCCCTCTGGATTGCCCGATTGCATCCCTGCCGACGCGCCGACACCCTCTCGCCTGCACAGGCCGGCGCTCTGCTCCGAGCCATCAAACAGGCCCTGCGCCGAGGCATCCGCAACCTCGGCACCACCCTGGGCGACGGCAAAACCAATTTTGTACTGCCCCGCGGCGAACGCGGACGCAATCAGGAACAGCTCAACGCCTATGGTCAAACCGGCGCGCCCTGCCCCCGCTGCAAAACACCCATCCAGCGCATCCTTGTAGCCCAGCGCGCCACCCACCTCTGCCCGCTCTGCCAAACCTTGCCCTGATCCTACACTCCACCCAATTTGGCAGCCGCCCGTTATCGTCCATTTTTACCCATTTTTCGCCAAATTCAGACTTCCTGATCTCGGAGGAAATTGCGTTGGCACGATTCCGCCGTTGAGGTCGGGAAGCCTGCCCTGGCAAGGGCTGACATCCCCGCGAGTTTGTAGTCCCGCCTTCAGGCGGCATGTC
>JAAZFE010000079.1 GCA_012511885.1 Lentisphaerota bacterium | reverse complement strand
TGTTGCCCTTCGGCGCGACGATTCCAACCCGTCTGCGGCGTTATTCGGGGCTCGCAGTATGTCCATACAGCTTCGCCCCGCCTGCCTTGCATCCGGGCCGGACTTGTCGCGTGAATTATTCAGGCTAACCGCCGGCAGCAAACAATCTTGCAATACTCGTCCGGATGAAGGATGTTTGAGCCGAATATGAGCAAACCAGCTTCCACGCCCGCCCACTGCCCTTCCGTCAGCCACCCCCTCGCGGCCGCTGGCCTCTTTCTCGCCCTCGTGCTCGCCCTGGCCGCCTGCGATCTGGGTTCCTCCGACTCCACCACCGCGGTCATCTCGGATTCTGATGGTGTGGTCTACAATTACTCTGGGCAATACGTCAATACCAACAACAACACCTTACTCCCCCTCGTCATACCCTCCGGCCGCCAATCCGGACGTCAGCTAGTCTGGCTGCGTTTGCTCCAATATGGCTCCGTGCTCGAAGGCTTCGACAACGCCGGCATGAACTGGGAGGGACAAATTTCCGGCATCAGCACCGGAGGCACCGCGCAATTCACGCTCAGCGGCCAGACCACCGCTGGTGCCAATGTCGAAATTGTCGGCTCCTTGCATCAGAACCCCGGCGATTTACAAGCCAGCTCCCTCATGGATGCTGCCTGGATCGAACCCGGCTTTGCCGGCAGCATCATCGCCCGCGCCTTGGTGCCCAAACCCGTCGCCCCCGATCCTGAGCCCACCCCCGAACCAGAAGAATGACGGCGGCAACAGCGATAGCAAGTTCATCGTTGGCCACATTCACATTCTGCCTGACACACCCTAACGCTGGATTCATTCAGGCTACACCCTTGTTACGAGGTACCTCCCATGACTAAACGCCCCTCCTCCACCCGACGCTGCCACATGGGCCCGCCCGAGGCCGACATCTGCGCCATCGCCCGCACCCTCGCCCAACAGTTCAATCTCACCGGCGCCGACTCCCCCGACGCGCTCCCGGCCGAGTGCCCCGAGCCCGCCAAAGTCGTGGATGCCCTGCGCATCCTGCTCGACATCATTTTCCCGGGCAAAATCACCTCCCCCCCCGACGGCCCCTCCGAGCTGGGCGTTTTTCAACTGCGCCGTCTCAGCGAACTCTGGCCCCTGCTCTACCACCAAATCCGCCGCGCCCTGCCCTACCGCTGGCTCGGCGAGGCCGCCCGCGTCCAAGGCGTACGCCCCCCCAAGGTGGCCAACCTCGACCGCGAAACCAGCCGTATCCTGCGCGCCTTCTTCAAGACCCTGCCCGCCGTGCGCGAGCTGCTCATCCAGGATGTCCAAGCCGCCTACGACGGCGATCCCGCCGCCCACACCTACGCCGAAGTCCTTCTGGCCTACCCCGGCCTGCTCGCCATCGCCGCCCACCGCCTCTCCCACGAACTCTACAAGCTCAAGGTGCCCATCATCCCCCGCATCATGAGCGAATGGATCCACACCAAAACCGGCACCGACATCCATCCCGGCGCCCGCATCGGCAAAGCCTTCTTCATTGACCACGCCACCGGCGTTGTCATCGGCGAAACCACTCAGATCGGCAACCACGTCAAAATCTATCAGGGCGTCACCCTCGGCGCGCGCTCCTTCGACCTCGACGACAAAGGCAATCCCGTCAAACACATCAAGCGCCATCCCACCATCCGCGATCAGGTCGTCATCTACGCCAACGCCACCATCCTCGGCGGCCAAACCGTCATCGGCGCCCGCGCCGTCATCGGCGCCAACGTCTTCCTCATGGAAAGCGTGCCCGCCGACAGCATCGTCTCCTCCATCCACCCTGAACTCTCCATCTTCGACAAAAACTCGGCAAAAAAAACTTGAATCTCCCGCCCGCTGCCGTACTATGATGCCTACCTTCGATGGAGGCGTAGCTCAGTCGGCAGAGCAGCTGACTCTTAATCAGTAGGTCGTGGGTTCGAGTCCCTCCGCCTCTACCATCGTTTTCCCCCTGTAAATAGCCATTTTATAGGGTTTTTTTCATGCTTTTAGGGGGTGCCCTATGTGTGGCACAGGAGCGTATCTGAAGGCGAAAAGTGCTGCCTTTACGTTACCTGTTTATGCTCCAACCCAGGTTTTCTGGCAGCGACCATCGGATCAGGTTTGGCCGTGGATGGTGACCACGATGGTGCGGTGGCGGGGTTTGATGTCGCACTCGAGATGGAAAATCTGCTGCCAGGTGCCAAGGGTGAGGCGTCCCTCATCAATGGGCACGGTCAGTTCCGGGCCCAGCAGGGTGGCCTGCAGATGCGAGTGCGCGTTGCCGTCGTGCCAGGCGGCTTCATGCCCATAGTGGCGGCCGGGCGGAATCAACCGCTGGAGCAGTTCGGGCAAATCCCGCTCCAAACCGGGTTCAAATTCAATGGTTCCGATGACGGCCGTGCTGCCGACATTGAAAAGATGCACCCACCCCGTACGAACGCCGGACTCGGCAACCAGTTTGGCCACCTGTCCGGTCAGGTCGTGCATGTCGCCATGGCCGGAGGTTTGCAGTTCTATGCGCTGGCGTTGAATATTCATGTCTGTGCCTCTCTCTCCCGCCTGCCCGGTTCAAACATTCATCAGCGGCAACAGCATTTGCCCGTCATCTCCGGTGTCTGAGTTGCTGCCCTCGCTGGCAAACAGTGCTTTGAAGATTTTACGCCGCAGTTCATCGGACACGGCTTCATTGTGCTTCTGAAACAGCGAACCCGGCACCCAGTTTAATTGGGCCCCCTGCTCGATTTCGAGTGTGGCTCGAATCGGCGCCAGGACTTGATAGATATAGCAGTAGCCCGCCATAACCCGGTACGCATAGCTGCCCACGCAGTGCTGCATTTCAATACCTTCGCGATATAGCGCGGCGGAATCCGTCAGCGGGCGAATGGCTTCGGTGCCGGGAAAAGGCGGCGGCGGGAAGGCGTCCGCCTCGCGCTCTTCGTTTGCCCAGCGCTGCTGATCCAGCAGGGTCAGTTCGTCGTGATAGGCCCTCAGCTGTCTCAAGCTGCTGAAATGGCTCCGCGTCGGACTGTCCGGCAAACGGCGCTGAAGTGCCGCCGTATCGCGCAGCAGGCGATATTCGTCAGTCCTGCGCCGCCGGGAGGCGGATCGTTCGACGAACTCGTTAAACAGTCTGGATGTCAGATAAGATTCAAAAAAACTATTGGTGGCAGCATCCAGCACATTCCGGTTCAACGATCTGGCATGCGTCAGCCACTGAAATATTTCCGGCTTCTCCAACATCACCCGGCGCAAATTGAGCAGGCGCGGTATGCTCACATCCTTCGGGTTGATTTTCTGCAGGAAGCGGCGGGTGGATTCCGTGGCCGGAAAGCCCAGCCAGTCCAAAATACGGCGCTGTTTCTTCCGCACGAGGCTCCGGGCCGCCCTCATGGGGCGGGTCACAGCCGGATCATGAAACACCCAGTTGCTTGCCAGCATGTAGCACAGCGCCGGATTGCTGCGGCTCAAATCCAGCGCGCCCGGGCAGCGCGCGAACAGCGACAGCAGATGCCAGTGCCGATCTGGATAGCGCCAAAGTTCGCTTTGCACGTCCCGGGGAATGGCGTCCAAGTGATTCTTGAGCATCGCGTGGTAATATTGGGCGGCCTCGACAGCCGCCTGGTGCTTGGCGGCGGCGGTCTCATGACGCCAACGCCACCGGGCAAGCCGGAGAACAAGGTGACTCGGACCCAGGTACAACATCTCTGACTGATCGTCTTCTTGTACATCCTCTGCGGCCGCAAGGTCGTCGAGCGTACGTTTCACATGTGACAAATCCAACCAGGGAGATTTCTCCGGTTGGGGACAATTTCTGACGATGGACTCCACGCGGGAGAGCGTCAAAGCGGCCATGGCGCGGGAGGCATGCCAAGGCTTCTCGGCGGTTTTGACCCAGCAGCATGGCTCCGGCCAGAGCTTCAAAACCACAACACGATCCACGATAAAATGATAGAGCTTGCCGTCTTTGAACCCAAAGCCGTACTTGGCGGTTCTGAAAGATGACTCGCTGTCGCTCATAGGTCAATTGTAACCGGGCCGGCAGCTGAAAATCAAGAAAATCCCTGTGAAATCGTACTATTTCAAGGCAACAAGCGGCATGGCGGCATCCTTTGCCATGCCCTGTTTCGCCTTATTCCCCCCTCCAAGAGCAGGTTGCGCCCGGGTCAGGCTTCAGGCTCGATCGAATCGTCTCGGGCGGATTCTTCGAGCAGCCGGTCCAGCACGGGACAGCCATCCACTTGCCACTCCCAGGGGAATTCCCGGCACTGGCGCGGACGGGCGGGATAAATCCCGCACCGATTGTCCGCGCCGATAAACTCGCAGGCCCCGTCGGCCTGCTCTTTCAACACCAGCCCGCTCCGGCCGGGTGAAAGCGTGCAGTGCCGGTTGACGAACTCCTCCGGCGTCAAATCCAGATAAGCGGCCGCGGCCTCGATGTCTTCAAGAGACATCCGCACCGTCCCGGACCAGCGGCAGCAAGTGCCGCAGGCCGAACAGACAAACGAATCAAGAAGCGAGGCCATGCCAGTACTGGCGTTTATTGGGAATAGACGCGCTCGCCGCCGGGCCCGATGCGAATGGGATTGCGCGCCTCCAAAAGCTCGACCGAGACGTTGAACCCCCGCAACCATGCCACCGCCCGAGCTTGCTGGAACGTCCGAAAGCTATCCGGACGCAGGAAAAAGCACAGGAACTGTGTTTCCGGATCAAATGAGCTGAGCAAATCGCTGAACCAGCCATCCTTTTCTTCAGACAGGGGCCGGTTGAATTGATAGCCGATGGCCTCTTGGACAGGAAACAACGCGTATTGCCCTACCAGCGCAAAAATGTAGCTCAACGATTGGCCCTCGATTTCAAGCTGGGCATTCTCCGCGTGACGCATGAACTCCATCTCGTCTTCTTGGACCTTCTCGCGAATTTCCTGTGTTTTGGCGTCCACCGACGCCTTGATGTTCTCGGTGGAGATATGGAAAAGGCTCTGATTGCGGCACTCGAAATATACCGGGCTTTTGTCATCACCAATATGCTCTTTGGGTGTGGACACCAGCACGGTGATCTGGGAGGCGTCAATCCCAGTCAGCAAAATAATCAGAACGAGAATCCCGAGGATGCACGTCAAAATATCCGTGAAGGAACTCAAGTCCAGTTCTGGGCCCTGCGACGCCATGGCTATTCTTCCGTCTGCCGTTGCACAATGATGGGGCGCTCATACTCCCAGGGCTCGAAGCCCATCCCGATGCCCCGGTCGCGAATAATTTTGCGCAGTTGCCGCTGGAAGGTGGCCGCGTCGGGCCGCAATAACAAAACGATGTAGCGGCGATCCTTCATTTGCTCCACTTTGGTCAGAAACTTCTCAAATTCGTTGCCCTCGAACATGAGATCTCGGGCCAGTATTTCGACATCCTCTTCGACCAGAATCACTCGATCCGGACGCACTTCAACATAGATCGGGTCCTGCCGCAGGTTTTGGAACTTGGGTGTGCCCAACACGTCCTCCTCTTCGCCCTCGGTATAGACCGCGCCCGTCACCAACGACCCAATCTGGATATTTTCCGGGTTGCTGATGATGGTGAGCACATTGCTGATGAGCAAAATCATCAGCACGCCAATCAACATCAAGACGATGTTCTGGAATCCAGATGTGTCGCACTGGGCTTCTTCCATACTCATGGTCCGGTCTCCGGTGCGGGGGTGACAATTTCACCACCATAAGAAGAATCAACCACGTCGATCTCGCTGGCGGTTTCCAGACTCATTTCCACGCGTTTCTTTTCCATGATGGAGCGCATGTCGCTGGCGGCGCCGGTCAGGGTGGTTCCGCCGGTATCGCCAAAAGCCACGGTCATCGAGGCGGGGAACTGGCCCAGGCGCATCCAGCCCACCGAACGGTTGACCCCGCGCCCCGAGGATCCGAATCCAGCCACCATCAGGTTGCTGATCTGCTCACGGGTAACCGTGCCCCCCGCCCCCTCCACGGTCACTTCATCCATGAACGAGGCCTCATAGGTGATGTTCCCGCTTTCGGTGGCCCCCGACTTGACCATCAATTTGCCCCGTTGCTCGCGAGGCCCCTGAAACAGGCTCAAATAGTAGTCGCCATAGACGCCTGCGCCAAGGAACGACAAATTAACATACACCCCGCCGTCGGCTTCCTCCATGCCGCAGACCACAATGGGCACGTGCAGCCCCCCGGGCGCCGAAACCAGCCGGGTCATATTGGTGGCGGAGAGGCGGTACACATCTACGCCGCCCTGAAACAGGGGGCGGGTCTGTTCGATCTTGCCGCTTTTGCGGCGCGCGGAGAAAAAGCTCATGCTGGGGGTCACCGCCACCTCGGTCATGACCACCTTGCTTGGGAACAACAGAAAGAACTCGACCTGCTCAATGGGATCGTCCTCGGCATCCTCCACCTCGAGCACGGCCTGAATCCGGCCCGCCACAATCGGCATCTTGCCGGCAATGTCGCTCAGATTGAACTGGACCGCGTGGGTTGAGTCATCCGGCATATCCTCCATGGCGCCTTGCAACCGGTCAAAGAAACTGGCCATGAACGCCGGAGCTTCCGACATCGTCCCCACGACGCTGTCCACCGACCGCACCAATTGGCGCATGGCGACCTCGTTAAAACGTGTGAAACCGTCGGGCTTGCCCTCCAACACGCGCCCGGCCACGGGATCGCTGATAATGTACCGGACATTCTCCCGGTCAATGGCAATGGTGCCAAACGATTTGAAGCCATCGGCCAGCAATGACTGCTGAAAACTGAATGGATCAATCCGCTTGAGCGAAGCCTGTCCCGACTCCTCGACCTGCCCCAGAATAAAGGTGCCATCCGGGAACACTGACAATGCCTGCAGCGTGGCGCGGCTCATGGTTTCGGGCGCGCCCCCCAACATGATGTGGCGGTTCACCTCCCACCAGGTCAGGCGGCCCTGCTTGTGGTCGCCCACCACCAACACATCCTCGCGCTCGGAAAGCGCTAACGTTGAAAAATTGGCAAACGGCCCAAAGTCAATGACCCACCAATCCCCCTCGGCCTCGCGCATGAGCACGGAACCCAGCTTCATGAAATCAGAGCCGATCTCGTCTGATCCGGCAACATAAAGACGATCCAGCGAGTCCACCAGCAGATTGCGCCATTGATATTCCTGATCCAGCCAGGGCACCGGAACGGCAATGGCTTCGCTATAGCGTCCATCCTCGTCGGGGTGGAACTCGAGAAGGCGTCCGAGAGGAATCTGCTCGGCCACATACAGGGTTCCATTGCTGGCAATGGCGATGGGCCCGGGCTTTTCCAACTTGGCGGCCAACCAGGTTTCGAGGGGCATCTGATCCGAAATGGCCCAGCGGGGCACATGACTGGAAACGGTCCAGCCCGGCTGGAGCGCCGGCTCAAGCCGGCCATTGCGCAGAACCCCTATCTGGCCGCTGTCATGTTCCGAGACATAGATGTCGCCCGTCTTGGGATGAATGGCCACGCCGTGGGGACGGCGCAATCCTTCGGCCAAAGGGCGTACGCTGATCGTGCGCGCGGTTTGAGCGCGAGCCGCCAATCCGCCGGCCAAGACCAAAGAGCCGGCCAGCAGTGCCATCCTTTTCAGGGAATGATACTGCATGGCTCGCATCTTTCCGCCTCCAAGTTAGGCGATGACCTCTTCGTGCAACGTAATCACGCGCGGCTTGCTCAAGCGGCGGCAAAATTCATCGGTGGTGGCCAGATGCTCGCGCAACTGGACAAAAGTCTTTTGGAATTCTTCGGCGCTGGTAATGCCGGCCAAGGCGCGTTCAAGAGCCTGCTCCATCTGAAGCAGTTCCTGGATTTTGCCGCCCAAATCGGCCAGCACATCCACCTGCTGGGCCACATCGCCAGCGGCCTGTGCCGCCTTCTCAAGGCTGCTGCCCAACGCGTTCTGGATGCCATCCGCGCTCCGCGCGTACTGGTTGGCCAGCTCGGCGGCCTTCAGGTGGGCGCTTTCCAACGCGGAGGCCAGCGCCTGCACCTCGTCATCGGTGGCCTGCTTCCGCGCGTCCACATACTTTTCGGTGAACGACTCAAACTGCTTTTCGACCACGGAGCCCGCCTTTTCGATGGACTCGGTAAAGACCTCCTCATAGCGGTCCGGGTCGGGAATATAGCGGCGGAAGGCCGCCTCAATCGAGTCTTCGAGGTTCTCGATCACCACGGCTTGCTGTTCAGCCGAAGGCAGACGCGCGACAAAGTGCTCGTCAATATAAATTTCAATTTCGCCGAGCACCGTCGCTTCTCGGCGCATCAGCGAGCTGAGCGGGAATTGAACAATCGTGACCAGCATCAACGCCAGGAAGGTGGTGTCAAACGCCACCCCAAGCCCAATGGTCACGTCGGCAATGGCTCCCTTGATCGCGCCCAGGTCCGCCGCGCCGGAGAGGAAGTCACCAAAGCCACCCACGGCGGCGCTCAGTCCCTGCACCGTACCAATAAACCCGAGAATCGGAATGGCCCACATCATGGTCCGCGCCAAGGTATAGGTCAGGTCCGACATGGACGAGTCGCGCGAGCTTTCCGATCCCATCCAGTCGCCCACCCGGCCGACATCCTTGGTGGCCAGCCAGAGCGCCAATCCTCTATCCAAGCGGCCCAACAGGATGCTGAGGCTATCCAGGCCCTCGTCATGAATCCGCCGCCGCAACAGTTGCAGGTCGTCGTCGTTCTCCATGCTCAGGGAACTCAGCTCCGCGGTATCGCTGACAATATAATGAATCTGGTTGCGGATGACCCGGGTCTTCAGGAACATGAAAAGAACACACACAAAGAAGCAACCCATTTCGAGCCACTGAATGGGTCCGCGCTGGTTGATCAGCAGATCAAGAAATTGAATGATCCCGCCCAGACTTATTCCCAATTGGTTGGCTTTGTGTAAACCGAAGCAGACCAGCACGGTCAGGACCAGCGCCACCCCTAACTCGATCCACAAATTAACGTCTGTGTTGGCCCGTTGGGCCTGGGCTGAAGCCTGAGCTTTCACTTCTTCTTTTGCCATAATACTACCTGCTTAGTTGATGAATCTGCTCGTATCGTTGACAACTGTAGCCATGCCTGGACCAAATGACAAGACTTGTACGGTTGGGCAGTCTTGCAAATCCATCCCCTGCCGTCGATAGCAAAGTAAGGGTGCCTTGCGCCCGGACCACCCACGGCGCGCCAGCACGGTCTGCCCGCCCGGAACGCAACCGGCTAGCCGGAGCCACGCTCACCCCACGCCGACCGACCTCCTCGGGGCGCTTCGCTGAAATCTCTGCCGGGGCGAAACAATTCGACCCATTGAGCCATGCCATACGCCGCGTGCATGAAGGGAATCATGAAAAGCAGCCCGAGATCGCGAAGTTTTCGTGTGCGCCATGTGGTGACGAGAGTGACACCAGCAACCAGCGCAGCGTAAAAGAAAAGATCGACAGCGAGGAGCCAGCCCGCCCACCGCCAAAACGGCGACAGCGCGGCGAGCGCAAGTGTGATGGCGACCCACAGCCCCGGCACAAGAGGCATGGGGGTGAAGGAAACCCCGGCGCGGAGCAAACGGATCCTGGTGGCGCCATAACTCCACATTTGCCGCCAAAAACGTCCCAAGGTTTGCCGGGGATAGTGGTTCACCCAGGCGGCAGGCACAAACATAAGCTTCCAGCCGGCCTGCTCAGTACGATAGGCGGCTATCATTTCTTCGCCCGGATAAAAATCAGCCGGGAATCCCCCCATTTGCTCAAAGGCTTCGCGGCGATAGATGGCATTGCAACCAATCACCCGATCCCAGTTGATTGGATACAAATCCTCGCGATTCTGGCGATATCGCTCGGCAACATAGCCTGCCGCACGCGAAGACAGGACCAACCCGGCAAGCCGACCGGCATAATTGAGGTCGTCGGGAATCAGGCTTGGGCCACTGGCCAGACCGACCTTCCCATCTTCAAAGGGCTCAACAATGCGCCGGGGCCAATCGGCGGCCACAATCACATCGTCATCCAAAAATGCAATCAGCGACGCCCGCGCCTTGGCGGCGCCGGCGTTTTTCTTTTGGCTGGAGTCGCCAGTGGCAAATTGGATGTCCAAGTGGCGGATGTTGGCATGAGCCTTGCAAATATTTTGCAAACGCACCGCGACCGCAGGATCCGGAATTTTTCCGGCTACAATGACTTCGATTTCTATAAAGCCTTCCGAATTGGCAAGAGATTCGAGAGTTTGAATCAAAATGTCCCGGCCCATCGTCGGAATGACTACGGAAAGACGAGGCATCATGGGGCTGATTTCGCTCATGCCGCCGCCTCCCCGGCGCGGCGGCGGGGCACAAGTGCCCACAGCAACGCTCCCGCCCCCGCGAGCAGCCCCGCGCCCTGCAACCATACCGGCAGGGAGCTGGGCGCGTAGCTCAGCACAATCTCGTGCGTACCTGCCTCGGCCAGCGCCAATCCTTGGAACATATAGTCCACCCGCAGGATCGGCTGCTCCGTGCCGTTTACGGTCGCGCGCCAGTTGGGGTCATATTTTTCCGCCACGCGCACCACCACCGGCCCGCTGTTCTGCACCGTGAAATCGTAGCGGCCAAACATGATGTTTCGCACGTTCACCACTGGCGGCGTCTGGCCCGCGTCAACAGGCGGTGGCATCTTGCTCCCCGGCGCAAGCAAAACAAACTGTCCCGGCTCAAAGGCCGGAGAAGCCAGCTCGGCCAGCGCCTCGGCATCACTCAGCTCGCGCCAGGAAGCCGCGGCGGCCACCCGGGGGGGCGCGGGCTTGAGCTTCAGTACCACATCCGAGGCGTCCGGCGTGAGCGGCACACGACGCACCGCCACGCCCCCGTCCCGCGCGGGCTGCGGATGCCAGGCATAGGCCGGTTCCAACCGAGGCGCATAATCCGGATGCGCCAACATTTGCCGGGCCACCGCCTCCGGCGCCAGCACATGGCTCACGCCGGTCAACTGCCAGGTGCGCAACGGATCGCGCACCGCCTCCCAAAACGCGCTATAGTCCGCCGGCGGGCGCGGCAACTGGGTGACGTTCACTGAAGGAATGCCGTGATACGGGAACAGATAGGTCAGCCACAAACCATGGTAGCCGTCCTGCGTAGCCATGGCCGTGCGGCCGTCCCCCAGATCCCGCTTCAAATATTTCACCAAATCATTCTCGGCCACAAAGCCGGGCGGCATGGTCTGGATGTAATGCGGCGCGAGAATGAAAACCGCGTCAAACAGCACCACCAGCGCGGGCAGCCAGACCCACAGGGACTTTTTCCACGCTGTGGTCCCGCACGCGCGGGATCCACGCCATGGTCCCGCACGCGCGGGATCCACGCCATGGAAAACCGTCCGCGCGATCCCCCAGAGAACGCCCGCCCCCGCCAGAAACATCCCGCCGGCATAGGTGATGGCAAAGGCCTTGTTCCGCTGGATGACCCGGCCCAGCTCGCCCCAGCCGGCAGCAGCCAGGCGCGCCCCGCCGCCGGAGAGATTGCTCCAAAACGCAAATCCCGCTAGAAGAAAGATGCCCCCGGCAATCGCGCTGCCCCACACCCAGCGGCGCAATAGCCGCGGTTCCGCGCGGAATGCCAGCTCGAGGCCGTATGCCGCCAGCACGCCCCACGCCACCTGGAAGAAATGAATGAA
Source organism: Lentisphaerota bacterium (assembly GCA_012511885.1). Lineage (GTDB taxonomy): Bacteria > Verrucomicrobiota > Kiritimatiellia > CAIQIC01 > Lenti-01 > JAAZFE01. The sequence goes on along the minus strand of JAAZFE010000079.1, from coordinate 5,209 downwards.
CTTGTTGGGATTGCGAATGCTCCCCAGCCCCGGCAGCAAACTCACCAATTTGTAGAGCGGGAAAAATTTGCCGAACGAAAGCAGCAGGGCCATCACGCACAGCCCCGCCCAAAGGAAAACAGCCGCGGCAAGCGGCTCAGCGCGACGCCGACGAAAGGCCTCGGCCAGTCCCAGCAGCGCCAACAGCAGCGGGAGTGCACCCACATAGACATTCTCCAGTTTAAAGTTCATGAAGCCCTGGCGGGTTTGCTCCCAGCCCTCGCTGCGACCCATCGCGCCCCAATAGGGTCCCTTTTCGTCGCCACTGCGCCAGCCCGTCCAGCCCGGCGCAATGAAGTCGAGACTCTCCGCCGGCGGTTGGCTCCATTGTGTGATGAACGCCCAGCGCTCGGCATCGGTCTGCGCATCGGTGCTCTCGGTCACCCCCGCTCCATGCACCGAGAACGACGCCGCCCCCGCCAGCACAACGGCAACCAACGCCGCGCCCCACGATTTTTGAAGAGTCCCGCGGATATCCCCGCCCCCCGCCCGCCACGCCTCCCACAGGCCAAGCGGCGTCAGCAGCACCGCGCAGAACAGCGCCACGTCCGCCTGCTCGAGAAACATGGCGCCCGCGGCGGCCCCCGCCACCACCCCCCACGCCGCGCGCCGCGTCCGCCCAAAACGACCCAGCGCGAAAATGGCCAGCGACAAAAACACCAGCGTGCCGTATTTGCCGATGTGGCCGGCATAAGTCAGCGTCAGGTTCGTGCCCACCCAAAAAGCTGTCAGCCCGCCAAAGATGCAGGCGGCGGGATGCAACTGTTGATCGCGCAAATACAGCGCCAGCAACCACGCCGCCAGCGCGAGGCACAACCCGTGAAACCAGTTCATGAACCAGACGGCCGGCAGCCACTTGAGCAGCAAAAAACCCGGACGGATGATGCTCATGCCGGGCATTCCCCAGAGCGTCTCGCCCTGCCAGGGGTGAAAGAGTGAATTCTCCAGCGCCCGCCGATTGTTCTCCAGCAGACCGATGTTGTCATCGCTGCTCATCAGGATGGCCCCCGGCGTCCACAGCGCGTGAAACACCACCAGCGCCACCAGCGCAAAAAATAGTAAAGCCGCCCCCGCCCACAGACCCCGTGCCGCGAGACCCCCAACCGGTTCAGCCTGGTTCAACTTCATGGCCTCATCAAACGGGATTCTCCCCGCGACTGGCAATCTCAAAACAGGACGCAACTAACCTGAATTATTCACGCGACAAGTCCGGCCCGGATGCAAGGCAGGCGGGGCGAAGCTGTATGGACATACTGCGAACCCCGAATAACACTGCAGGCGGGCCGGAATCGTCGCGCCCCCGGGCAACATGGATGAAAAATCTTTTTACTTTTCCTTTTCCACAACATCCAGTCTGCAGCCAATCCCCATGTTTTCATCCATCTGGATGAATAATTCAGGCTAGAGCGTTTGAAGAAATAATGTGGCCGGGAGGTCGTAGCGTATTGGGCTGGGCCAAGGAAGGCGAAGCAGGAATAGTATCGCTATTTCGATGCAGCCTGACGACGGCCAAGCCCAATGCAGTAGACAAAACGGCTACAGGATTGATGAAAATGCTCTAACTGCGGTTCTGCTCAAACCAGGCCACGGTCTCACGCAGACCATCCTCAAAACCGGTCGTGGCCTCAAAGCCGAAATAGTCCCGCGCACGCGACACATCCAGCATACGCCGGGGCTGCCCATCGGGTTTTGACGCGTCCCAATCAATCCGGCCTTCAAACCCGGTCAGTTTCGCGATCAGCGGCACCAAATCACGGATCATAATTTCCGCGCCGGCGCCGATATTGACCGGCTCCGCTCCGTCATAACGCTCCGTGGCCAGCACGATCGCCTCCGCCGCATCCGCCACATACAGAAACTCGCGCGAGGCCTTCCCGGTGCCCCACACCTCGATCGCTTCGGCGCCCGACTCACGCGCCTCGACGCACTTGCGGATCAGCGCCGGAATCACATGCGACGACACCGGATCAAAGTTGTCCCTTGGCCCATACAAATTGACCGGCACCAGAAAAATCGAATTGAAGCCATACTCCTGCCGATAAGCCTGCCCCTGCACCAGCATCATCTTCTTCGCCAGGCCGTAGGGCGCATTGGTTTCCTCGGGATAACCGTTCCAGAGATCCTCCTCGCGAAAAGGCACCGGCGTAAACTTGGGATAGGCGCACACCGTCCCCAGCGCCACAAACTTCTCGAGGTTGCGCCGCCGGGCCTCCTCCATCATGAAAAGCCCCATCGCCATATTCTTATAGAAAAACTCCCCCGGATGCAGGCGATTCGCCCCAATGCCCCCCACCACCGCCGCCAGATGAATGACCACATCCGGCCGGATGTCGTCATACATCCGCTGCACGTTCGCCTGCTCCACCAGGTCATAGTCCTCCACCAGTGGAACCAGCACGTCCCGGCAGCCGCGCGCCGCGAGCGCCTCCGTCACAAACCCGCCCAGAAAGCCCGCCCCTCCCGTCACCACGATGCGTTTGGATTTAAGCTCCATCATTCATCCCTCCATCCGTTTGCCAAACTTGTCCCCCGGTTGCCCATGCGCATAAAACCAGACCAAAAGTGGTCGGGGCGACTGGATTTGAACCAGCGACTTCTTGGTCCCGAACCAAGCGCTCTACCAGGCTGAGCCACGCCCCGTAACCAACTGCCAAAAACAGCAATCAGGCGGAACTATAGCCACTTGCCCACCGAGCGCAAGCGAAATGATGCCTCATTTCCTACACGCCCCCCTCCGCCGTCGCCGCGGCGCGCCAGCACCTGCACCCCCGCTACCACGCTCGCCGCGTCAGCGACATCCGCCACTGCCGCCGTTTGTCGGCAGTTGCCGACAAAACCCGGGACGAGGCGCGTCAGCGCCCCCCCACCCCGTCCTTTTCCGCCTCTTTTTCCGCTGCAGCAGCGGCATCCCAAGTGTCCGTGTCCGTCCGTCTTTGTCGGTGTTTGTCCGTGTGGCTGTTCTCGCCGTCCCCGTCATTTTCCAGCCCAAAAATTGGGTGCTCAGCGACAGAACAGCTTGACTATTCACGAATTAGGAATAGGTTGGCCCCTTATAAACCCCAAACAAAGGAGCGTTTTATGAAAACGTTACGCTGGTTATGGATCCTCCTCGTGCTGGCCTTGGCTCCCCCCCAGCCACTTCTCGCCGCCCAACCCTGGCAAATTCTCGAAAACTGCGAATGGGTCGAAGCACGCAACAACGACGGCGATTCCTTCAAAGTGCGCTGGAACGACGGCGTGTTAACCATCCGGCTCTACTTCGTGGACACCCCCGAAGTGGACTACAACTATCGCGACCGCGTCGAAGCCCAGGCCGAATACTTCGGCATCACGCCCGAACAAGCCATCGAAGTCGGCAAAATGGCGCGCGACTTCACCCGCAAGCAGTTGTTCAAGGGGTTTTCGGTCCGCACCCGCTGGCAGGGCGTCTTCGGCGGAGAACGCGCCCTGCGCAAATACGGAATCGTCACTGTCAAAGGACGCGACTTGGGCGAACTTCTCGTCGCCAACGGCCTTGCCCGCATCCACGGCATGGGCATCCGTGGCAAAACCTGGGACGAAGTCCAACGTCTGCGCGAACTCGAAGCCCACGCCAAAGCCGCCCGCAAAGGCGCCTGGGGCCTCGCCAGCTAAACCACAATTCCCCAGTCCCTCGCCATATTCACCCCATTTTGACCGCTCCCGCCAATTTTTGCTCAATTTTGGGCTCCATTTGACCAAATTTGCCCGTTTTTGCCTTGTTTTCGCTCGTTTTTACGCTTTTTCACCCGTTTTATCGCGCTGATGCGCGCCACTCCCACCCTCTACCTTTTACCCGCCGCGAGGCGACGCATCAGCGCCTAAAGCGACCATTCCCGCATTCACGCAATCACGCAATTCCCCATCGCCCTTTGTAGGCAGCTGCCCGTTGTCCCCTTCTCAAATAGTCGTGCAATCCCGCATTCCCGCGCGAACAACCATTGCTTTTTCATAGACCGTTGCGCATGGTCTTCATGAATAGGGAGCATACCCATGAAAAGATATCTGCTGGCCTTTCTGCTCATTCATCAGGCTGCTGTTTGGGCCGGAAGACCCCCAAATGAAATCCCGATGTATGGCGGCCACTCAAAACCGTTCACCGAGAATATCTCCGCACAAGAGCGCGAACAAAATAAGTTATTGAGCGCACACTATGTCGAGGCGGGATGGGAAAAGTTTTTCGCGAACAATGCTGACCTCGCCATCAAGCGCTTTAACCAAGCATGGCTGTATGATCCCGAAAACCCCATGATCTATTGGGGCTTTGCAGTGGTTATGGGCGAAAGAGGAAAGGCCGAGGGAAACACGGCACACCTGCATGAATCCATGACGCTGTTCGAAAAGGTGGCCGACCAACTTGATCACAATCCGGGATTTCTAATCGATTGGGCCATCACCTGCGCGACTCTCAACAACATGCGGGAACACGCTGGTATAAAAGAAGAAATCGTTGACGAGAAATGCACAAAATTACTTTCGCAGGCAGAACGTTTATCGCCGGAGCTTCCTGTGTTATGGCTGCGATGGGCCGAAATCGACTGCGCCAGCTCGCGACCAGATGATGCACATTACCATTTCGAAAAAGCGCTCCAATTCAAGTCGGAATGTTTTGAAACCAAGAATTCATTTGCATGGTTTCTTGCCACCTATCCAGATCAAAAGGCGCGTAATGGAGATTTGGCCCTGACCTTGGCCCAAGAAGCCCTGAAAGAATCTGCCGAGAATCCAAGCCTACTTGACACCTTGGCCGCGGCCTGGGCTGAACTCGCCCAATTCGACAAAGCCATCGAAACCCAGGAAATGGCCATCAATCAGGAAAAACAAACCACCAATCGGCCGGATATCCTCAAAATCATGCAAGCGCACCTCAACTACTATGAGCAGGAGCGCGCCTGGCGGTCGCAACCAACCGATTTCCTGTTGCCCGCGCGCCTTCTCGCCGATCGCATCCAAACCCAATTTTGACCCGTTTTCACCCCTTTTGGCCTGCTTTTCACGCGTTTTTGCCCGTTTTCTGCCCATTTCGGTTCTTCGTAATATTTTATGGTGGGAGCGGGTTTGTGAGTGTTGAGTCACTGTCCGTTTTTTGTCCATGATGAGGCATGAATACAACCAATAAACATTACGCGCAGTTACTGGGTCTTGTTGCCCC
>JAAZFE010000012.1 GCA_012511885.1 Lentisphaerota bacterium | reverse complement strand
TGCCTAAAACCACCGCTTAGGCTTGCCAGACAGCCCAAATCCTGCCACTTTGACCCCGAGTAGCAACCCAAGGCGAGGAAACGCTAGAACAAAACCCTGGTGTTGCAATAGCTACTGGCTAACAAGCGACCATTTTCGCCTAAATTGTCACATTTTATCCAAAATGAAGACAAATCATGCGCTACACAAAACCTTATATAAAATCATTAAAATCGTCAAATGTTGTCAAAAATCGTTCAAAATAACAAATATCGATCAATTCTGTTGGGGTTTGTCCGAAATTTTGTAAAAACAGCCGGCAACTGCCAAAATCTGTCGATAAATTTGTTGAAAACGGTCGGAATTTGTTAGAAATTGAGTAAATATTGCAAAACAGTTAAAAATGCATCACAAAACCTCAGGTATGTTAATTTTGAGTATATTTCGCTTGTTTTGGTGAGAATTCGTGATTTTAGCCGGTTTGGTCTCGTTGGGGCTCAAAATCCTGTGAGAATGGAAGCCTGCTGATTTTGGCGGGTTGTTTTGGACGGTCGCAGGTTATGTCGTGGCTGTGTGGATCAGCGATATTTGCGTGTTACGGCTTTTCGCTGCGAAGGCGGGGGGTGGGGACAAATAATAATTTGGAACGTTATACCGCGTTGCCTTCACACAGGAGTTGGTTTGTGGTAGGAAATTGAGGGTCATGTCGTGGCGTTGAGTGCCGCGGCGCGTTTGCCGGCGGTCGGTGAGGAGTTTTTGTGACGTTTCGCGCGGTCATTCTAGGGTTGTTGGGAGCGGCTTTTGTCTGCTCCTATACGTATTTTAACGACTGGATCATGCGGCAAACGATGTTTGTGGGCAATTTTATGCCCATTAGCGTGTATGGTTTGCTGGTGCTGTTTTTGGCGCTGATTTATCCGCTGTGGCGGAAGATTAAGCGGGGGGGCGGGCTGAAGCGGGGGGAGCTGGCGGTGATTCTGGTGCTGACGCTGGTGTCGTGCGCGATTCCGGGGTCGAACTTGCTGCGGCTGTTTACGCCGGCGCTGGTGATGCCGCACCGGTATGAGCGGACGGAGCCGGGCTGGAAGCAGCAGCAGGTGATGGATTTGGTGCCGGAGGGGATGCTGGTGGACATCTCGGCGGATGAGAGCACGGTGCTGGACGGCTATACGCGGGGGCTGAAGGAGGCGTCGGACAAACTGTCGCTGCGGGAGATTCCGTGGCGGGCGTGGCGGGGGCCGTTGGTGTTTTGGGTGCCGATTATCCTGAGTTTGTGGATTGCGCTGGTGAGTCTGGCGGTGGTGGTTCACCGACAATGGGCGGACCACGAGCATTTGCCGTATCCGATTGTGACGTTCACGAAGTCGCTGCTGCCGGAGGACGACGGGCGGCCGAGTCCGGTGTTCTCGAATGCGCTGTTTTGGATCGGGCTGGCGGCGGTGCTGGGGATTCACTTCTATAATTATATGAATTTGTGGTTCCCGCGGGTGCTGTTTGGGACGATTCCGCTGGGGGTGGATTTTTCGTCGCTGGCGGATTTGTCGGACACCTTTTTGCAGGGGGGCGGGCGGGAGCTGCTGGATAAGTTCACGATTTTCTTTACGGTGGTGGCGGTGGCGTATTTTCTGCCGAAGGAGGTGTCGCTGTCGCTGGGGATTGGGCCGTTTATTTGGATTTTTATTGCGGGGTTGTTTGCGACTTACGGGGTTGGGGTGGGCGGCTGGCAGGGGACCTGGCCGTTCGGTTTGCAGATGGATGCGATGATGATTATGGGGGCGTATTTCGGTATGCTGGCGGTGCTGCTGTTTACGGGGCGGCAGTATTATTGGGCGGTGTTCCGGCGGGCGATCGGCTTGCGTACGGAGGACGAGATTGAGTCGGCGGCGGTGTGGGGCGGGCGGTTTTTCTTTGCGGGGATGGCGTTTTTCACGGTGTATGTGGCGATGATGATGGGGCTGGATTGGATGATGGCGCTGCTGTTCGGGCTGGGGTGCGTGGCGGTCTATTTGGTGATGGGGCGGTTGCTGGCGGAGACGGGGCTGTTCTTTATTGTGGTGACGGGCACGCCGGCGACGCTGCTGTGGGCGCTGTTTGGCGCACGCGCGCTGGGGCCGGGCACGCTGTTTTTGATGTTTATGATGTGCCTGATTCTGTTTTATGACACGCGCGAGGCGCTGATGCCGTATGTGGTGAACGGGCTGAAGCTGGCAGACGATTGCAACGCGAAGGTGGGGCGTACGGCGTTTTGGGCGGTGATTGCGCTGATGGTGGGGCTGGGGGTGGGGATTCCGACGACGCTGTATTATCAGTATGAGAAGGGCGTGGATGTGTCGCTGTGGAAGATTGAGCAGGCGAAACGGCCGTTCAATGAGACCATCAGCATTATGCAGCGGCTGGACGCGCAGGGGCAGCTCGAGGAGGCGGGGCAGGCGACGGGGCTGGCGCGGTTCAAGGAGATGGCGCCGCACCGCAACGGGCTGATTGCGTTTGTGGTGGCAGCGGGGCTGGTGATTGGGTTTTCGGCGATGCGGCTGAGGTTTACGAATTGGCCGCTGCATCCGGTGATGTTTTTGGTGTGGTCCACCTATGCGGGGGATTCGTTTGCGCAGTCATTTTTGGTGGGGTGGTTCATTAAGGTGGCGATCACGCGGCTGGGCGGCGCGGGGGTGTATCAGAAGGGGAAACCGCTGATGTTCGGCTTGATTGCGGGCGAAATGCTGGGCGGGATGCTGCCGATGATTGTGAGCCTGATTTATTTCCTCGCCACGGGCGGGACGATTCCGAAACCGTTTTCGATTATGCCAGGCTGATGAAGAAGATTGATGTCCAGAATCAGCCGGTGCTGCCGCCGGGGCGCGTGTTTCAGATTGCGCTGACGGGCGTGAAGTATCGCTTGTTCCGCGCCGCGGTGACGGTGGCGGTGATTGTGGTGGCGATGGCGTTTCTGATGAATATTCTGGCGGAGAGCTTGATCAAGCGGTCGGTGGCGGAGTCGGTGCGCGAGCAGATTGTGGACATGCACCGGGTGGACCGCTGGATTGCGCGGTTGTCCATGGCGCGGCCCGCGGAGGAGATTCTGGCGCAGATGGCGGATGCGGAGCTGCCGGAGGAGGACGCGCGCGAGCTGCTGACGATGAGCGGATTGGACGAGGCGGCGCTGGCGGAGCTGCGTCCGGAGGCGGCGCAGGCGGTGCGGTATTTGCGTTTTTTTGATGACTTGAATTATGGTCGGCGCCGCGTGCTGGTGGGACCGGCGGAGTCGGTGCAGGTGTTTGACCGTCTGGCGGGCGAGCGCGAGTGGGCACAGTTTGAGTCGAGTTTGAGCGATATGTTGACGGTGCGGTTCCCGACGCCGTTGGAGGAGTTCCGCGCGTTTTTGGCGGGGTGGGGCGAGCTGCGCGGCGTGGTCGAGAAAACCCGCGCGGGGCAGGCGGCGGCGCTGGCGGCGATTCGCGGGGAGCTGGGCGAGACGCAGTTGGTGACGGCGTTGCGCGGCGCGGATGGCGCGTTTGGCGAGCGGTTGCGGGTGGCGGGGTTTGCGCTGTCGGAGGACGCGGCGTCGGCGCTGGCGGCGGAGGTGGGGCGGCTCGAACACGATTTGCGCGTGGAGGCGACCATCAATAATCCGGGGATTCGCCAGGCGGTGGCGGCGTTGCGCGATGTGCTGCCGGGCGATGTGACGATGCAGATGATTTGGAATTTGCTGCGCAACCGCGAGCGCGCGGAATGGTTTTTGGAGGTCATGCGCGAGAATGAGGTGGATCCGGGCGACCTGACGGCGGCGGAGCTCGAGGAGCTGGCGGAGCATCGAGCGCATACGCGGCTGTTGTCGGCGGCGGAGCGCCAGACGGTGGACGCGGGCGGCGGGTTGCTGGGAATTGGGATGCGGATGACGTGGCTGGCGCTGGTGTCCATGCTGGTTTGCGCGGTGGGGATTGCCAACGCGATGCTGATGTCGGTGACGGAGCGTTTCCGTGAAATTGCCACGCTCAAGTGCCTGGGCGCGTTGGATGGTTTCATCATGACGGTGTTTTTGATTGAGGCGGGACTGCTGGGGCTGGTCGGGGGCATCGGCGGCGCGGTGGTGGGCTTTTTGCTGGCGAGCGCGCGGATGGCGGTGACGTTCCGCTCGTTGTTGTGGCACGCGTTCCCGTGGAATGATGTGCTGGTGGCGGGGCTGATTTCGATTGGCGTGGGCATGGTGCTGGCGGCGGTTTCGGCGGTGTATCCGTCGTTCCGCGCCGCGCGTTTGGCCCCGATGGAAGCGATGAGGATCGAGTAATGAGCGCGACGGTAGAACAACCAGTTGCAGCAGCGCCCGAGACGATGTCCGAGCGTGTTATCATCCGCACGGTCGGCATGAAGAAGATTTATCGGCGCGGCGAGGAAGTGACCCATGCGCTGCGCGGGGTGGATGTCGAAATTTATACGGGTGAGTTTATCACGGTGATGGGTCCGTCCGGCTCCGGCAAGAGCACCTTTTTCAACATGATTGGCGCGTTGGACAGCCCGAGCGAGGGGCGCGTGTTCATTGATGAAGTGGATGTGGCGCAACTGACCGCCGAGGAACTCGCGTTTCTGCGCTGCCGCAAAATTGGCTACATTTTCCAGTCATACAATTTGATTCAGTATATGACCGCGTTGGAGAATGTGACCACGCCGATGGCGTTTGGCGGTGTCAACGCCGACGATGCGCGAAAACGCGGCATGGATTTGCTGGAATTGGTGGGGCTGAAGGAGCGGTGGTTTCACCGGCCGATTGAGATGTCCGGCGGTCAGCAGCAGCGCGTGGCGATTGCCCGCTCGCTGGCGAATGAGCCGAGTATTCTGCTCTGCGATGAGCCGACCGCCAACTTGGATCACCATACGGGGGATGAAATTCTCGCCATTTTACAGAGACTCAACAAGGAGCGCGGTGTTACGACGATTTGCGCCACGCATGACCACCGGATGATGAATATTTGCGACCGCCTGATGTGGATTCGCGATGGCGGCATCGAGCGGATTGCGCGTCGGGACGAAGTAGAAGTGGAGCTGGCTCACATTGAATAGGCTCATGTCCATCGGATTGTTTTTTGCGCTGGCGTTTGCGCTGGTTGGAGGCGTGGCGCGCGCCGATTTCCGCGCGGATACCGAGGCGCTGTTGCGCGCCCCGCACCGCCTGAGCGGAACGCCGGAGTATGCTGATGCCGCCTCGTATGTCGAGCAGCGCCTGCGCGACATGGGCATCGAGCAGGTGGTGGTGCAGGAGTTTCCGTCGCTGCAAACCGATGTGCGCCGCTGCGAGATGCTGGCGGGCGGGCGGGTGATTCCGCTGATTCCGGCGCGCCCCAACGCGATTCAGCCGCCGGTGTCGCCGCCGGAGGGCATCACGGGCGAGCTGGTGGATTTGGGCGACGCCTCCGATGCGCGCCTCAACCGCACGCCGGTCGAGGGCCGCCTTGTTGTGATGAACGCCAGCGCCAACGCCCAGCAGTGGCTCAAGGCGTTCCGGCTGGGCGCGCGTGCGGTCATTTTTGTGGACGGCGAAAACTCCGATTCCTCGCAACCGCACTATGTGCGCGCTACTGCCAATCTGCCGCGTTTCTATTTTGATGGCGTGCGCGACGAGCTGCCGCTGGGCGAGACGGTCACGATTCATTCGGAGATTACGTGGACGCGCACCGTCGGGCGCAATGTGATTGCGTTCCTTCCCGGCACGAATCCCACCTTTGAGCTGGCGCTGGAAGAGGCTATTGTGATTGGCGCGAACCTCGACACCTTCGGCGAGTTCCCGCGGCTGACGCCGGGGGCGCGCTCCGCCGCCAACTGCGCGGGGCTGTTGCGGCTGGCAGAGACCTTCCAGAAGAATCGTCCGCGCCGCCATATTGTGCTGGCGTTTTTCGACAATCAGGCGCGTTCCCATGCGGGCGTGGTCAACTTCTATTGGGCGCTGGAGTCGTCGGATCGGCACCGTGACGCCACACTCAAAACGCGTGCCGAATCGTGGCGCGAGGAAACCCAGTTTTTGGCGAACATCACGCGGATTCTGGAGCGAGAATCGCCGCTGGATCATCTGAACGACAACGGCGGGCGCAAGCTCTCCGAGCGCATTCGCAACATGGCGCGAGACCTGGCGCTGGAGTTGCGCAGCGAGCTGATGGACCTACGTGAGGAGGCGAATCTCCTGCGCGCGGCGGATGACACGAACACGGGCGCCGAGGCCGCGATGCGCGCGCGTATCGCCGGCAAGGAAGAGGAGTACGACCGCTGGAATAATTTGCGCCGCGCGTTGAGCCGCCGCCGTCCGGTGGAGGAGCCGCTGCAGCCGTTGCTGGCGCGTGTGCTGGATGCCGTGCGGCGCGACATCCGTTTACGCCAGGCCGAACTGGATGCCGAGAAGCGGTTGCTGGATTCTTCCGAGGCGCTGTTTGAGATGCTGGGCAAGCGGTGGATCACGCTGCATGTGTCGTTGCTGCTGGGCGATAGCACCGAACGATGGGGCGTCATTATCGGCGGCGAGTCGGAAATTCGCAACAGCGCAGGCGATCAGCCCGGTCTCTACGGCCGTGTGCAGCAGAGCTTCCTGCGGGCATTTAACGGGCTGAAAAAAACGGGCAACGCGCCCGCGCATTTCGAGACCGCCAGCGTGGATGCCACGCTGACCCAGCCGCGCCTGCTGTGGGCGGCGAACGGCCTGATTCATGGCGGCGAAGTGGCGGGGCGCTACGGCATTTATAACATTGTGCTGGGCACTACGCACGAGAGCCTCCCGCGCGAAGGAACTCCCGCTGACACGCTCGACCGCCTCGGACTGGACGGCATCGAGCGCAATGTGGACGAAATCGCGCGCGTGATGGCGGCGGTGGGCGATCAGGATTCGCAGGTCGGCGATGTGGACGCCGTGGCGGATCAGCGCGGCCTTTCCCTGCGCCGCGTGATTCCCGTCAATTACTCCTATCTGACCTCGGTGTTCCGCAACGAAACCGTTTTGGGCTCGATTGCGATGGGGCGCCACCGCGGCAGCTCCATTGCTGAAAAGCCTGTGCCGGGCGCAGTCATCATGACGAGCATCGAAGACCCTTGGAATCATGTGTTCTGGCACCACAGCAAATTCCCTGCGTTTGATCCTTTCCTGCTCACCATGACGGACCAAAACGGGGCGTATTCGTTCGGCGGTTTGCCCAAGGAAGACTCCGGACAGCCCGTTGCGTTTGGCGCGTGTTTCGACGAGCGCGGGCACATCTACGAAGTGACCGACATGGCGTCGCGCGAAAGCCTGCGCACTGGCATGGATATGCTGCGCGTTCATTCGGGCTTTTACCTCATGCCGCCGCGCTTCTGGCCCGACGAAGCCACCGTGTTCGACGCCGTCGGCAACGCCAACCTCGGCTCCGACAGCTCCGACCGCGGCTATGTCCGCACCGAAGACGGGGTGGTCACCTTCTTTGTCGAAGAAAAGGTGTCCAACGCCAAAGTGTTCGCGTTGCGCTCCGCGGTTGGGCTCAACAACGAGTCCGCCGATTTGAGCGGCGAGGACATTCACCAGTCGCTGGGCGCCGGCTTCCCGATTACTGGCGACTGGCTGGGCGTACTGACCTCATTCCGCGGCGCCAGCGACCTGTGGCGGCTGAACGAATCGCGCCTGGCGCTGCTGCGCGCGAAGGACATTCTCAACAGCTCCGTCGAAGAGCTGCACGGTCGCGCGCAAGACCTTCTGGTCGAGGCGGAATCCACCGACGCTCCGCTCCGCTCCGAGGCGCTGGCCGCCGCATCGCTGCTGTCCTCGCAGCCGGTCTATGAAAGCAGCCGCGATGTGATGGACGACCTGGTTGCCGCCGTACTGATTCTGCTGGCGCTATGCATTCCCTTCGCCTTCGCGCTCGAGCGCCTGCTGATTGGCTCGACCACCATCTATAAACAGGTGATTTGGTTCGCCCTGTTCTTCCTGACGACCTTCGTCATTCTCTACCTCTCGCACCCGGCGTTTGCCGTCGCGCAAACCCCCATCATCATCTTCCTGGGCTTCACGGTTGTGGTGCTTTCGACGCTGGTCATCTTCATCATCATGCAGAAATTCGAGACCGAGCTGAAGGCGATGCAGGGCATGACCAACACCGTGCATGTGGCGGACATTTCCCGCTTCAACACCGTCATGGCAGCCATGAGCATGGGCATCTCGACCATGCGCCGCCGCCCGCTGCGCACGGCGCTGACCGCCATCACCATCGTGCTGCTGACCTTCACCATTCTGGTGTTTGCGTCCTTCGACACCCAGCGCGGCATCGTGCGCCTGTTCGCCGCGCCATCCCCCAGCTATACCGGCGTGCTCTACCACCCGCCCTCGTGGGGCACGCTCAACCCCGACTATGTCGAGCTGATCCGCGCCCGCTGGGACGGCGACGCCGACATCGCCACGCGCCACTGGGTCTGCCCTGAATTCCCGGGCGACCCCGACTTCGTCGCCGCGCTCGCCGACGGCTCGAATCCCGTCACCGTCAAGGGCATCCTCGGCATCGACCCCGTCGAGCTGCGTCACCGCGCCGACCTGCGCGCGCTCCTCGGCATCGACGACCCCGAGATCATCCGCGACCACGTCTTCATGACCGACGCCGTCGCCGACCTCCTCGGTGTGGTCCCCGGCGACCGCGTTATCGTCAAGGGCATTCCGCTCACCGTCGGTCCGCTCATCAGCTCCACCCGCTTCACCGCCATCGTGGACATGGACAACACCAGCATCATCCCCATTGACTACGCCGAGATGCAGGAAACCGGCGCCAAGCAATCCACAGGCGCCGCCGACGACCTCCTGACCCAGCAGGTCAACTGGGCGAACCTGCCGACCGACTCCGTCGTCGTCATGTCCGACGACCACTGCGCGCGCGCCGGCGGCAAAGTCAGTGTCATCCACCTCTATACGCACGACGCCGGCGACGCCGAGCGCATCGCCGACGACTACGCCCGCATGATGGACCGCACGCCCATCATGGCGACCCGCCAGGACGGCGTCTACCGCCACATCCTCGGCACCGTCATGGCGGCGAGCGGGGTAGGGGACCTGCTTTTCCCCGTGCTACTGGGCGCATTAGTCATCTTCGGCACCATGCTGGGCTCCGTCGCCGACCGCGAAAAAGAAATCTACACCTTCAGCGCGCTCGGTCTCGCCCCGCCGCACGTCGCCAGCCTGTTCTTCGCCGAAGCCCTGGTCTATTCCGTGCTCGGCGGCATGGGCGGCTACCTCATCGCGCAAGGCTCCATGAAAATCCTGACCACGCTCGCCGCCTACGGCCTCGTGCAAGTCCCCGAAATCAACTACTCCTCGACCAACGCCATCGTCACCATCCTCATCGTCATGGCGACCGTGCTCATCTCCGCCATCTACCCCGCCATCCAGGCGTCCAAGAGCGCCAACCCCGGCCTGCTCCGCACCTGGCGCCCGCCGCCGCCCAAGGGCGACATCCACGACATCGTCTTCCCCTTCACCGTCTCCGCCTACGATCTCACCGGCGTGGTCTCCTTCCTCAAAGAGCACTTCGACCACTTCAGCGACACCGGCCTCGGCGCCTTCATGGCACGCGACACCCGCATGGTGCAATACGACGACGGCGCGCTCGGTCTCGAAGCCTATGTCGCGCTCGCCCCCTTCGACCTCGGCGTCACCCAGCAATTCGAGCTGCGCAGCGCCCCCAGCGAAATCCCCGGCATCGACGAAGTCAAAATCCGCCTCGTCCGCAAGTCCGGCCAAACCGGCGACTGGACCCGCCTCAACCGCAATCTCTTCAACAACCTGCGCACGCAGTTTCTGCTCTGGCGCTCCATTCCCAAGGAAGCCATGGAGCACTACCGCCAGCAAACCCTTGTCCACCTGAAACAGACACAGACCCAACGCCATGGCTGAAATCAAGCTAGATAAAGAGCTGGAAGAATTCCGGCAAGTGATGGAAGTCCCCTCGACCTTCGAGGACGGCTTCAACTGGACCGCGCTGCTCGGCGCCATCTTCGTCGCGCTCCTCATGGTGCCCGGCGCCATCTACATGGGCCTGCTCGCCGGCGTGGACAGCATCGGCTCCGCCTCCCAGTGGGTCACCGCCATCCTCTTCATCGAAGTCGCCAAACGCGCCCAGAAAAACCTCACCCGCGCGGAAATTTTCGTCCTCTTCTTCATGGCGGGCTCCGCCATGGGCCTGCCCTTCGGCGGCCTGCTCTGGAACCAGTTCTTCATCCGCAGCGAAGCCGCCACCGCCACGGGCATCGCCGCCGACCTGCCCGTGTGGTTCGCGCCCTCCGTGGACTCCGCCTCCTACGGCCTGCGCACCTTCTTCCACCGCGACTGGCTGCCCGTCATCGGCATGGTCATCTTCGGCACCTTCTTCGGCCAGCTCTCCAGCACCATCCTCGGCTACGGCCTCTTCCGCGTCGCCAACGACATCGAAAAACTGCCCTTCCCCATGGCACCCATCGGTGCCCAAGGCATCATGGCGCTCGCCGAAGACGCCGACGAAAAATCGCTCACCCAAGACCAGGACAAATGGCGCTGGCGCGTCTTCTCCATCGGCGGCGCGCTCGGTCTCGCCTTCGGCGCCGTCTATCTCCTCCTGCCCACCCTCACCGGCGCGCTCACCGGCGAGCCCATCACCGTTTTCCCCATCCCCTTCTCCGACTTCACGCCCCAAACCGGCAAATACCTCAAAGCCGTCGCCACCGGCATCTCCTGGGACTTCGGCAACCTCATCTTCGGCATGGTTCTGCCCTTCTTCGCCATGGTCGGCGCCTTCATCGGGCTGCTCAGCACCTTCGTGCTCAACCCCGTCCTCTACAACGTGGGTATCCTGCAAAGCTGGACCCCCGGGCGCGACACCATCAGCACCATCTACCTCAACAATGTCGACTTCTACTTCAGCTTCCACATCGGCATCGCCATCGCCATCGCCGTCGGCGGCATCTACCAGGTCATCAAAAGCGTCCGCTCCTCCCGCCAGGCGCAGCGCGACTCCGCCACCCTGCCCAAAGGCAGCGCCGCCATCGGCGCCGTCCCCGAAGGCCGCGGCGACATCAGGCCGTGGCTCATCATCGCCGTGTACTTCTTCGTCACCATGACCTACATCCTCGTCTCCGGCTGGCTCATCGACTGGCACCGCGGCGTCATGCTCGCGCTCCTCTTCCTCGGTTTTGTGTACACCCCGCTCATCAGCTACGTCACCGCGCGCCTCGAAGGCATGGTCGGCCAAGTTGTCGAAGTCCCCTTCATCCGCGAAGCCGCCCTCATCCTCAGCGGCTTCCAGGGCGTCACCGTCTGGTTCCTGCCCATCCCCATGGCGAACTACGGCAGCATGACCGTCTTCTACAAACAGTGCGAGCTCACCGGCACCAAATTCACCAGCATCTGGAAAACGCAAGTCATCCTGCTGCCCATCATCCTGGTCAGCTCCATCTTCTTCATGAACTTCATCTGGAGCCTCAACGAAGTGCCCTCCGCCGTCTATCCCTTCGCCGACATGATGTGGAAACTGCACGCCCAGAACGCCTGCATCATGTTCTCCGCCACCCTCGGCGAATACTCCATCTTCGAAGACGCCTTCCGCTTCACCTACATCCTCTCCGGCACCGTCTTCGGCGGCCTCCTCTTCAGCATCATGTCCATTCTCGGCGCCCCTGTCCTGCTCACCTTCGGCGTCGTGCGCGGCCTCGGCCAAACCACCCCCCACGCCGTCATCCCCCAATTCCTCGGCGCCCTCCTTGGCCGCTACTACTTCCGCCGCAAACTCGGCCTGCGCTGGCGCCAATACATCCCCGTCGTCAGCGCCGGCTTCGCCTGCGGCATGGGCCTCATCACCACCGTCGGCGTCGGCATCACCTTCCTGAGCAAAGCCGCCATCCCCTTACCCTTCTAACGAGACCCAGCCATGGCAGAAACCCTCATCCAAATCCGCGGCGTCAGCAAAGTCTTCGACCTCGGCAAAATCCAAGTCCACGCCCTGCGCGACATGAACCTCGACATCCACCGCGGCGAATACCTCTCCATCATGGGCCCCTCCGGCTCCGGCAAAAGCACCCTCTTCAACATGATCGGCGCGCTCGACCGCCCCACCAGCGGCACCGTCACCGTCGCCGGCGTCACCCTCAGCACCCTCACCAGCCGCGAACTCGCCTACTTCCGCGGCACCCACATCGGCTACATCTTCCAGCAATTCAACCTCCTCCCCGCCTATAACGCCACCGACAACGTCGCCATGCCCCTCGTCTTCAGCGGCTGGAGCCAAGCCCGCGCCGAAGCCCGCGCCCACGAAATCCTCGAGCGCGTCGGCCTCGGCCACCGCATGACCCACCGCCCCGACGAACTCTCCGGCGGCCAGCAGCAGCGCGTCGCCATCGCCCGCGCCCTCGCCAACGAGCCTGCCATCGTCCTCGCCGACGAACCCACCGGCAACCTCGACCTCCAAACCGGCGAAGAAATCATCAACCTCCTCGCCGAACTCTCCAGCGAACTCGGCGTCACCGTCATCTCCGCCACCCACGACCACAAAATGCTCGCCACCTCCGACCGCATCCTCTGGATCAAAGACGGCCAAAAAGACCGCCTCGAACGCCGCGAAGACCTCACCATCCGCACCGGCGCCATCCGCTAACCGCGTAGCAGCCGTAAATCCGCCCAAAAACGAGCCCAAACGCCCCAAAACGCGGGAAATTGCTCAAAATTGCGCGAAAACGCGAAAAACCAAGAGCTCGACTCCCGACTCTCGACACCCGACTCCCGTTATTTTGGAAAAACCGCGCCGTTTTTGCAAAAAACCCGCTATTTTCGCCAAAAGCGCGAAAAACCGCCCAATTTTCGCGAAAAACCCCCTCCCGAGAGTCGGGAGTCGGGAGTCGAAACCCGTTTCAGGCTTTGCCAGGCTTCTTGCGCACTTTCTTTTTGGCGGTTTCGAGTTGTTTCACGGCTTGGTCAAAATCGCTCCCGGCGCCCGCTTCCACTAGGCGCTGGTGATGAAACTTCTCATATTCGCGTTCAGCGAGTTGCTTGGCCAGCTCGTGGGATATACGGCCGGCGTGGGTGAGGATGTCGCGATCATTGATCGTCAGAAATCCGTCCAGTTTGTGCACCCAATCCTGCATGGTCATTGGAATTCGGCGCATGGCTTGTCCCTGTGCAAAAATCAGATACTGTTCGACCAGGTTATTCAGCGCTGCCAGTTCGTCTTCGTTTAGGTAGTTTTTGGCAATACTCACATCCTGCTTGCGCACTTTCGCCCCCCGAAAAGTGGTCAAGCCCATGTTGGGTTGCTTCGCATCGGCGCGGGAGTGGATGATTTCCGCCGCCGTTTGACCCGTAATCGCCCAGTGCATTTTATTCTGCACGGTTTTGAAAAAATCGATGCTGATGCCCAGAGTCGGGTCATAATCAATGCTGGTGGCATAGATATCCGTAATTTTCTGATAGAACCGCCGTTCAGACGTGCGAATATCCTGAATGCGCCGTTCCAGTTCCTCGAAGTAATCAAACGGAAGGTCAGGATTTTTCAGGCGTTCATCGTCCAGCACAAAGCCCTTTTTGATAAACTCGGTCAGTTTTTGAGTCGCCCAGATTCGAAAGCGGGTCGCCACATGGCTTTTGACCCGGTATCCAACGGAAATAATCATATCCAGATTGTAGTAATCCAGCAGCCGTTTGACCTCGCGTTTTCCTTCCAATCGAACTGACAAGTATTCCTTGTGAGTTGCCTCGGGCGTCAATTCCCCTTCTTTGTAGATATTGAGCATGTGCTGGCTGATGTTCTGCTGCGTGGTCTGGAACAAAGTTGCCATCAACTGCTGGGTCAGCCAGACGGATTCATCTTCAAACCGCACATCCAGTTTCAGTTTGCCGTCTTCGGCTTGATAGACGAGAAACTGCCCTTTGGCGGCATCCCAGTCGTGTTCAGCGGGAGTTATTTCAGTGTTGTCCGGCATCATAGCGTCCTCCAGCGATTTTGTGCCGCCTGCAGCTCCAGCTTGCCCCTCCGATCGCCCGTTTTTCTTTGTCATTCCGGATTCCAGTTGTACGCCTTCTTGTACCCTATTCCCGAGATGATTACACGCGGTATTTTCGACTCTCGACACCCCTTTTTCGCGCAAAACCTCCCCCCCGAGAGTCGGGAGTCGCGCGTCGCGAGTCGAAACACAAAAAACGCCCAAAAACAGCCCCAAAAACGCTTAAAATGCCCCCAAGACGACTGAAAAACGCCAAAAATTCCTTGCTCCACGTTGGAAAAGCGTGCCACAATGACAAGATACCCATGAGCGCATCCCCTATAGGCGTTTCCGGCGGCTACCGCAAAATGTTGTCGTTTGGCTTCACCTGCCTGGTTTTTCATGGCACCACGCGGTTTTGCAAGCGAATCTACCACTGGAAAGAGGATCCTCTGGGCAAAACCAGCGGACAAATGATCGGCGCCGCCCGCTCCGCGCGCCAAAACCTCGTGGAAGCCTCCGCTCGCGCCGGCACATCAAAAGAAACCGAGCTGAGATTGCTCGATGTCGCACGCGGCAGCCTCGAAGAACTGCAAGGCGACTACGAAGCTTTTTTGATGGATCACGACCAGGAAATCTGGTCCATCCACGACGACCGCTGGAAAAAGGTGAACCACCTCCAACTCGACCCCTTCGAACTGGGCGACGACGTTCTCCACCAATTCAGCCGCCACATGATCGCCATGCGCCAGCGATTCGCCCCGTGGCTGGAACACGACGACCCCTTTGTTGCCGCCAACTCGCTCATTGCGCTGATCCGGCGCGCCGTCCGGCTCCTTTCGCGGCAAATGGAGAAAACCGCCGAAACTTTTGCCAGCGAAGGCGGATTCCGCGAGCGCATGACCAAATTACGCCTCGAACAGCGCGAAAACCATCAAGCCAAGCAGCCCAAACCGCCCGATTGTCCGGCCTGCGGCAAACCCATGGTCAAACGCAAAGCCAAAACCGGCCCCCGCGCCGGAAAACCCTTCTGGGGCTGCTCTGGCTTCCCCGCCTGTAAAGGCATCCGAGAGGTTGAGGCGTAACGCCGTACCACGCAGGCATTTTTTCGACACGCGACGCCCGACACGCGACACTTGGGATTTTTGCGCGGCATCACCGCGCAGACCCCAGATTCCCCAACTGTAGGCGGGCTCGTTGAGCCCGCAACCGAAACGCCCCGAAAACCGCCTGTCTCCCGCCCAAAGCCCCTCTCCGAGCGTCGAGAGTCGCACGTCGAGAGTCGAAACAC
>JAAZFE010000078.1 GCA_012511885.1 Lentisphaerota bacterium | reverse complement strand
GGATGGGGGCGCGGGGGGGGGTGTCGCGGGTGGCGTTGCCGGCGGCGGGGTCGGTGATGACGTTTGGGGCGTTGGATGGGGGGACGGCGCCGGGGCAGATGGGGTGTCGGAGTTTGGCGAGGGAGTTGGCGAGGTGGGGGGTGCGGGAGTTGAGGTAGTGGTGGGGGGGGGTGATGGGTGTGGGTGGTGAGGCGGGGAGAGGGAAGGGGCGGCAAAGGATTTTGAAAAACGAGGCGGCAAAACCAAGGTGCGCCTTTTCCGCGCTGACGCGTCGAGGACGACCCTCGCGTACTAAAGTACTGCGAGGGTTCGCCCGCGACGCGCCATCATCGAAAAATTCGCGCCTTATTTTGCCGGGAAAACCCCTCGTTTTTGCAAAATCCTTTGCCGCGCTGCCACGTCCTTCGGACGGAGAGCCATATGGCTGCGTGAAAACCCCGCCAACCTTCCAAAGAATCCGCCTACTGCCATCCCGCAGACGCGGGACGCACGGCAGACTGAGAAATCGTTGGGATTGAGCGGAACGCTTATTTTACCGTGAAAACCCCTCGTTTTTACAAAATCCTTTGCCGCGCTGCCACCGGGCGCTGATGCGCCGTGGGTGGAGGCGGGGTGGTGCTGGTGGGGGCGGTGGGAACAGCCACACGGACGAGCATCCCGTCCCGCGCGTGCGGGACGGGACAGGCGGACGAGCACGGACGGACACGGACTTTTGGGACGCCGCTGTGCGGCGGGAAAAAAGGCAAAAAAGGATGGTTTTGGTGGCGCTCCCGCGCCTTGACCGTGGAACAACGGGCAGCTGCCGACAAACGGCGGGAAGAGGGCGAAAATGGGTGAAAAACGGGTAAAAATGGCCGAAAAAGACGGAAAACAGACGAATTGGGGCAAAACCGGCAGGAAAACGGCCAAAAATTGGTGAACAACAGTTGTTGGGGGGGGGCAATTGTCAATTGTCATGGACTGACCCCGAGGGGATACGCGCTGCCACGTCCTTCGGACGGAGAGCAGGGTGGGTGGCCAAGGCGAGGGGGGGCAGGGGAATCGAAGCGATTGAGGGAATGGGGTTGACATTTTGGGGTGAAGGGGCTATTTCCTCACCCCGTTATGAGTTGTGTGGTCAACATTGCGTTGGGGGAGCGCTCGTATGAGATTTTGATCGGCGCGGGGGCGCTGGAGCGGTTGCCGGAGGTGTCCCGGGGCTTGCAGGGGGTGGTGATTAGCGACGCGAATGTCTGGGCGGCGCACGGGGAACGGGTGCTGGGGCTGCTGGGGGAGGGGTGGGGGCACGCGGTGCTGTCGCCGGGGGAGGCGACGAAGAGTGCGGGGGAGTGGTCGGCGCTGCTGGAAACTATGGCGGAGGCGCGGCTGGATCGCCGGGCGGTGGTGGTGGCGCTGGGCGGGGGGGTGGTCGGGGATTTGGCGGGGTTTGCGGCGGCAAGCTATATGCGGGGGATTCGGTTTATCCAGGTGCCGACGAGTCTGCTGGCGATGGTGGACAGCTCGGTGGGGGGGAAGACGGGGATTAATCTGGCAGCGGGGAAGAATCTGGCGGGGGCGTTTCATCAGCCGGTGGCGGTGCTGGTGGACATCGAGACGTTGGCGACGCTGCCAGCGCGCGAGTTCGCGGCGGGGATGGCGGAGGTGGTGAAGTATGGGGCGGCGCTGGATGCCGATTTTTTGGCGTGGATTGAGGGGAATGTGGAGGGGATTCGGGGGCATGAAGCGGGGGCGCTGGAGCGGATGATCGCGCGTTGCTGTGAGCTGAAGGCGGAGGTGGTATCGCGGGATGAGCGCGAGGGGGGGCTGCGGGCGGTGTTGAATTTTGGGCATACGATGGGGCATGCGATTGAGAAGGTGACAGGTTATGGCGAGCTGTGCCATGGCGAGGCGGTGGCGCTGGGCATGGTGTACGCGCTGGAGCTTTCGGTAGCGTTGCGCGGGTTGCCGGCGGCAGAGGTGGCGCGGGTGGCGGCGTTGCTCGAGGCGTTTGATTTGCCGACGACGCCGGATCCCGGGTGGCAGTGGGCGGATTTGCTGGCGGCGATGGGGGTGGACAAGAAGGCGGCGGGGGGCCGGGTGCGCTTTGTGTTGACGGATCGGCTGGGGAGCTCGGAACTGCCGGTGGCGGTGGCGGAGGCGGAGCTGAAGGCCGCTTGGGAAAGGTGGTGCGGACATGGCATCGGTGAATGAATGGATGGTGCGGGAGTATCTCGAGGCGTTGGGCTTTCTGGTACGCCAGCCGCGCAAGTATCAGGTGATCGCGCGCGCGAAGGGCGCGCATGAGGAGGTGGACCTGCTGGCGCTGAATCCGCTGGTGAAGGGGGAGGGGGAGATCCCGGACACCATGCTGTGGGGCGCGCGCGAGCTTGGGCAGGTGGCCGGGGCGATTGTGGCGGTGCGCGGTTGGCACTCGGGCAAGTTTACGGCGGCGATGGTGGCGGGGTCGCCGGAGATTACCCGGTTTGCCGGTCCCGCGGCCGCGCGGGCCGCCGCCGCGGAGATGGGGCTGAAGCGCCCGGCGAAGGTGCTGTGCCTGGGCGATTTGCCGACCAAGGCGGAGCAGCGGCAAGGCACGCTGGATTATCTGCGCAAGCAGGGCATTGACGGCGTGATTTTGTTCCGCGAGATGCTGCACGAGCTGATCGAGCGGATTGACGTGAACAAGGCGTATGAGAAGTCGGATTTGCTGCAGACGCTGCGGATTTTGAAGAATTATGACCTGTTGCGTGGGCGTCAGATGGATTTGTTCAAGCCGGCGAAGCGGCGCAAGGGGGGGCGGGGGCGGCTGAAGGCGGAGCCGCCGGTGAGCGACGAGGGCGGGACTGAAGAGGGGGAGGAGTAGGCCGGGATGGCGATGACTGCTCGAGAGGCCTATATCGTTCTGAACCAGATCGGGCAGATCGGGCCGGTCCGGGTGCGGGCGCTGTGCGAGGCGCTGGGGTCGCCGGAGGCGGTGCTGGGGGCGTCGGCGGCGGAGTTGTCGCGGGTGCGGGGGATTGGCGAGAAGGTGGCCGAGAGCATTGTGTCGCAGCGGAGCGGACTGAGCGCCGGGCGCGAGGAGCAGGCGGCGGCGAAGCTGGGGGCGCGGCTGGTGACGCCGGTGGACGCGGAGTATCCGAAGCCTCTGCGGAACATTTATGATCCGCCGCTGTGCCTGTATGTGCGCGGGACGCTGGAGGGGCGCGACGAGCAGGCGCTGGCGGTGGTGGGCACGCGGCGGGCGTCGCACTATGGTCTGGCGCAGACCGAGCGGCTGAGTTATTTGGCGGCGAAGGCGGGGTTTACGATTGTGAGCGGTTTGGCGCGGGGCATTGATACGCGGGCGCATCGG
Source organism: Lentisphaerota bacterium (assembly GCA_012511885.1). Classification (GTDB taxonomy): domain Bacteria; phylum Verrucomicrobiota; class Kiritimatiellia; order CAIQIC01; family Lenti-01; genus JAAZFE01. The sequence goes on along the minus strand of JAAZFE010000078.1, from coordinate 8,891 downwards.
GCGGCGCTGAAGGCGGAGGGGCGGACGATCGCGGTGCTGGGGGGGAGCATGGACAAGCTGTATCCGCCGGAGAACCGCGAGCTGGCGGACGAGATTTGCGCGAGCGGAGCGCTGGTGTCGGAGTTTCCGCTGGGGCGCGAGCCGGACCGGACTACGTTTCCGTACCGCAACCGGGTGGTGAGCGGATTGTCGAAGGGGGTGCTGGTGGTCGAGGCGGACCTGAAAAGCGGGGCGATGAATACGGCGGCGCAGGCGCTCGAACAGGGGCGCAGCGTGCTGGCGGTGCCGGGGCGGGTGGACTTGGATGGGGCGCGGGGGCCGCACCGGCTGATTCAACAGGGGGCGCGGCTGGTGCAGGATTTGTCGGATATTTTGAAGGAGTTTGAGTTTTTGTTTCCGCCGGATGAGCAGGCGCGGGTTGTGCAGGCGCAGGATGCGCGCCGGCGGCTGACGCTGGCGCCGGCGGAGGCGGCCGTGGTGCGCGCGCTCTGGCGGGAGCCGGAACTGGATTTTGACGTGGTGATTCGTCGCGCCAACCTGACCCCGGCGCGGCTGATGACTGTGGCGATGCAATTGGAAATGAAACATATCATCCGGCGGCTGCCCGGCCGCAGGCTGGCGCTGATGGAGGAGATCCGTCAGTGGGAGCTGCCGGAGGATGAGAGCTGAGAAGCGAAGGGAACGAGGACATGACGAAGGATTTGGTGATTGTGGAGTCGCCGGCGAAAGCCCGGACGATCAACCGGCTGCTGGGCAAGGATTATGTGGTGAAGGCCTCGATGGGGCATGTTCGCGACCTGCCCGAGCGGACGCTGGGGGTGGACGTGAAGGGGGGCTTTATTCCTCAGTATGTGCCGATCAAGGGGCGGGCGAAGGTGCTGGCGGAGCTGCAGCAACTGGTGAAGCAGGCCAACAAGGTGTATCTGGCGCCGGACCCGGACCGCGAGGGCGAGGCGATTGCCTGGCATTTGCGCGAGGCGCTGCGCGGGGACGATCCGGAGGACAAATTTTTGCGGGTGACCTACAACGAGATTACGGCGCGGGCGCTGCGCCGGGCGTTTGAGCAGCCGGGCCAGATCAACCAGTTGCGGGCGGATAGCCAGCAGGCGCGGCGGATTCTGGACCGGGTGGTCGGCTACAAGGTGAGCCCGCTGCTGTGGCGGCGGGTGCCGGGGGCATCGAGCGCGGGGAGGGTGCAGTCGGTGGCGCTGCGGCTGGTGTGCGAGCGCGAGAAGGTGATTCGCGAGTTCAAGCCGGTGCCCTATTGGGTGTTGGGGGTGCGCGCGGCGAAGCAGGTGGAGCCGCGCGACCCGTTTACGGCGACGCTGGCCAAGCTGAACGGCGAGAAGGCCGACGTTCAGGATGAGGCGCTGGCGCTGAAGCTGATGGACGAGCTGCAGCGGCGGTCGCTACGGGTGGCGGACGTGATCCACAAGGAGGTGCGCAAGAACGCGCCGCCGCCGTTTATTACGAGCAGTTTGCAGCAGAGCGCGAGCGGGGCGTGTGGCTTTTCGCCGTCGCGGACGATGCGCCTGGCGCAGAAACTTTACGAGGGCGTGAAGCTGGGCCGGGGCAGCGCGTCGGGGTTGATTACCTATATGCGGACCGACTCGTTCCAGGTGGCGCGTGAGGCCATCGAGCAGGTGCGGGACTTTATCAAGGCCGAGCATGGCGCGGAATTTTTGCCGGCCGAGCCCAACTATTTCCGCAGCCGCGCCAGTGCGCAGGAGGCGCACGAGGCGATCCGTCCGACAGATCCCACGTTGACGCCCGCGGCGGTCAAGGATGTGCTGGATCACGATCATTGGCGGCTCTATGACCTGATCTGGCGTCGCTTTGTGGCGAGCCAGATGGCCCCGGCGGTAATCGCGCAGCGCACGGCCGAACTGGAGGCGGTGGGCGGAGCGGATGCCGGGCCGGAAACCTTTTTGTTCCGGGCCACGGCGTCGGAGATTGTGTTTCCCGGCTTCATGCGGGTTTCGGGCCTGGAGAAGAAGAAGAAGGAGCAGGCCGAAAACAACAACAATGGAGAGAACGGCCCGCTGCCGCCGCTGGAGAAGGGCGAAGCGCTCGAGGTGCTCGAGTGGCTGAACGACCGCAAGGAAACGCAGCCGCCGCCGCGCTATACGGAGGCGTCGCTGGTGAAGGTGCTCGAGGAAAACGGGGTGGGGCGGCCCAGCACCTACGCGCAGATTATTTCGACGCTGCTGCAGCGCAAATATGTGGCGCGTGAAAAGCGCGCGCTGGTGCCGAGCGATCTGGGGCTGAAGGCCTGGGATTTCCTGGCGGAAAACTGGGACGCGCTTTTTGACGTGCAGTTTACGGCGGAGATGGAGGAGCAGCTTGACGAGATCGAAAACGGCAAGGTGGCCTGGAACGAGATGCTGGCCTCGTTTTACGAGAAGTTCAGCGGCTGGATGGGCTCGGCGCGGGGGCCGGCGGGGGACTCGGACGCGGTGGAGAAGATGCTGACGGCGCTGGAGACGGTCGCGGACTGGCAGCCGCCGGTGATGCGGTCGGGCAAGGTGGTGTATAGCGATGAGAAGTTTGTGCAGTCGGTGCGGCGTCAGTTTGACGCCAAGGAGCGGCTGATTTCGGCGCGCCAGCAGGAGGCGCTGGAGCGGCTGATGTTCCGCTATCGGGAGCAGGCGCCGGAGGTGGCCTCGGTGATCAGCACACTGGGGATCGAGGCTCCCGAGGAGCAGGCCGAGCACAAGCTGGGGCCGCGGCAGGAGACGCTGGACAAGCTGGCGCTGCTGGAGAAGGTGGAGTTTGATCCGCCGCGCAAGTTCGGCAAGCGGGTCTATGACGACCGCGATTTTTGCGAGTCGCTGGCGAAGCAGGTCGCGGGCGGGCGGCGCCTTTCGGCGGCGCAAATCAGCTATCTGGACAAAATCATGCGCAAGTACGCAGCGCAGATTCCGGACTTTGAGCAGAAGGCCGGCGAGCTGGGGGTGGTCACCGAGGCCCGCAAGGGCGATGACCACATCCCGGAGATCCTGGCGCTGTTCGACAGCGTGACGGAGTGGCGGGCGCCCACGACGCGCCGCGGGCGGACTTGGGACGACCTCGAGTTTTTGAAGTCGCTCAAGACGCAATACGAGCAGAGCCACGAGCTGAGCTTCCGGCAGGTGTCGGCCTTGAAGCGGCTGGCGCTGACCTATGCCGCGCAGATTCCGACCTACGCGCAGGTTCAGCAGCAGTATGGGCTGAGCGAGCCGCGTCCGCCGCGCAAGAGCCGTACGTCCGAGCCGAAGGAGTAGGGCGGGCGAGGGCCATGACGGCCAAGCGGCCAGCCGGCGGGCGGGGGAGGGCGGAGAAGGTGTCGCTGCCGGTGGGCAGCCGGGTGCTGGATGATCCGGCCGTGGCGCAGTTTGTCCGGCATCTGCGGGCGGAGCGCAACGCGTCGGAACACACGGTGGCGGCCTATATTATGGATATAGGCCAGTTTTGCGCGCAGATGTGGGGGGTGGACGCCAGGCCGCCGTTCCCTTGGAAGACGCCGGACAGGTTTTCGGCGCGGCGTTTTCTGGCGTCGTTTCAGAAGGCGGGTCTGGCGCCGGCCACGGCCAGCCGCAAGATGTCGAGCCTGCGGTCGTTTTTCCGCTTTTTGCTGCGCGAGGAGCTGGTCAAGGCCAATCCGTTCGCGAGCTTGCAGCAACCCAAGCCGCGGCGGCGGCTGCCGCTGGTGCTGAGTCCGGAGGAGATGCTGCGGCTGCTGGCGACGCCGCGGCAGTTGCGCCAGCAGGCGCGCGGCGGGGCGAAGAGGAGCGACACCCCGGCGGGCGCGTTTGCCGACTACGCGGCGCGGCGCGACACGGCAATTCTCGAGGTGCTGTACAGCACGGGGATGCGGATCGCGGAGCTGTGCGGCTTGACGGACGCGCGCGTGGATTTGCTGTCGGGGGTGGCGCTGGTGCGCGGCAAGGGCAAGAAGGAGCGGTTCGCGCCGCTGGGGCGGCCGGCGACGCTGGCCCTGCAGGCGGCGCTGGAGGCGCGCGACGCCTGGCTGGCGCGGCGGGGGGCGGAGCGGACGTCGGCGGTCTTCGTCAACCGGCTCGGCGGGCCGCTTACGCCGCGCTCGGTCGAGCGCGCGCTGAAGACATATCTGGAGGCGGCGGATCTGGATCCGCGGGTGTCGCCGCACGTCTTGCGGCACAGCTTTGCGACGCACATGCTGGACGCGGGGGCGGATTTGCGCAGCGTGCAGGAACTGCTCGGACACGCGAATCTTTCGAGCACGCAGATTTATACGCATGTGAGCGTCCAGCGGCTGAAAGAGGAATATGGCAAGGCCCACCCGCGCGCGTGACGGGGGCCGAATTGCATGTTGACGGGAAAACGGTAGATTGTCAGAAGGAAGACACGCCGAACGGTGGCGGTGTGCGAAGGAGTTGACGGATATGAGCAAGAAGGTTTGTGTGCTGGTGGCGAACGGCTCGGAAGAGATGGAGACCGTGATTTGCGTGGATGTTTTGCGGCGGGCCGGCCTGGATGTGTTTTTGGCGAAGGTGGGGGAGGGGTCGGGCGCGGTGACGGCGTCGCGAGGGGTGAACCTGATTCCGGACGGGCGGTGGGACCCCGGACAGGCCGGGGAGTTGGACGCGCTGGTGATTCCGGGCGGCATGGAGGGGACGGAAACCATGCAGGGCGACGAAAGCGTGTTGCAGGCCGTACGCGATTTGGCGGCGGCGGGGAAGCTGGTGGCGTCCATTTGCGCCGGACCGCTGGTGCTGCAGGACGCGGGGGTGCTGGCGGGGCGCAAGTACACTTGTTATCCGTCGCTGAAGGATCAGTTGACGGCGGGCACCTGGGTGGATGAGCGCGTGGTGCAGGACGGCCGGGTGGTGACCAGCCAGGGGCCGGGGACAACCTTTCTGTTCGCGCTCAAGGTGGCGGAGAATCTGGCGGGCGCGGAGACCGCGGCCGACGTGGCGGCGGACCTGCTGCTGACCTATCCAAACTAACCGTCACGCATTCCAATGACCCGAACTTTTTTCATCCCGCCGGGGCTGGGGCGGGTGGTGATTCCGCCGGAGGCGGGGGACTTGCCCGTGCCGCGTTATGTGGACGCGTTTATTCGCGACGCCGAGGACCGTGCGGAGGACTATGACACGGATATGGCGGGGGGCTATTTTGTGCCGAGCGACACGCGCTATTTTTTCCAGATTCTGCAGTGGCTGCTGGAGGCGGGTTATCTGTCGCGCACCGGCTCGTTTCTGGAGTGGGGCAGCGGTCAGGGGCTGGCGACGATGTTTGCCGCGATGCTGGGGCTGACGGCGGTGGGGGTGGAGATTGACGCGCGCCTGGTGGCCGAAGCCAAGGGGCTGGCGGCGCGTTACGGGGTGTCGGCGCGTTTTGTGCATGGCAGCTATGACCCGGACCGGCCGGGGCCGGAGATTGTGACGGCCAAGGGCTATGACGTGGTGCATGTATATCCGTGGCCGGGGGAGGAGGGGCGTTGCCTGCAGTTGTTCGAGGCCACGGCGTCGCCCGGCGCGCTGATGATGCTCTGCCTGGGCGCGGAGGAGATCCAGTTGTTTCGCAAGCCGGAGTGAGGTTATGCCACGGATGCTGATCCATGCCTGTTGCGCCCACTGCCTGGGCAAAACTCTGACGGGTTTGGCCGCGGAAGCGGAGTCGTGGGAGCCGGTGGTATTCTGGGGCAATCCGAACATCCATCCGCTGCTGGAATGGCGTCGGCGGCTCAAGGCGGTCAAGATGCTGATCGAGCGCGCGGGGCTTGAGCTGGTGGCGGACGAGACCTATGGGCTGGTGGAGTTTTGTCGCGCGGTGCACGGGCATGAGGCGGTGCCGGAGCGTTGCGCGCGCTGCTACGCGCTGCGTCTCGGGCGGGCGGCGCGGGTGGCGCGGGAACAAGGCTGCGCCGCGTTCACCTCGACGCTGGTGACGAGTCGCCATCAGGATCACGTTCTGATCCGGCAGGCGGGCGATGCGGCGGCGGAGGAAGAAGGCATTCCTTTTTTGTATCGGGATTGGCGCGAGGCCGAGGCGCCCGCCCACCTGGTCAAGATGCTCTACCACCAGCAGTATTGCGGTTGCGTGTTCAGCGAGTACGACCGCTACAAGAACACCACGACCCATCTGTGGCCCCGGCCGCAAGAATAGAGATGGGGGCGGAGGGGAATTGTTTGAATGCGGGAATGCGTGATTTTGCGATTATTTTGAACCGCGAATGGACTCGAATGGACACGAATGTTGCCAAAAATGGGCCCAAAACGACGAAAAATGGTCAAAAATGGGTGGAAATGGGCAGATTTTGGCTGGCAATAGGTAAAAACGGCGGTTTTGATATTTTGGGGGCGGAATTGCGCCGCCGCTGACGCGGCGGAACAGCCACACGGACGAGCACGGACGAGCACGGACGGACACGGACGCTGCGGACGCCGCTACGCGGCGGGGAAAAGACGCAAAAACGAGACGTTTTTTGGGCGCTCCCGCGCCTTGTCCCGGGTTTTGTCGGCAGCTGCCGGTTGACGCCAAAATGGGCGAAAAAGGGTGGAAAACGGGCGAAAAACGGGCCCAAAACGCGGAAAACGGCCGAAAAACGGGTAAAAACGGCCGAAATTGGGGGATAATGGGCGACTGCCGGGAACAACCGGCAGCTGCCGACAAACGGCGGGGGGGCAGGAGGGGGCTTGTCTGGCGGGGGGGGAAGGGGCATACTGTACCGGGAAGGAGAAACACAATCTGGAGGGTGAGTTATGCTACATGTTTTGAATAGTCGTACTATCCGGATATTCTTTTGTGGGGCATGGTTGGCGCTGTTTGTGGTGACGCCCCGGGTAAGCGGGCAGTTGGCGGTTACCCATCCCGGTCCGCCGGAGCCGGAGTGGTTTGCCTCTTCTTGCGCTGCCAAATTGTTCTTGTGGGGCGTATGGGGATATGAGCGCATTGTGAGCACGACAGAACAGATTGTTCAGGAGCGGATCGAGCGTTATGAGCAAAGGGATATGCCGCCACCCCCCTTGGGGGCGATTACAACTGAATATATACGTGCCAAGCCCTTTCTGGAGTTTTTGACCAATCAATATCCTCAAAAAGCTGAACAAGAGCAGCTGTCTCCGTCAGAACAAAAGAGACAAAACAGATTAGAGGCAAAATTCTTCAGCCGTTTTATGGGTGCGCTTGCGTCTGATTTCGTTCTGGAGGGCACAGTGGTAGATCGGGACGGACAGTCGGTGGAAGGTGTGGAACTTAAAATCGTTAAAGTTAAAAGACACGGAGTGGAAAGAAAAACGGAAGATCGGGAAATCCGGCAGATTACAGGACGATTTTCTGTCATTGCGAAAGGAGTGGATGTTGTCCGATTGTATTTCAGCAAGCCTGGATATTTTCGGAAAAAAGTGGAGTTTGTGCAAAATAATTCACCAGCCCCTGAAGATATTATTGGCCGAAATCCCGCGCCACGCGTGAATCTTATTGAGCACCGCGACCTTCGAATTGTCCTCGAAAAGATAGGCAACATTGTTGAGTTGGTGAAGCAGGATTTCGAGTTGACTTTCCGCCGTCAGAATGGTGTGTCTTCCGGGGGAGTGATTGGATTCGACTGGCACCGCTGGGAACTGCGTGGACGAGGTGCGGGCAGTTTATGGCCAGAGCCTGTGAACGACCTCCGTGATCCCGAACAGCTTCCGTCTCGATGTCTGTATGTTCAGGCTGCAGTGAATCGAGATGGTTCCATTGCTAGCACCGCCAAAACCCGATCCAATTGGCACCGTCCGGTGGTACTTCCCCAGAAGCTGCGTCTTGTGCTGAACGATCCCGAAGGGGGGGGGATTGTCTATGAGCAGAAAGAAGGTGAACGTGCCTTTTGGTCCATGAAAGAAGCCCCGGAGGAAGGGTATCAGCAGGAGCTTGTGATTGATGCCGATTGGCTGTTTCGGCGGTCGGGATATATGACAACCGGACCCGATGATGGCATCTACTTTTATTTCAAGGTGGACGGTCGTTATGGCAAAGGGAAGCTGGGAACGCCAAAAATTGTAGAAGACAATCGTGAACTCGAGGTAAGAGTTCAACTTCAAATGCAACTGGATGGCAGCCGCAATCTCGACACGGGCCGCAACTGACGCGACGGGATGTACTTTGCGCAGCGCAGCGCGTGGGTGAGATCTTATTAACCTTATTGACCTGTGGGCGCGTTGACGCGGCACCGCCACGCGGCGGGAAGAACCAACACGGACGAACACGGACGAACCCAGCGCGGCAGAGCCGCAACCAAAAGGATCAGAATTAAGGGAACCGCCAGCAAGAAAACACGACATATAGAAAAATGCGGAAAATGTAGCACCCTCAATTTTGGTCTCGTTATTTGCTAGTACAAAGTGAGTTATGAATATGCCTTTTAAAAAACGTGCACAAAAAAGACGAAGTTGACGGATTGTAGTACGGACGAGCACGGACATTTGGGACGCCGCTGCGCGGCGGGAAAAAGAGGCGGGAGAGGATGGTTTTGGGGGCGCGGGCGCGCCTTGACCCGGGTTTTGTCGGCAGCTGCCGGTTGACGCCAAAATGGGCGACAAAGACCTCTGAGGATGTCCGTCAATCATATTTTTGATTTTTTCAAGCCACCTGGGCAGACGTGTCGATGAGGGCGCAAAGGGGCGATCCTCGCCGGGCTAGGGTTTGGAGGTAGAGGTTTTCATCGTAGGGGGTGTGGGTCTGCCAGCAGCGATGGATGATCCGGATCCACTTGAACGCTAGGGAGCGGATGGCAGCGTTGTGGCGTTTGCCGCGCTGCTTCTGCTGGTCGTAGTAGGCTCGCGCCCAAGCCGAGTACAGGATGGAACTCTTGGCGTACTCGTGAAAGGTTTGGCGCAGGAACTTCGGGCAGTTCCAGCGCCAGTGCGTCCAGCAGCCCTTGCCGC
>JAAZFE010000011.1 GCA_012511885.1 Lentisphaerota bacterium | reverse complement strand
GGCCCGCCCCCCCCCCCGCGCGAACAATCCCCGGCCGGCAAAGCCGAGGCCGGCGCGCCCCGGGGGGCGGCCGGCCTGACGCAGGGGCCCGAAAACCAACCCCGGCGCTTAGTCGCGTCCGACGCTGTGATAGGTAAAGCCCAACGCCCGCACCTCGGCCGGCTTGAAGATGTTGCGGCCGTCCACAATCACCGGCGTGGTCATGACTTCCTTGAGCTTGTTGAAATCGAGATTCTTCACCTCGTCCCACTCGGTCAGAATCAGCACCAGATCCGCGTCCCGGGCACACTCGTAGAGATCCTTGGCGCACTCGAGCTCGGGATGGACCTTCTTGAAGTTCTCCTCCGCAATCGGGTCCCAGGCGCACACCTTGGCCTGCATTTCTTGCAGTTTGGGCACAAAGTACAGGCTCGGCGCCTCGCGGATGTCATCAGTCTGCGGCTTGAAGGCCAGACCGAAGATGGCGATTTTCTTGTCCTGCACCACCCAAAGCTCCTGCTTGATTTTCTTCATGACATAATCGCGCTGGGTCTGGTTGATGCGCTGCACTTCCTTGAGCAGCTTGAAGTCATAGCCCAGGAAATCGCTCAGCCGCACAAAGGCGTCCACGTCCTTGGGGAAGCAGGAGCCGCCATAACCCACGCCCGCGCGCAGGAACAGGGGCCCGATACGCACGTCCAGCCCCATCCCCTCGGCCACCTGCTCGACATCCGCCCCGGCCAGCTCGCAAATGCGCGCCACGGCGTTGATGTAGGAAATCTTCATGGCCAGGAAGGAGTTCGACGCATGCTTGGTCAGCTCCGCGCTGGTCACGCTCATCCGCAGGAACTTGCCGCCGCCCTTCTCGAGAATCGGGCGGTAAATCTCCTCGAGGAGGTCCCCGGCGCGCTGACTCTCGACGCCCACCACCACGCGGTCCGGGCGGGTGGCGTCGCTGATGGCGCTGCCCTCGCGCAGAAATTCCGGGTTCGACGCCACGTCAAAGTCCGTGTCCGCCTGCAGATACTTCAACACCGTACGCTTGAGGTGCTCGCTCGTCTTGGCCGGCACGGTGCTCTTCTCGACCAGCAGCCGGTAGCTCGTCATGTTCTCGGCCACCTCGCGCCCCACCTGCTCGACATAGGTCATGTTGGCCTCGCCCCCCACGCCCGGCGGCGTGCCCACCGCAATGAAAATCACCTCGGCAAACTCCGTGCCTTCCTTGATCGAGGTCGTAAAATGCAGCCGTCCCGCCTTGACGTTGCGCTCGACCAGCTCCTCGAGGCCCGGTTCATAGATCGGCATCTCCCCCCGGTGCAGCATCTCGATCTTCTTGGGATCGTTGTCAATGCACATCACCTCGTGACCCGCGTCCGAGAAGCACGCGCCCGTCACCAAACCCACATAACCGGTACCCACAATGGAAATCTTCATGTGTTTTCTCCTTCTGGCCCTTGAGATATTGCGGGGCACATTAGGAAATGATCCCCCGAAATGCAACCCTTGTTCATGCCCCCGCCGCCGGGGTCCGTTGGCCTTCAACCCGCAACGCAATAATCTTTTCATTCTGCAGCGGTCTATGACACAATCCGCCCTCATGAAGATTCAGCGCGCGCTGCTCAGCGTTTCCGACAAAACCGGTTTGATCCCCCTGGCCCGCGGCCTGGCCGACCTCGGCATCGCCCTCCTGTCCACCGGCGGCACCGCCGCGGCCCTGCGCGAGGCCGGCATCCCCGTCGAGGATGTCGCCGCCGTCACCGAGTTCCCAGAAATTCTTGGCGGGCGGGTCAAGACCCTCCACCCCAAGGTGCATGGCGGCATCCTCCAGCGGCGCGCCGATCCCGACGACACCACCATCTGCGCCCAGCTCGGCATTCCCCGCATTGATCTGGTCGTCATCAATCTCTATCCCTTCGAGCAATCCCCCGACATCGAAACCATTGATATCGGCGGCCCCGCCATGCTCCGCGCCGCCGCGAAAAACCATGGCGATGTCATCGCCCTGTGCGATCCCGCCGACTACCCCCCCCTCCTCGAAGCCCTGCAGCGCGAGGGCGACATCCCCCTCGATCACCGCCGCCGACTGGCCCAAAAAGTCTTCGCCCGCCTCGCGGCCTATGACACGGCCATCGCCGCTTGGCTCGCCGGCGATCCTCTCCCCGACATCCCCCTGCGTTATGGCGAAAACCCCCACCAGAGCGCATTTTTCCGCCCCGACACCCCCCCCCGGCCGTCCCCACCCTGGCCACCGCCCGCATCCTGCACGGCGCCCAAATGTCCTTCAACAACTATCTGGACGCCGATGCCGCGCTGGAAGCCGCGCGTGAGCTCCACGACACCCCCGCCGCCGTGGTGGTCAAGCATACCAACCCCTGCGGCGCCGCCACCGGCGCCACGCTGGCCGAAGCCCTCGAAGCCGCCTGGGAAGGCGACATCGTTTCCGCCTTCGGCTCGGTCATTGCCGTCACCCGCCCCGTTGACCTTGCCGTGGCCGAAGTCCTCAAAGGCCGCTTCGTCGAAGCCCTCATCGCTCCGGCGTTCACCCCCGAAGCCCTCGAGTTTCTCAAAGCCAAATCGCAGCGCATCCGGCTCATATCCCTTGATGCCGGCCTCGGCGCGCCGCAACCCCGGCGGATCATGCGCCAAATCCATGGCGGGATGCTTCTCCAGGATGCCGACGTCCTCGCGCCCGAAGATTGGCGCGTGGTCACCCAAACCCCGTTCCCCGACGACCTGCGCCCCCTCGCCCGGTTCGGCATCCGCGTGGGCAAACACATCAAATCCAACGCCATCGTCCTCGCCTGGGAATACGCCTCCGGCCGCTTCGCCCTCCTGGGCATGGGCGCCGGACAGCCCAACCGCGTGGATGCCATGAAAAAGCTGTGCCTCGCCAAAGCCGCCGAAAACATCGAACGCCGCGGCCTCGATCCCACCCGCGCCATGGCCCGGGCCGTGCTGGTCTCCGACGCCTTTTTTCCCTTCCCCGACAACATCGAAGCCGCGGCCGCCCGGGGCGTTCGCCATATCGTCGAACCCGGCGGATCGGTCAAAGATGCCGACTGCATCGCCGCCGCCGATGCCGCGGGAATTGCCATGGCTTTCTCCGGCTGCCGCCACTTTCGGCATTGAACAACGGCCCCATGTGTGCTTATCATCTCTTGCTCAATAGTTCGTTGCCCCGCGTTAGTTTGATCAACCCATTGCCCAGCTAAAAAAGGAGAGTTTCCATGGCCGCCAAAGCAACCCCCTCAGCCAAAAAAGACACCGGCAGCCAACTGCCCCCCGCTCTCACCGCCGTCCTGGCCCAAATCCAAAAAGAATTCGGCGAAGGCGCCATCATGCGCCTCGGCAGCGAAGGCGCCGTCTCGCAAATCCCGGCCATCTCGACCAGCGCCCTGACCCTGGACGTGGCCCTGGGCATCGGCGGCGTTCCCCGCGGTCGCATCGTCGAGGTGTTCGGCCCGGAATCCTCCGGCAAAACCACTCTTGTGCTCCATATCATCGCCGAAGCCCAAAAAAACGGCGGCGTCTGCGCCTTCATTGATACCGAGCACGCCCTCGATCCGGCCTATGCCGGGAAAATCGGCGTGGACATTGACAACCTGCTCGTTTCCCAACCCGACTCCGGCGAGGAAGCCCTCATCATTGCCGACCAACTCATCCGCTCCAACTCCTTGGATATTGTGGTCATTGACTCCGTGGCCGCTCTGGCCCCGCGTGCCGAACTTGAAGGACAAATCGGCGACTCCCACGTGGGTCTGCAAGCCCGCCTGATGAGCCAGGCCATGCGGAAAATGACCGGCATCCTCGACAAATCCAAAACCTGCTGCATCTTCACCAACCAGATCCGCGAAAAAATCGGCGTGATGTTCGGCAATCCCGAAACCACTCCCGGCGGGCGCGCCCTCAAGTTCTACTCGTCCGTGCGGCTCGACATCCGCCGCATTGCCGCCATCAAGGCCGGCGACGGCCGGGTGGTGGGCAACCGCACCCGCGTCAAGGTGGTCAAAAACAAGGTGGCCCCCCCCTTCACCGAAGCCGAGTTCGACATCCTCTACGCCGAGGGCATCTCCCGTGAAGGCGCGGTCATTGATGCCGCCAACAACTTTGGCCTGCTGGACAAGCGGGGCACCTGGCTATCCTATGAAGGCAAGCAACTGGGCCAGGGCCGGGACGCCGCCCGCGAAAACCTGCGCAACAACCCGGAACTTCTCGCCACCCTGCAAGAGGCGGTTTGGGCCAAACACACCGAGCTCCACAGCAAGCCTTCCGGCAAGGAAGTCCGCGCCAAAAAGTAAATCCACACGCGCGCCAAACCCGTCTCCCGCCGCGCCATTCATCCGGGAAAGGACGACTTCTTGAATCCGTCCGCGGTTGCTCCGCTTGCCAAGATGTTGCGGCGTCACGCCCGGCAGAGTTGCCGCGCGGCACAAACGTGATAGGCTAGCCTGAATAATTCATCAACCTGTTTTTGAGGGGCGGTTTGGGATAAGAATTGGGTGGAATCGTTCTGCGGATGCTTTTGCATAGGCGTTGCGGGTCGAATAAGGAATTTTGAGCACAGCTCTCC
>JAAZFE010000077.1 GCA_012511885.1 Lentisphaerota bacterium | reverse complement strand
GCCTCACCCTGGACAACGGCAAAGAGTTTGCGTTTCATCAGAAAATTGAGCGCGAGACGGGCGCTTTGGTGTACTTTGCCCATCCTTATCATTCGTGGGAAAGGGGCACCAATGAAAACACCAACGGTCTGGTTCGTCGTCTTCATCCCAAAGGTTCTTCATTCAACGGGTTTGGAGCACCAGAGGAAACCGAAATCGATAGTTTCCTTAATGATCGTCCACGCAAGTGCCTGGGGTGGATGACAGCGCGAGAAGCGATGGAAGAATTTCTTAAAGAAAGCTCCTGAAGCTGACGCATCTAGATCCGCGCCGCTATGGGGTCAGCCTCTGCCCTCGCCCCTTTGGGGCGCCCCTTCGGGGACGGGCAGAGGCTGACCCCATAGCGGCGCCCTGCCCAAATCCAGCAGTTGGGCTTGTCAGACAGACTAAATCCTGTCACTTTTGACACGGGATATAGCAAAAGGCGAAGAAACGCTAGAACACAACCCAAGTGTTGCAATAGCTACTGGCTAACGGGCGGCAAAATAAGGCGCGAATTTTACGATGATGACGCGTCGCGGACGATCCCTCGCAGTACGAAAGTACGCGAGGGTCGTCCTCGACGCGTCAGCGCGGAAAAGGCGCACCTTGGTTTTGCCGCCTCGTTTTTCCAAATCCTTTGCCGCCTCATCTCCTCCCCCCCACACACACCACACCCACCACCCACTCCACCAACCACCGCATACCAACGTTGCCCTCACCCCCGCCATCCTATAGCCTACACCCCATGACACCGCCAACCGCCGCCCCCCACCCCCCCATCACCACCGCCGCCCTCCTCGGCCTCGGCGCCATCGGCACCCTCTACGCCGCCCACATCACGGCCCGCCACTCCGACACCCTCCGCGTCATCGCCGACCCCGCCCGCATCGCCCGCTATCGGGCCGCCCCCCCCACCCTCAACGGCCGCCCCCTCCACCTGAACTACGTCACCCCCGACAACCCCGGCCCCCCCGCCGACCTCATCCTCATCGCCACCAAAACCGCCGACCTCCCCGCCATCATCCCCTCCGTCGCCCCCTTCCTCGCTCCTCGCACCCAAATCCTCCCCCTCCTCAACGGCATCTCGGCCCAGGACATCCTCGCCGACGCCTTTGGCCGGGACCGCGTTCTCCACGGCTTCGTCCAGTGCTCCAGCTCCATGCGCCAGGGCCACGACGTCATCCAGCGCGGTGGCGATAAAATCGTCTTCGGCGAAGCCCGCAACACCCCCCCCGCCCCCCGCGTACAGGCCGTCTCCGACTATTTCACCCGCTGCGCCATCCGTCACGAAATCCCCGCCGACATGGTGGCCGCCCAATGGCGTAAATTCATCCTCAATGTCGGCATCAACCAGGCCCAGGCCGTCCTGCGCGCCCCCTGCCGCCGGTTGCACGAAGACCCCGAAGCCATGCAGCTCGCCCGCAACCTGATGGACGAAGCCGCCCAGGTCGCCCAGGCCCTGGGCATCCCCGACGCCCTCTCCATCCCCGCTTGGGCCGCAGATATCATCCTCAAGGCCGGCCCCGACGACAAAACCTCCATGCTCCAGGATGTCGAAGCCGGCCGCCGCACCGAAGTCGACTGGTTCGCCGGCGCCGTCAGCCGTCTCGGCCGCCACCACGGGATCCCCACCCCCGCCAACGACCTCGTTCTCCGCCTGCTGGCCCGGCCGGCCACCTGACACCCCCGCCGCTCGCCGAATCGCGGCTGTCGCGGCTTGTCAGCGCCCCCACCCGGTGCTAGTCTAACAGGATATGCCAGCTCATATTCTCAAAGATTTGCTGATTCGAATCGGCCTCGCCCTTGGCGCTGGCGTGCTCATTTCCATTGTGCCAGTCGCTCTGCGCAACGGACGCTATGCCCCCAGCACATTCCGTCGCGTCTTCCTTTTCACTCTGGCCGGCGCGGCCCTGATCGGCTTCTTCATCTACAGTTATTTCCTCGTGGCTCCGCACTTCGCGTCCTCCACCCACGAACCGGCGCCCGTGGTCTATCCGCTGCCGCCCGCCATCCCTTAGTTTTCGATGCGGCCCCGCCCCAGTAATTCCTCGCCGTGACCCTCGTGTTCAATTTTCTTCTAATCGTCGTCACCCGCATCGTGGATGTCAGCATGGGCACCCTGCGCGTCTCGTTCATCGCGCGCGGACGCAAGGTGCTGGCGGCCATTTGCGGTTTCACCGAAATCCTGATCTGGATCGTCGTCGTCTCGAAGATTCTGGTCGGGGCGCCCCACTGGACGGCCTACATCGCCTATGCCCTGGGCTTCACCCTCGGCACCCTGGCCGGGATGTCCATCGAAGAACGCCTCGCGGTCGGCTGGGCGCTGGTCCGCGTCATCAGCGGCAACCCCGTCGGCGACTTCCCCCGGCAGCTCTCCGCCGCCGGCTTCGGCGTCACCCTCCAGGACGCCCAGGGCGCGCGCGGCCCGGTGCAAGTGCTCGTCACTCTCATGCCTCGCAAGCGGCTCCCCGAATTCCAGCAGCTTCTCAGCCAATACGACCCCTCCGCGTTCTACACCATCGAGGACGTGCGCCACGCGCGCGACATCCCCCCCGCCTATGCCACCGCCTCCACCGCGGCCGGCAAAGTGCAAATGGCCCCCCCGGCTTAATCAATACAAGCCGATCAACCGGTCCGCCACCTGCTCCGCGCCGCCACCGCGCAACACCTCGCGCGGCTCGGGCGCTGACCCGACCGCCTCCAGCGCCGCCTCCAACCGGCCCGCGTACAAATCCGCCGCTGGCACATGCACATGCTTCAAAAACCGCTTCAATTCCCGCTCCAGCACCGGATACTCGATAAAATCCTCGCGCTCCGCGTAAACAATCGGTTTGGCATTGGCCACGCAGTCGCTCAAAATGCCGTAGCCGGGCTTGGTCACCACCAGGTCCGTGCTGGCCAGCACGTCCGAAAAAATAAACTCCTCGCGCGCCACGCCATGGATGTTGCGCCGCCCCGGCCAATCCAGCGGCTTGACCGTAAAAAACTGGAACCCCTCCAACGCCTCGACCCGCCGCAACGCCTCGTCGTTCCACTCCAGGGTCGTGAACGACAGCAGCACCCAGCGCTTCGCGGGATCCGCGCCGGTGGCCCGCGCCAGCTCCGCGCGCCTGTTGCGGCCGGGCCGCGCCAGCAATCCCACCTCCTCCTGCCGCGCAAAAACCGGCATCTCCGGCGCGAACGGCAGCTTCAGCAGCAAGTCCGCCTGCCGATACCCCTCCTCGAATAAGTCAATCACTCCCCGCCAGCGCGCGTCGCGCTCCACAAACGGCGAATAAATCCAATCCCACGAAAAGTTCCCGATGGCCACCCTCGGCAAACCCAGCTTCGCGGCCGCCTCGAGTGGCATCGCCGGAATATCCGCCACCACCAGCTCCGCGCCCGACTCCCGCAAAAAATCAACCTCGCCCGCCGCCAGCTCCGCCCGCCGCCCCGTCAGCTCCAGCACCTGCTCGAGCGTCGCCTCCACATCCACTCGGATGGAATCCCTTTGCACCATCCCCACATCAAACACCCCCTCCCGCACCCGCAGCCGCTCGCCCGCCTCCGGCAGCCGGTTGCGCAAAAACGACTCCGGCAGACCGGTGGTCACCGTCACCCGCGCGCCGGGATGCCGCGCGAACAGCGCCGCCAGGATGTCGCACGAGCGCACGCCATGGCCGTAGCCATGCGCGGAAATATAGTAGGCAATCTGCACGGACTCTACCCTACCCCACCCCCGCGCCCTTCAAGAACCGAAAAATGCTTTTATGGTTTTGCCCCGCCCCCCGCTCTGCTAGACTGGCCACCGCATGAAACGCAATAGACCCAATCCTCCCAATCAACCCAAGTGCCGTCACTTCGGCTTCTGGGCCGCACTCGTCATCCTGAGCGCCCTGCTGGCCTTCAGCGTGCTGATCAACCTGGCCGCCGTCGAAATCATCTCCGATGTCTCCACCACCAAAACCAGCGATAAGGGCGAGGACGAATATCCCACCTTCAGCGAAACCCACTCCTGGGGCTCCGGCACCACCAAGGTTGTCCGCATTGCCTTCAGCGGCATCCTCACCCGCCACCTCGATGCCGGCATCTTCGGCCACAGCGATCCCGTCGAAGCCACTATCCGGCAAATCCGCGCCGCCCGGCAGGACAAAAAAGTCGCCGCCATCCTCTTCGAGGTGGACTCGCCCGGCGGCGAAGTCACTGCCGCCGATGAGATCCATCGCGAACTGACGCGCTTCAAGGAGAGCCGCGAAGACCGCGTCATCATCGCCCATGTGCGCGACCTGGCCGCCTCCGGCGGACTCTACATCGCCCTGCCCGCCGACTATATCGTGGCTCAGCCCACCGCCACCATCGGTTCCATCGGCGTCATCATGCAGACCCTCAACATTCAGGGCCTCAGCGAAAAACTCGGCGTCACCGACACCACCATCAAGTCCGGCGCCAACAAGGACCTGCTCAACCCCTTCCATCCGGTGGACCCCGAGCAGCGCGCCCTCCTGCAGGCCACCGTGGACTCCATGCACGACCGCTTCGTACAGCTCGTCGCCGAAAGCCGCAAGCTGCCCGTCAAAAAGGTGCGCCCCTTCGCTGATGGCCGCATCTTCACCGCGCAGGAAGCCCGCGACCTCCGCCTCATCGACGCCATCGGCTACTGGGAAGACGCCGTCAACGAGACCACCCGCCTCCTCCAGGTCAGCAAAGTCCGCGTCGTAACCTACGAAGACGACACCGGTTTCCTCGCCCGCCTCTTTGGCGCGCGGAACCCGCTGCCCAACCTCAACGCCATCGTCACTGCGGCCACCTCCCCCCGCCACCTCTATCTCTGGCGGCCTTAGCCTCCCGACCCTCCAACCACGATTCCTCCCATGGCCAAGCAAAAACACATCTACGACGAAAGCAAAATCCAGACGCTTTCCGCCATCGAGCACATCCGCAAGCGCACCGGCATGTATATCGGGCGCATCGGCGATGGCACCCAATACGACGACGGCATCTATATCCTCCTCAAGGAAGTCATCGACAACGCCGTGGACGAATTCATCATGGGCCACGGCAAGAAAATCGAAATCCCCATCGAGGGCGCCCGCGTGCGCGTGCGCGACTTCGGCCGCGGCATCCCCCTCGGCAAGGTCATTGACTGCGTCTCCCGCATCAACACCGGCGCCAAATACAACGACGACGTCTTCCAGTTCAGCGTCGGCCTCCATGGCGTCGGCACCAAGGCCGTCAACGCCCTCTCCACCCATTTCTTCGCCCAGTCCCACCGCGAGGGCCGCTTCTCCGGCGCCAGCTTCGCCCGTGGCGAACTCCTCAAGAAAACCTCCGGCAAAGCCCCCGGCGAACCCGACGGCACCCTCATCGAGTACGAACCCGACCCCGAAATCTTCGGCAAATCCGCCTATGTGGACGATCTGGTCCAGCGCCGCCTGCGCCTCTATGCCTGCCTCCACGCCGGCCTTGTCCTCATCTACAACGGCGAGCGCATCGTCTCCCAAAACGGCCTGATTGACCTCGTCCTCGAGGAAGTCGGCGAAGAAGCCACCTACCCCCCCCTCCACTACCGCGCCCCCACCCTCGAAATCGCCTTCACCCACACCCAGCGTTTCAACGAGACCTTCTACTCCTTCGTCAACGGACAGTTCACCAACGACGGCGGCACCCACCTCTCCGCCTTCCGCGAAGGCCTCCTCAAAGGCGTCAACGAATTCGCCAAATCGCGCTTCGACGGCGACGATGTCCGCGAGTCCATGGTCGGCGCCATCTCCATCCGCCTCAAGGACCCCGTCTTCGAGTCCCAAACCAAAAACAAACTTGGCAACGCCGACATCCGTTCCGAACTCGTCGCCCAAATCCGCGACATCGTGGCCGACCTGCTCCACCGCAACCCCGAAACCGCCGAAATCATCGTCAAAAAAATCGAGGAGTCCCGCGCCCTGCGCAAAGAGCTGCAGACCGTCAAAAAACTCGCCCGCGAGCGTTCCAAGGCCACCAGCATCCGCATCCCCCAGCTCAAGGACTGCAAGGTGCACCTCAACGCCTCGCGCAAACGCGGCCTCGACAGCATGCTCTTCATCACCGAGGGCCTCTCCGCCGCCGGCTCCATCACCGCCTGCCGCCAGGTCATGACCCAGGCCGTCTTCACCCTCCGCGGCAAGCCCCTCAACGTCGCCGAGCTCAACCGCGACGCCATCTACACCAACGAAGAGCTCTACAACCTCATGCGCGCCCTCAACATCGAGGAGTCCCTCGCCGGCCTGCGCTTCCAAAAAATCATCATGGCCACCGATGCCGATGTTGACGGTCTCCACATCCGCAACCTGCTCCTCACCTTCTTCCTGCGCTTCTTCGAACCCCTCGTCCACGCCGGCCACCTCTACATCCTCGAGACCCCCCTCTTCCGCGTCCGCAACACCAAGGAAACCCGCTACTGCTACTCCGAGGCCGAACGCGACAAAGCCATCGCCGCCCTCTCCAAGCCCGAAGTCACCCGCTTCAAGGGCCTCGGCGAAATCTCCCCCAACGAATTCAAGCAATTCATCGGCGCCAAAATGCGCCTCACCCCCGTCGAAGTCACCTTCGAGCACAAAGTCGCCAACCTCCTCCGCTTCTACATGGGACGCAACACCCCCGACCGCCGCCAATTCATCATGGAACACCTCCGCGTCGCCGCCGAAGCCTAGAGCATTTGAAGAAATAATGTAGCCGGGAGGTCGTAGCGAATTGGGCTGGGCCAATATTTCGATGCAGCCTGACGACGGCCAACCCCAATGCAGTAGATAAAACGGCTACAGAATTGATGAAAATGCTCTGCCCCCCCTCTCTCCTTCCTCTCCTGTGTCCCCTTCGCCCCCTATGCCCTTTGGAATCCCGCACACACCACCCACCCGATCAACCGCCCTCCACCTCCGCCCACTCCTCCGGCGTATTCACATTCCGCAACACCCCCTCATCCCCCACCTCCACCGCCCGTTCCACCCCCCGCGCCCACACATCCACCCGCTCCCCCGCCCCCAACTCCAACACCTCCCCCGCCACCGCCGCCCCCACCCACAGCACATTCCCCTTCACCCCCCCGCACACCGGCCGCCACACCTCCGCCCCGCCCCCCGCCGCCGCCGCCAGCACCCTCCGCACCGTCTCCACCCGCACCCCCACCGCGTCCACCGGCAATACCAGAAAGCCGCCCGCCCCCGCGCCCATCACCGCCCGCAGCCCCGCCTGCAGCGAAGTCGCCCGCCCCTCCGCCCAGCGCGCATTCTCCACCACCGTCACATCCTCCGGCAGCGCGGCGCGCACACGCGCCGCTTCCGCCCCCACCACCACCACCACCGGCTCGCACCCCCCCGCCCGCAGCAACCGCGCCTGGCGCGCCGCCAGCGGCACGCCATCCGCGCCCCGCAGCAGCGCCTTTGGAAATCCCATCCGTTGCGACGCACCCGCCGCCAGCACAATGCCCGCCGTTTTCACGCGCCCGCCCTCCGCGCTCAGGCCCGTTTCAGCGCAACCCGCCGGTACACCTCGACATAGCGCCGCGCCGAGTCCGCCCAATCAAAGCGAACCCTCATTGCCCGCCCGCGCATCCCCGCGATATGATGTGGACGCGCCTCCCAGGTGTCCACCGCCAGCGCCAACGCCGCGAAAAACGCCTCCCCGTCCGGTTCATAAAACTTAAAGCCCGTCCCCGCGCCCGTCTTGGCGTCATAGGCCTCGATGGTGTCATCCAGCCCGCCCGTCGCGTTCACCACCGGCAGTGTCGCGTAGCGCAGCGAATACATCTGCGCCAGACCACACGGCTCAAACAGCGACGGCATCAAAAAGAAGTCCGCCCCCGCCTGAATCCGGTGCGCCAGTTCATTCGAATAGCCGATTGTCACCCCGACCCGCCCCGGATAGGCCTGCGCCAGCCAGCGGAAGAAATCCTCATCCGCGTGCTCGCCCGACCCCAGCGCCACCAACTGCATCGACTTCTCATTCAACATTCGCGGCAGCACCTCGCGCATCAGCCCGGTCCCCTTCTGAGCGGTCAGCCGCGTCACAATGCCGAACAGCGGCGCTTCGGCATCGGCGTTCAACCCCATCTGCGCCTGCAGTTCCATTTTGCACAGCCGTTTCCCATCGAGATCCCCCTCCCGGTAATTCGCCGGGATCCAGGGATCCTTCTCCGGATTCCACTCCCCGTAATCCGCCCCGTTCAAAATGCCCTCAAAATCGCGTCCGCGCGCCTGCAGATAGTCCGACAATCCGTTGCCGCCCGGCTCGCCCAGCACCTCCTTCGCGTAGGTTGGCGACACCGTCGTCACCGCGTCCGCCATCACAATCCCGCCCTTCAGCAGATTGATCTTCCCCCACGCCTCCAAGCGGTCTTGCGTAAAATACTCCGGCCCCAGCCCCAGATAGCCCAGCACCGACGGATGATAATAGCCCTGATACGACTGATTATGAATCGTCAGCACGCTCCCCGCCCGCCCCAGCGGCTCCCCCGCCACCCGCCAGGCATCCAGCAGCGCCGGGAAAATCGCCGTCGGCCAATCGTGCACATGCACCACGTCGGGAATCCATTGCCGGTCGCGGCACACCTGCGCCGCCGCCATGCACAGCAAACCGAACCGGAACGCGTTGTCCCCATACTCCGCGCCAAAGTGGTCATAAATCCCGCTCCGGGCAAAATAGCGGTTGTGCTCGATAAACCAGACCGGCACGCCCCCCGCCGTTGTCCCGCCCCACACCCCGCAGCCGTTCTGCTCGCCCCCCCCGCATTGCACAAGACAGGGCGCCTCCTCCGTCAGGCCGTACGCCTTCTTCGAAATCGAGCTGTACAGCGGCAGCATGATCCGCGCGTCCACGCCCAGCCCGCGCAATGCCTCCGGCAAACTCGCCACCACGTCGCCCAGCCCGCCGCACTTGGCATAGGGCGCGCACTCCGACGCCACCAAAAGAACCCGCAACGACCTCTCCGGATCCACCGCGGGCCCCGTCTCATGCCTGCTAGCACTCATCCATTTATCATATCCCGCCCCCCGCCCCGTCTCAATCGGAAACTGGTCCGCCCCTTGACCGCCCTCCGCGCCATTGCGTAGGGTTGCCCGCATGTGCGGACGCTATGTATTGCCGGCAGTCAACGACATCCTCGCCAACTGGCCCGGGGCCGTCACCACCCTCCCCCCCGCGCCCGCCAACTACAACGTCGCCCCCACCCAAACCATCCTCATCCTGGCTCTCGCCGGCGATGGCGCCTGGCAGCTGCGCCCCGCCCGCTGGGGCCTGATCCCCGCCTGGTGGAACCGCCCCGCGCCCCCCGCCCTCGCCTTCAACGCCCGCGCCGAAGAAGCCGCCTCCAAACCCATGTGGCGCGACAGCCTACGCGCCTGCCGCTGCCTGCTCCCCGCGCTCGGCTGGTACGAGTGGAGCCAAACCGAACGCGCCGAAACCCCGACCGGCCAGCTCACCCCCCAGCCCTACTACTTCCACTCCCCCGCCCACCCCGTTCTGGCGCTGGCCGGACTCTGGGCCCCGCCCCGCGCAACCGACACCCCCCTCGAAACCTGCGCCATGCTCACCACCGCGGCCACCCCCGCCCTGGCCACCATCCACCACCGCATGCCCGTCGTCCTCAACCCCGCGCAGCAGGCCGCGTGGCTTGACCCAGCCACCCCGCCCAAAAGCCTCCCCGACCTCCTCCGCGAGAGCTGCACCGACCTCCAAACCCACTGCGTCAGCCTTCGCGTCAACAGCGTCCACCACAACACCCCCGACCTCATCACCCCCGCCCCCCCGCCCCAAGCCCTCTTCTAACCCACACCCGCCCCCCCGACAACCGCCACCCCCCAACCGACTACAAGTTAGTAATCGTAGTCGTAATCGTAATAGAGCTCCTCCTCATCATCCACATACTCCGTAATATACCCATCCTCATCCACCGGCTCCAAAAACCCCTCCGCCACCAGCTGCGCGTCCCGATCCGCCGTCAACTGCACCGGCAACGGCGGCAACCCCTGCCGGATCGTCTCCATCTGATAATCCTGCAGATGCCGCTCCAGCTCCGCGCCGGTATAAATCGGCTTGGGAATCTCCACCGGTTTCGCCCGCTCCAGCGCGCGCTGACGCCTCCGCTCTGCATACGAAGTGCGCCGCTCGGCAGCCTCCTTCATCCGCGTTTCCGTCTCCGCCGTCGTCAGCACCTGCGACGCCGCCGCGCCGCCCATCCGCAGCACGACCACCTCGTCCCCCTTCTTCAGCGCGGCCTCCTCATTGTCATAGTCCACGTCCAGCAGCTCAATCTGCCGCTCCGCGTTCGTGTGCCCCACCGAAATCGAAAAATAGCTGTTGTCCTTCTTGTCCACGATCGCCGCGCGGAAATTGCCGTCCTCCTCCTCATAAATCCCCGACAAAATCATCGTCGCCGCGAACGACTCCTCCACCCGGATCACCTGCTGCACCGACCCCTCCGCTGGCGGCGCGCCAAACGGCTTGCGGTCCAAGATCACCTGGTAATCTTCCAGTGTTTTGGGCTGCGACGCGTAACCCGCCGCCGCCGCCAGCAGCAGCAGAACCGCCATGATGAATCCCATCGCTTTCATCCACGGTGGAGCCTAAACCATCCCCCCCGCCCGCGCAACGCCAATTGCGCGCGCCACCGCGGACTTGATGCCCGCCCCTGCTTCTGGTCTACTCCCCTCACGGAGCTCCAGCCACACGCCCCGGTAGCTCAGTAGGACAGAGCGGCGGATTCCTAATCCGCAGGTCGCGCGTTCGAGCCGCGCCCGGGGTACCACCCCCCCCTTTTTTCCTCAACACACCATCTACTGACGCGGGTTCTAACGCAGCGTCTAACTTCGTTGTGCTGTGCGCTTCCTTTTCCTTTTCGGCAAAGCCCGATCCGTTTTAGGTTTTTCTGCAATCTTGCGCTTCTTATATCTCGTTCCCAAAGGACGTTTTCGCCCATATTCATCTTGCTGTACAACCAGCGGCTGTCCCCGTCCTTCTATCGTCTCTGCTTCCGCCACATGGATGGTGGACATCCCCTCCTCATCACGCCGGACATAAGGTTCCAGACTGGCTTCTTTAGGAAGCAAGATAAACTCCCACTTCAAATCCAGCGCAAATGCCATTTTAGCCAAGCTGTTCAAGGTCAAGTTGGCATGCCCCCGAAGCATCTTGGTGATGTACGCCGCGGAAACCCCCATGCGACCCGCCAGCTCACTCCGCGTAATATTTTGTTCGTCTAAAGCTCGAACCATCCGTTCGGCAATGGCAAGTCGAAGGCTTTCCCCCCAATAAGCGCTCTCTTGCTTCGCGCATTCCAACGCCTCCTCAAAACGGTAGCCATCTGGTTCACGAATAATGTTGTTCATGGTCGCCTCCTCGGTGCCGCTTGATTCGGTCCCAAAACCAAATCAAATCGGACGCCCCTTACTTAACCTATAGGTTAATTCATGTCAAATCTATGTTGCCCTTGATGACCCGCATTCTCTCCAAACACAGGATGTGATTTCTCTGGACTTTGGGCCCAATCGTCAACGTTGTTTCACAGCGGACGCGTGACGTTTCGCCGCGTTCAGTCGCGGTTCATCCCCCCAAACGACCCGTTGCCTTCAGCCGCCGAACCAGTGGCGCAGGGGGGGCAGCAGGTGCCGGACGCTGTCACGGAAGGTCAGGGCCAGAAACAGCGCGATGAACAGCACCGCGAAGGCGTGGGCCAGGAAGTTGAGCACCCGCGCGGGCGGAGGACGCCGCGCGATCCACTCGTAGAGATTCATGACCACATGGCCGCCGTCCAGAATGGGCACAGGCAACAGGTTGATGATGGCCAGATTGACATTGAGCAGCCCGGTGAACCACAGCCCCAAAATGAAGCTGGATTTGATCATCAGCCACAGCATCATGAGAATGAAGATGGGGCCGCCCACCGCGCCCGCCGCAGCACCGGAAGTCGAAGGAGTGGCCAGCGCGCGCAGCACCCGGAAGATGCTGCCGGCATGACTCTTGACCTGCGCCCAGGGCGTCGGATGCGAGCGGGTCGTAAAATCAAGGTCGCTCAGGATGTTGAACTGGATGCCGAGAAGATAGCGCTGGCTGTCCTCGTCGTAGCGCGCAGCCACGGGAATGACCAGCTCGCGCCCCCCCCGCCGCACGGTGACCTCTACGGGCTCGGTCCCCGCGCCCTCGACCAATTGGCTGAGGTGCGCGCGGCTGTGGATCTCCTGATCGCCATAGCGCAGGATTTGGTCGCCGGGCTGGATACCGGCCTGCTCGGCGCCCAGCCCCGGCATGAGCGCGGCCACATGGCAGGGGTCCTGCCCCGCCAAGCCCGGCAAAACACGCAGGCCGTAGTCGGTCGCGACCAGCTCGAGAACAATGTCGCGCTCGTCGCCGCCCACCGTGCGGACCCGCAGGGTCACCTCGTCATTCGGCGCGAGAGCGGCGGCCTCGCTCAAATCGAGCCAGGTGGCGATCGGCCGCTGGTTGAGCGCGATGACTTCGTCGCCCGGCGCCAGGCCGGCGGCGGCTGCGGAGCTGTCTTCGGCCACATAGCCAATCACCGCGTTGAGTTCCTGCAGCGAGGACGGCTTGCCCGCCACCCACACCACCGCGGCCAGCAAAAAAGCGAAAACAAAATTGCCCGCCGCGCCCGCCAGCGCCACCACAATCTTGCGCCAAGGCGCGATGGCCGGCAGGTCGCGCGCCTCGGAGCCGGCATCGCCGCCGTCCCCCTCGAGAATGGAGTTGGGCGCCATCTGCGGCAAAGCCACATAGCCGCCAAAGGGAATCGCCCCGATTTTCCAGACAGTGCCGCCCGCCTTGCGCTTCCACAGCGCGGGGCCCATCCCGATCGAGAACACATCCGCCACCATCCCCAGCGCGCGCGCCGCGAGAAAGTGCCCCAGCTCGTGCACGAAAATGCTCAGGCCGAACAAAAAAACGATGGCCAATATGGGGAATACAAACGTCATGGTTGCCACATTTCAGAATCTGCCGCGGGAGTATAGCCTGAATTATGCACGCGACAAGTCCGGTTCAGATGCGAGGCGGGCGGGGTGAAGCTGTATTGGCATACAGCGAACCCCGCAGAACAAAGCAGATGGACTGGAATCGTCGTGCCTTGGGTCAACATGGATGAAAACCGAATTTTTCATGATTATTTCCGCATCATACTGCCCTGCAGTAAATAACAATACTTTCATCCATGTTGATGAATAATCCAGGATAGGGCATTTTGCCCTCCGGCGCAAAACCCGGAAGCGTCCTCACCCGAAAACAAACAGCCCGCATGAGCGCCGCGCCGCCGGTTCAAGCCGCCAGCCGCAGGAACAGATAGACCCCGGGCGCGGTGAACAAAATGCTGTCGAGCACATCCAGCGTGCCGCCCATCCCGGGCACGATGCCGCCCGAGTCCTTGACGTTGGCCGCACGCTTGAAGAGCGATTCGACCAGGTCGCCCACCACGGCGCAAACCGAGAGAAACAGCCCCAGCGGAATCGCCCGCAACGGCGTCAACCCGAGGGCGCTAAAGGGTACGGATGTGTGCTCCATTCCCCAAACCAGCAGAAAACCCGCCAGCGTACCGATCGCCATCCCGCCAAACACGCCCTCCCACGACTTGCCCGGCGAGATGCGCGGAATCAACTTGTGGCGACCGATGGCGCAACCCACGAGATAGGCGCCGATGTCCGTGAACTTGGCCGCAAAGACCGCATACAATAGCAGCCAGCGCCCGGGCCAGTAGATGGAACCGGCAAAATCAACCGGACGCTGATAGACCATCAGCTTGCTCATGAAGTTCCAGAGCAGACCCACGTACAGCACGCCAAACAGGGTGCCGCCAATCGTCTGGAGCGGCGCGGGATTGTCCTTCTGCGGAAACTGCCGCAGAAAAATCCCGATGATCAGCAAAAACAGGATCAGCGCATCCCAGGTGCCGGCGCTGGCGAAGCCGCGCGGCTCCAACCACGGCGCCAACACCAGCATCACGCTGAACAGCGCGCCGAAATAGTTGAAATTGGGAATGCCGCCGGACTTGATCATGGCGTAGAACTCGAACGCCATCAGAGCCGCCAGCCCCGCCAAGACGAACGGCGCAACAATGTCCGGTGCCAGAAAGAAAATCGCGAAAAGCACCGCCGCAATAGACAGGCCGCTGGCCAGGCGATGTTTGATCGCGGGCAACCGACTCATGAGGGCGCTCCAAAACGGCGCGAGCGCTCCGCGTAGGCGGCGAGAGCCTCGGCGAACTGCTCCTCGCGGAAGTCGGGCCAGAGGGTTTCCGTAAAATAAAACTCGGCGTAGGAAAGTTCCCACAGCAGAAAGTTGCTCAGGCGCAGCTCGCCGCTGGTGCGAATCATGAGGTCGGGATCGGGGATCTCCGGCAAATACATGTGAGCCGAGAGAGCCGCCTCATCAATGGCCTCCGGTTCGAGCTCCCCGGCTTGGACCTTCCGGGCGAGCGCGCAGGCCGCATCCACAATTTCGGTCCGCCCCCCATAGTTGAGGGCCAGAATGAGGTGGCCCTTGTCATAGTTGCGGGTGGCCTCGATAACGCGAAACAGCTCTTTGCGCACGCCGGGAGACAGACCCTCCAAGCGTCCGGTGGCGTGCAGGCGCACCTCGTTCTCGTGCAACTCGTGCTCATCGCGCCGCAGAAAGGTGCGCAACAGGCTCATCAGCCCGTCCACTTCGGCCTTGGGGCGCACCCAATTCTCGGTGCTAAAGGCATAGACCGTCAGATAGTCCACGCCGTGATCGCGACAGGCGCGCAGGACCGCGCGCAAGGATTCCGCCCCCGCCCGATGTCCAAACAGCCGCGACTTGCCCCGCTGACTCGCCCAGCGCCCGTTGCCATCCATGATGATGGCCACATGGCGCGGCACCTCCGGGGAAGGCGGCTTGGCAGGCGGGGGGGTCATGGCGCGGCCTCGCGAAAGATGGTCTCGGAACGGCGCGGCCCGACCGACAGAATGCCCACCGGCGTGGCGGTCAGCTCCTCGATGCGCGCGATATAGCGCCGGGCCGCCGCGGGCAGATCCTCGAAGCGCGTCGCCCCGCGGGTGCTGTCGGCCGGCCAGCCGGGCCAGTCCTCATAGATCGGCACGCAGCGCTCGACTTCGCGGATGTTGGCGGGAAAGTAGTCAATGCGGCGGCCATCCAGCTCGTAGGCCACGCACAGGCGCAAAGTATCGAAGCCGTCGAGCACATCCAGCTTGGTCAGCGCCCACTCGTCCACACCGCAGGTCATCACCGCATGGCGGGCCACCACGGCATCGAACCAGCCGCAACGGCGGGGGCGTCCGGTGGTGGCGCCAAACTCGCGTCCGGCGCGGCGCAGCTCCTCGCCCTGTGCGTCAAACAGCTCGGTGGGGAACGGCCCCTCGCCCACCCGGGTGGTATAGGCCTTGAGCACCCCCACCACGCGGTCCATGCGGTTCGGCGGCACGCCCGAGCCGGTGGCCGCGCCCCCGCTGCACGCGTTGGAGCTGGTCACAAACGGATAGGTCCCAAAATCAATATCCAGCATGATGCCCTGAGCGCCCTCGAAAAGGATGCTCTCGCCATTGGCCAGAGCCTGATGAAGCATGGGAATGGTGTCGCAGACCAGCGGGCAGAGCGTTTCGAGCGCCTTTTTGGTGCTGGCGAGCACCTCCTCGGCATCCACCACCGGCGCGCCCACCGCCTCCAGCACGCGATTCTTCTCCGCGACCCGCGCGCGCAGCAGCTCCGGAAACGCGGGATCGCGCAAGTCGGCCATGCGCAGGCCAAAGCGGGCGGCCTTGTCGCTATAGGTCGGGCCGATGCCGCGCTGGGTGGTGCCGATTTGCTCGCCCTTGGCGCGGCGCGCCTCGCCCTGGGCGTCCAGCATCCGGTGATAAGGAAACACCACATGCGCGCGATCACTGATAAAAAGACGCCCGCGCACGGGAAAGCCGCGCTCGACAATGCCCTGGATTTCCTCAACCAGCGCCACCGGATCAATCACCACGCCATTACCGATCACGCAGCGCTTGCCCTCGTGCAGAATACCCGAGGGCACCAGGTGCAGCACGAAGCGCTCCTCGCCCACCTCAACCGTATGACCGGCATTGTTGCCCCCTTGCGCCCGCACCACCCAATCCACGCCCTCCGTCAGCACATCAATAATCTTGCCTTTGCCCTCGTCGCCCCACTGGGCACCAATCAAAACCGTCGTAGCCATTGCTCTATCCTTTCAAGCGTCGTGCAAATAATCGGTTTTCCATGGCGGGGAATAGCCGAGTGCAGAGCCAAAGTCCAACGTGTTGGACGCATGGCGAACGCGAGGTCTATAGCGCACGGCGAATGCCGGGCGAGCGAGCGAGCCTTGGCGAGCGCAGCGGCAGCAAAACTTTCCATAGCGTGGAAAAATCTCCAAAAAGTTTTCCATGGCGTGGAGAAAAGGGGCCAGTTTTTCCACAGCGTGGAAAGAAAGTTTCCATAGCGTGGAAAAATCTCCAAAAAGTTTTCCATGGCGTGGAAACATGGGTTGGGCGGGGTTCAAGTGGAGACCCGATAATACTGTTTATACCACTCGATAAAACGGGCAACACCCGTTTCGAGGGGAGTGGCGGGGGCGAAACCGACGGCCTGGCGCAGGTCGTCAACATTGGCACAGGTGGCGGGGACGTCGCCGGGCTGCATCGGCAGGTTGTTCCGGATGGCGGGCTTGCCGAGCGCCTCCTCGATGATCGCGATGAAGCGGTCGAGCTCGACCGGGGTGTGATTGCCGATGTTGTAGAGGCGGTAGGGCGCGGGGCTGGTCGAGGGATTGGGCGCGTGGGGGTCCCAGGCCGGATCGGGCTGCGCGGGCTGGTCGGCCGTGCGAATCACGCCCTGCACGATGTCGTCAATATAGGTGAAATCGCGGCGCATGTGGCCGTGGTTGTACACCTCGATAGGCTCGCCGGCCAGAATGGCGCGAGTGAACTTGAACAGGGCCATGTCGGGGCGCCCCCAGGGGCCATACACGGTGAAAAAACGCAGGCCGGTCACCGGCAGGCCGTAGAGGTGGGCATAGGTGTGGGCCATCAGCTCGTTGGCTTTTTTGGTGGCGGCATAGAGCGAGACGGGATGATCCACGTTGTCGCGCACGGAAAAGGGCAGGCTCGCGTTGAGGCCGTAAACCGAGCTGCTCGAGGCATAGACCAGATGCGGCGTCCGCGCGTGGCGGCACGCCTCCAGAATGTTCATGAAGCCGGACACGTTGCTGTCAATGTAGGCCTCGGGATGCTCGAGGGAATAGCGTACGCCCGCCTGCGCCGCCAGATTGATGACCACCTCGAAGTTGTGCGCCACGAACAGCTCCCGAACGGCCGCCGCATCCACGAGATCGCCCTTCACAAACGTGAAGGCGTTGTGCGGGGTCAACTGCGCCAGGCGCGCCTCCTTGAGCGTCACGTCATAATAGGCGTTGAGGTTGTCAAACCCGACCACCTCGTCGCTGCGTTCCAGCAGAGTCCGGGCCACATGAAACCCAATAAACCCCGCCGCGCCGGTCACCAGTATCTTCATGGCTAAAACAGATCCTCCTGGCCGCCGCGCGGCGCGACACCCAGCAGTTGAAAGGCCGCCGCCGTGGCGGTGCGCCCCTGGGGCGTACGCGCCAGCAAGCCCTGCTGGATCAAAAACGGCTCATACACTTCCTCGAGGGTGCCCGGCTCCTCGCCCACCGAAACCGCGATGGTGTTCAGGCCGACCGGGCCGCCCTGATAGTTTTCGACAATGGTGCGCAGGATGCGCTTGTCCATCTCGTCGAGTCCGTGGCGGTCCACGTCCAGCATGGCCAACGCGCGGTCGGCCACCTCGCGATCAATACGGTTGCCCGCCCGGATCTGGGCGTAGTCGCGCACCCAGCGCAGCAGGTTGTTGGCCACGCGCGGCGTCCCCCGCGAGCGCTTGGCGATCTCGCGCGCGCCGTCGTCCGCCATATCCACGTCCAGAATCCGCGCGCTGCGCCCGACCACCTCCGCCAGTTCGTTCGTCGAATAATAATCCAGTCGGTGAGTGGTGCCGAAGCGCGAGCGCATCGGCGCGCTGAGCAGCCCGCTGCGGGTCGTGGCCCCCACCAGCGTAAAGCGCGGCAGATTCAGCCGCACACTGCGCGCGTGCACCCCCTGATCCAGCACGATATCAATAACGTAATCCTCCATGGCGGAATAAAGGTATTCCTCCACGCTCTTCTGGATGCGGTGGATTTCGTCAATGAACAGGATGTCGCCGCGCTCGAGATTGGTCAGCATGCCGGCCAGGTCGGCCGGTTTGGCCAGCACCGGCCCGCTCGTGGCCTTGACGTCCGCGCCCATCGCCGTTCCGAGAATATAGGCCAAGGTGGTCTTGCCCAGCCCCGGCGGGCCACACAGCAAAACGTGATCCAGCGACTCGCCCCGCTCGCTGGCCGCGGCCACGCTCAACTCGAGGCGCTCGCGGATTTTGGCCTGCCCCACAAAGTCGGCAAAACGACCCGGCCGCAGCGTCAGTTCAAACTCCGCGTCCGCCCGGTTCAGTGCCTCTGTTGTTCGTTTTTCCGACATAGCGCCCGAGTCAAGAATTCGCATCAGTGAAACAAAAAAGCCCGCTCACGACAAGCACCGCAATCCCCGCCCGCCCCCCGCCGCCGCGCGGGCTATCGGACAACCACCCGGTAATATCGCACGGGATGCTCATCCGCTTCCGGATCCACGAACCCCGCCAACCCACTGGCCGACTGCACCGTCCCGATCGCCTCCCACTGCGGCACGACCAGGCTCGAAGTCGCTTCAACCGTAAACACCAGCCCCGGCGGACCCGCCACCTGCCAGACCGCGCCCGGGTCGTCATCCAGCCCCGCCGCCAGCTCCACCCCGGACGGTTCAACGCGCCAAATGCTCCCCGCCTCAGGAGCCACCAGGCTGTCCCGAGGGTCGGGCAACACCCCTCCCAGCCCCACATAAAACCGGTTGCGGTATAGCTCGAACGACAGCGGAACCTCCGGCGCCGTGAACTCGGTTGCCTGCCACCAGTGCGTCAAGTCGTCCGAGACAAAAATCCTGCCGCAATAGGTCTGCTCCGGCACCGATTCCGCCGTCATCACATACCACAAACCGTCGCGCTCCAGCACATCCCGCACGCACGTCCCCGAAAATGCCCCGATCTCCTCCGCCGCGCCGCCCGACAAAATCTCCGCCGCCGTAATCGCATACAGCTTCGTCTCCCCCAGCGCCCACCTCGCCGGATAAGCATACACCAGCGTCTCCTCCGCCCGCGCCCGCCGCGCCATGGCCAGTTGACCAAACTTCACATCCGGCGTCACCTTCGTCAGCTTTGTCCCGTCATACACATAATTGGTCCCCCCCTGCAGAAATAAAAAATCATCAAACGGAATCAGCGCGCTATACTGATGCGTCAGCACCGACCAGCTATCCCCCATGTTGCTCGAAACCATCGTGCGCCCCGTTTTGTTGGTTAGGGTTACACTCGCAAACAACCGGTCTTGAAAAAGTGCTACATCATAAGAGTGCCTCGCCCCATGCAGAATAGTCTTTTTAACCCATGCATTCGTCGCCCCCGCTCTTTTCATATACGCGCTTTCGAGGTTTGGCCCATTCTCCTCCGTATCTACCCCCGGAATGAACAACCAGTCCCCTTGCACGAAGAAATCCCAGATCATCTCCTCCTGCACCGTGTACTCTTTCACGAAGTTCGTGCCGTCGCCCGTGTAGGTCCACACATCAATGGGACCCGCATCGCTCCAGTAATCCCCGTGCGCCAGATAGAGTTTGTCGTCAAAAACCTGCAAATCCCAGATCGACCGCGGACGCGCATTCCCGCCCGCCGGAAACTTGGCCAGCAGCGGGTTGCCAATCTTCACCGCCACATCCCCCGCCGCCGCCGCCCCCCAAAGAGCGACCACCGCCCAGCACATCCACCGGCGCCATGCCCGCCGCACGCCCACCAGGCTCCCCCCGCTCCGGCCAACCACGTCCGCGCCCGACACGCGGGCCGCAACGGGTCCATCCGCGCCCGCCTTACGCGCCCCGGTCTGAAAAATCAAAGCCATCTTGTTAGCTTACCGCACTTTTCCACGCCATGGAAAACTTTTCGCCAACTTTTCCACGCCATGGAAACTTTCTTTCCACGCCGTGGAAAACCCCGCCCCTGCGCGCGCTCCTCCCCTCCATAATCTCGAAGTGCAAAAAGCCGGGAGCAGACACCTCTTGCCCAATCAAAGGCCAAAGGGAGAGTGGTGCACCCGGAGGGATTCGAACCCCCACGCTTGTTACGGCATAAGAACCTGAATCTTACGTGTCTACCAATTCCACCACGAGTGCAACCAATGGTGTCAACGCGCCGAACCATACCAGCACCCGTCCGGCAAGTCAACGCGCGCAAACGCCTTTTTCTGATTCCGCCCCGCGCCTTGCCAAGAGCCACCCCAGCCCGTATAGTCGTTTCGACGTAAATAAGGAGATTACCGGTCATGAAACGAATCATCTTTGCCCTGTTGTTGCTGACCCCCGCCCTGGCCGCCACCGCCGCCGACGTGGAGGCCCCCAACGTGGCCGCCATCGAGCGCCAGCTGGTCGAATTGACCGAGGAATTGCGCAAAACCCGCGGCCGGGTGGACGAGCTGCTCGAGCGGGTGGACACCATCGAGCAACGCCTCGGCCGCACCCACCATCTGCCCACCCCCTTCAACACCGTCGAACGCCGCATCGAGGACCTCGAACGCGATGTCAACCGCCTGAAACGCTAACCCCCCCGCTCACGCCCGACCGTGAAATTTCTCGACTACTACCAAGTCCTCGGTGTGCCGCGCGGGGCCGATGCCGACGCCATCAAAAAGGCGTTCCGCAAGCTGGCCCGCAAATACCACCCCGATGTCAGCAAGTCCCCCGAGGCCGAGGCACGCTTCAAGGAGGCCAACGAGGCCTATGAAGTGCTCTCGGACCCCGAAAAACGCAAGCGCTACGACGCCCTCGGCCCCAACTGGAAGGCCGGCCAAACCTTCACCCCGCCGCCGGGCTTCGGCGGCTTCAAGGGCGCCAGCAGCGGACCCGGAGGCTTTAGCTTCCAGTTTGGCGATGCCGGCGAATTCAGCGACTTCTTCTCCGCGCTCTTCGGCGATCTCGGCGCCTCGCGGTCGCGCCGCCGCGCCAGCCCCTTCGGCGACTTCGGCGCGGGCGCGGATTTTGCCGACGCCTTCCAGCCGCGCGGCCAGGACATCGAGGCCGGCCTCTCGATCACCATCGAAGACCTCTACAACCGCGCGCCCAAAAGCCTGAGCCTGCAAGTGCCCGTGACCGGCCCCGACGGCACTGTCACCCACTCGTCGCGCTCGTTCAATGTACGCATCCCCCCCGGCGCCACCGAGGGCACCCGCATCCGTCTTTCCGGCCAGGGACACGCCGGGGGCAACCTCTACATCAAGCTGCATGTCCGGCCCCACCCGGTGTACCGCCTGAACGGGCACGACCTTGAACTCACCCTGGCCATCACCCCATGGGAGGCCGCCCTCGGCGCCAAAATCCCCGTGCAAACCCTGTCCGGCACCGCCTCGGTCACCATCCCCCCCGGCACCTCCAGCGAGGCCCGCCTGCGCCTGGCCGGCCAGGGCCTGCCCAAGCGCCAGGGCCGTGGCGGCGACCTGCTCATCACCGTGCGCATCGTGGTGCCCAAGCAGTCCACCGCGCGCGAAAAACAGCTCTTCGAGCAGTTGGCCGCCGACTCGTCTTTCCGGCCGCGCGCCACCTGAAGCCCGCCGCGCTTCCCGGCATGATCGTTGACACAACGCCCGATCATCTGATAAGGGTTGACCCCGTGTTGTTGTGTACGCACATTTGGGCGCGGGGATTCCGTTTGCCGTGGCGCGGCCTTCTCATCGGAATGGCCGTTCTCGCGCTTGTGGTCGCCCGGGCCGCCCACGCTCAAACCGCTCCGCGTCCCCGGGCCGAAATTGTGCGGGTTGAACAGTTCACCCTTCAGAATCAGCAGATTGATTACCCCGGCGCGCGCGTTCGCACCACCGATGGAGCCGTGCCCGATTCGCCCGGCTCGCAACAGATCCGCGTCCACTGGCACGCCCTGCCGCCCGGCATCCCCCCCGGCGCGGTTCTGATGCTCGAAGTCATCCACGACCGCAACCCTGTCATTCAAAACAAGATTCTGCCCTATCGAACCGTCAGCATCGGCGACATCCATTCCACCGTCGTGTTCACCGCCCGGGACATCCAGCAGTCCGGCTACGTGAACGCCTGGCGCGCCAGCGTGGCCTGGCGCGGCCGGATTCTGGCCCGCACCCATTCCCCCACTTGGACAACCGCGAGCCTGCCATGACCCCGCCCCCCAGAGCCCCCAGTCAAGTGTTGGCCGCCACGGTTGACCGCTGCACCATGATCGCGGTGCGGGGCGCGGGCAACTTCCGCCTCGCGCCGGCCTTCCGCCAGGCCGTCCAGGCCGCCCGCCTCGCCGACACCGAACTCATCGTGGTGGAGATGCAGGCCTGCACCGCGCTGGACAGCACCTTCATGGGCGCGCTGGCCGCGCTGGGCTTTTCCGCCCGCGACCCCAACAATCCGCCGGCCATTCTGATCAATCTGCCCGCCAACCTTGCCGCGCTGCTCACCAATCTCGGCATCCACCGCATCCTCAAAAGCTATTCGGCCGGCGCCTTCCCCGAAGGCCTCGGCGACCTGTCCCAATTCGCCGACAACCTGCAGCCGGTCACCGGCGAACCCCACTCCTTCCAGGAGATGAACGCCCTGATGTTCGACGCCCACGAAACCCTGACCCGCGTGGATCCCGCCAACATCCAACGCTTCAAGGATGTCCTGGCCCTCCTGCGCAAAGACTTGGACATGCCCCCCGCCCCCCCTTCCGGAGACTAGGCCATGTTGATGCGCAGTTACCGATTCCAAGCCGAGCTCGCCGCGCTCGTGGACGCGGCTCTGATGGCCGTCACCCTGACCGCCGCGCTGATCACCCACAAGTTCCTGTGCTGGCTGTTCCCGGACTGGTTCTCCACCTTCGACATGTTCCCGGCCCATGCCTGGATCTATGTGCTGATCATTCCCGTCTGGAGCTTTGTGCTCGACTACTCCGGCTTCTACCGCCAGCCCATCCAGCTCTCCCACCTGCGCGTCTGGAATCAGGCGGCTCGCGGCGGGGTGGTCAGCTTTGTTGTCCTGCTGGGCCTGCTCTACGTGCTCAAGCTGCACTCCATCCCCCGCGCCATCCTCACCATCCACGCCATCTACACCATCGCGGCCATCGCCCTGCGCGCCATCTATCTGCAACCGCTGCTGCTCCGCCTCGAACCGCGCCGCCGCCTGATCCTGGCCGGCAGCGCCACCCAGGCCGTCCAACTGCGCGACTGGCTCCAGGAAACCAAACGCGCGCAATTCTTCGACATCATCGGCTTCCTGCCCCCCGCTGGCGCGCCCGTCCCCGAAGGCCTCCCCCCCCTCGGCACCCTCGACGACTTCTCCAACATCCTCCACTCCACCGTCGTGGACGCCGTCGTATTCCTGCCCTACGGCCTGCCCTCCGCCGTCATTGAAACCCGCCTGCGCCAGTGCGAAACCGAGGGCATCGAGGCCTGGCTCCTGCCCAACTTCCTCTACGCCACCGAGGCCCGGGTCAGCCTCGACTCCATGGCCAACGCCCCCCTCCTGCTCTTCAGCACCAGTCCCAAATCGCCCTGGGCGCTCATGATCAAGCGCGCCCTCGACATCATCCTTGCGGCCATCGCCATCGTCCTGCTCGCCCCCCTCATGCTGGGCATCGCCATCGCCATCCGCCTCTCCTCGCCCGGCCCCATCCTCTTCCGGCAGCGCCGCAGCACCATCGGCGGGCGCACCTTCGACATGTACAAATTCCGCACCATGATCCCCGACGCCGAAAACCTGCGCGAGCAGCTCGAAGACCAAAACGAGCAGACCGGCCCCGTCTTCAAAATCAAAGACGACCCGCGCATCATCCCCGTCGGCCGCTGGCTCCGGCGCTACTCCCTCGACGAACTGCCCCAGCTCTGGAACGTCCTCAAGGGCGACATGGCCCTCGTGGGCCCCCGCCCCCCCATCCCCGCCGAAGTCGAAAAATATGAAAACTGGCAGCGCCGCCGCCTCAGCATGCGCTCCGGCTGCACCTGCCTCTGGCAAATCAGCGGACGCAACGAGCTCGACTTCGACGACTGGATGCGCCTCGACCTCAAATACATCGACACCTGGTCGCTGCGCCTCGACTTCATCATCCTCTTCAAAACCTTCAGTGCCGTCCTGCGCGGCACCGGCTACTGATTCCCCGTGAGCCCCCCCCCCCGCCCCTGCGTCTTCTTCGACCGCGACGGCGTCGCCAACCAAAGCCCCGGCCCCGGCTACGTCAACCATCTCGACGACTTCCACATCCGCCCCGGCTTCGTGGACTGCGTCCGCGCCGCCGCCGAAAAAGGCTATCCCGCCGTCATCGCCACCAACCAGCGCGGCATCTCCCGCGGCATCACCCCCCCCGAACAGCTCGACGCCATGCACCGGCATCTGCGCGACGAACTCGCCCGCGAAGGCCTCGAACTGCTCGACATCTTCATCTGCACCGCCGACGACAACACCCACCCCGACCGCAAACCCAACCCCGGCATGCTCCTCGCCGCCGCCGAAAAGCACAACCTCGATCTCGCCCGCTCATGGATGGTCGGCGACCGCGAAAGCGATGTCCTCACCGCCCAACGGGCCGGCCTCGCCGGCGCCATCCTCGTGGATCCCGACCCCCCCCCACCGCCGCCGCCCACCACGTCCCCGACATGACCGCCTGCGCCGAACTCCTGCGCCAAATCCTCTGACGCCTCTTCCCCCCGCCCCCCCCGCTCAATATTCGCGGAACAACACCCGCAGACTCACGTTGCTATACACCGTCAAAAACTGCCGCATCACATACCGGCAGCTCGCGCAGGGATACAAATCCGTATAGAGCAGCACCTCCCCCGCCGCCCGCTCATCCGGCATCTGCCGCGCCAGATCCTCCAAAATCTTATACTCCGTGTCCACGTGCCGCGGCCAGCAGTTCGGCCCCTCGATCTCGTCATCGTGATTGACGCACAACACCTCGAAGCGCCCCTTCTTGGGCCGCAGCGAAATCTCCGCCATCCGCTCCGCCGCCTCCCCCGTAATCTTGCCCATCCGGTGAATCCCGCTGTGCGCGAAATACTCGCGCTTCTCCAGCCCCGCGATGTCCGCCCGCGCCCAGGCAAAATTGCCGCGCCGCCGGTACTTCTCCGGCAGCCGCTCGCGCGCGTCCTCGATGCATTGCAGCGTGGACAACTGCTCCACCGGATCAATCTGCTGAATGGCCAGCCGCCTCTCCGCCGCAACCGCGATCCGTGCCCGCGGCCGGCCGGCCGCCGCCCGCCCCTCCCGCGCGCTCCCCGCCAAAACCGCCAGCGCCAGCGCCGACGCCAGCAGCCAGCGCGCCCCCCCCGCTCTAAATCCGCGCCCGGCCATCACAGTTTCAGCACGACCGCGGTCATGTCGTCCTGCTCAAACTTCGAGTGCGCGAACGCCCGGGCCTCATCCATCAGCGCCTTGATGATTTCCGCCGAGGTTTTATGCCGGACCTTCTTCACCAGCTCCAGCACCCGCTCCTCGCCATACTCCTCGCCCGTGCGGTTGCGCGCCTCGGGAATGCCGTCCGAAATCAGCAACAGCAGGTCCCCCTTCTTGAGCGTCAGCTCCCGGGCAACCAGCGGCAGCTCGTCGCGATCAATTCCCAGCGCTGGCGTACTCGGCATCATCTCGTCGCGCACCGTCCCGTCCGCCGAAATCACATACCCCGGCGGATGCCCCGCATTGATATAGGTCCAGTGCCCGTTCGTCGGCTCGAGCTTGGCAAAAAACAGCGTGATGAAGTGGTCATAGCCCAGATCCTCGATCATCAGCCCGCGCACCCGCGCCAGAATATCCTCGAAGCGTTCGTCCGAAACCGTCAGCGCCCGCAGATAGGCGCGCACATCCGCCATCAGCAGCGCCGGACCGAACCCGTGGCCGGTCACGTCCCCCACCACCACATACAGCTCGCCCGACCGCGTCTGGATAAAGTCAAAATAGTCCCCGCCCGTGGCCGCCGCGGGCAGCGACGCCCCCGCGATGTCAAACTCCGGCAGCTCCGGCGGCCCCGCTGGAAACAGCCGCTGCTGGATCTCGCGCGCGAGCCGGAACTCCTCCTCCTGCGCCAGCAGCGCCCGCTCCGCCGCCCGCCGCGCGCGCCGTTCCTGGGCGTCGTGCAGCTCGCGCGCCGTGGCCGCCACCAGCCGCGCCAGATTCCCCTTCATCAGGTAGTCCTGCGCCCCCGCCTTCATCGCCGCCACCGCCACATCCTCGCCGATCTCGCCCGATACAATAATAAAGGGCACGTCCAGCGCCGACGACCGCACAATCTCGAGCGCCTCCGTCGAGCTGAACTGCGGCATGTTGTGGTCCGAAAATATAATGTCCCAGCTCCGCCGCTGCAGAGCCTCCTGCAAATCATCCGCGTTGTCCACGCGCTGGGTCTGCGGATCATAGCCGCCCGCCCGGAGCTGCTCCGTCAGCAGCAGCGCGTCCATCTCGGAGTCTTCGATCAACAAAACCTTCAACAGTTTCGGGGTCGCATCCTTGCTCATCATCTTCTCCTTCACTCGTCCCCGGACCCGGCCGGCGGGGGAATCGTTATGGGCGAGGGTTCATTCACCTGCCCCCAGAACTGCCCCAGCTCCCCCACCGCCTGCATGAACTCCATGAACTCCACCGGCTTGACCACATAGGCGTTCACGCCGCTCGCGTAGCTTTGCGTCAAGTCCTTCTCCTCGCGCGACGACGTCAGCATCACCACCGGAATCATGCTCAGCGCCGGGTCGCTCTTGATCGTCCGCAACACGTCCAGGCCGCTCAGCTTCGGCATCTTCAAATCCAGCAAAATCACCGCCGGCGGCCCGCCCTTGCGCCCGGCGTAGGCACCCCGGCAATACAAAAAGTCCAGCGCCTCGGCCCCGTCGCGCACCACCTCGATCGGACACACCAGCTTGCTCTCGCGCAGCGCGGCCACCGTCAGCTCCGCGTCGTTGGGGTTGTCCTCCGCCAGAAGAATGTAACGTTCGATCATGATGCCTCCTCTGCGGGCTCGCCCGCCGCTTCCGCCGGCAGGGTGAAATAGAACGCCGCCCCCTCGTCCACCGCGCCTTCCGCCCAGGTCCGCCCGCCGTGCCGCGTGATGATCCGCCGCACGTTGGCCAGCCCGATCCCCGTCCCCTCAAAATCGGTGTCGCTGTGCAGCCGCTGGAAAACTCCGAAGAGCTTGTCCACATACTTCATGTCAAAGCCCGCCCCGTTGTCCCGCACCCAAATGATCTGCTCTTCGCCCTCGAGGCGGGCCGACACCTCGATCCGGGCCCGCTCGCGCTTGCCGGAATACTTCACCGCGTTCCCCAGCAGGTTCGCCAGCACCTGCCGCAGCAGCGACCGGTCCGCCTGCACCTCCGGCAGCGCCCCGATCACCCACTCGATGTCCCGCCCCGCCATCTCGAGATCGAGCGCCTTGCGGCATTCATCCACCAGCCCCTCCAGCGCCACCGGCTCGAGATTCATCTTGGCCCGCCCCATTCGCGAAAACGACAGCAGGTCATCAATCAGCTCGCCCATTTTCTTGGCCGCCCCCGCGATCACCTCGATATAGCGCGTGCCCGTCTCGTCAAGCTTGCCCTGCGCGTTGGCCTGCAGCAACTGCACGAACCCGGCCACGTGCCGCAGCGGCGCGCGCAGATCGTGCGACACCGAATACGAGAACGCCTCCAGCTCCTTGTTCGCCGCCACCAGCGCCTCCTCGCTCTTGCGCAGCGACGCCTCGACCGCCTTGCGCCGGCGGATCTCCGCCGCCATCCGCCGGTTCCAGTAGAAAAACAGCGCCAGCAGCGCCAGCGTGCCGGCCGCGTACTTGTAGAGCTTGCGGTAGTCAATCCGTTTCTCGAACGTCACCACCGTCCACTTGCGCGCCAGCGCCGCGCGCTCCTGCTCATCCACCCCCGCCAGCGCCTTCGCCAAAATCTGCGCCAGAATCTTCATGTCCCGCCGCACCGCGAACGCCGGCTGATACACAAAATCCAGCTCCCCCCCCACCTTGATGCGCGTGTGCCCCCCCTTCTGAATGTACTGCCCTGTCACCAGCAGGCTCCCCACAAACGCGTCCAGCTCCCCCGAGTCCAGCCGCTTCAGCGCGGTGGGCACGTCATAGACCGTGTCCACCTTCAACCCCGGCACTTTCGCCTGCAGAT
This sequence comes from Lentisphaerota bacterium, assembly GCA_012511885.1. Classification (GTDB taxonomy): domain Bacteria; phylum Verrucomicrobiota; class Kiritimatiellia; order CAIQIC01; family Lenti-01; genus JAAZFE01. The sequence goes on along the minus strand of JAAZFE010000077.1, from coordinate 7,524 downwards.
ACTGCTCGAGGCCGTAGCCCACCACCGCCGCCACCCGCATCCCCTTTAGATCCTCCGCCCGCCCCACATACGGCGTGTTCTCATGCGTGAAAATCGCCGTCGGCAGCGCCTGATACGGCGGCGTGAACTCGATCTCCACCCGCCGCGCGCTCGCCTTGTTCAGCGAGCTGAGCATGTCCATCTCGCCGTCGCGCAGCTTGGCCTGCGCCTGCCGCCACGATGGAATCGAAACATGCCGGAACTTCACTCCCAGCGCCTTGCCAAACCGCTCGAGATAGTCGCAGCCAATCCCCTGGAACTGCCCCGTGTGGTCCGTAAACTCCAGCGGCGCCCACCGCGGGTTGCTCCCCACCAGAATCTCCGGATGCGCCTCGAGCCACTGGCGCTCCTCCGGCGACAACTGCACCCACGACAGCTCGGCCATCTGATGCCAGTCCCGCCCCCCCCAGCGTTCATAAACACTCTGCACCGCCTCCGTCGGCAGCGCGGCCAGCGCCGCGTTCAGCACCTCGCGCAACTCCGGCAAATCCTGACGCACCCCAATCGCTCTCAACGCGTCAATGTCCCAGGCCGAACCCTGAACATGCAAATCAGCCAGCATATCGCGGGCAATGCCCCAGGTCGCCGCGGCCCGGTTCCCCACATAGGCCTCCGCCTGCTCCTCCGACACCGCCGCCAGCGCCCGGCGCGTGTCCTCAAACACCGTCAGCTTGATCTTCGGCCGCTCGCCGCGGAGATGCTTCTCCGCCGGCGACCCCGCCACCACCGCCACCGTCCGTCCGTCCAAACTATCCAACGCGGTATGCTGCCGTCCCCCCCGCCGCCCGACAATCACGTTGGGGATGTTCGCGTAAGGCTTCGTCAGCAGGCAAAGCTCCCCGTCACACTCCGGCGACACCTCCATCCGGCCCTCCAACTCCCCCGCCCGCATGGCCGCCGCCAGCTCCTCCTCCGTGCCCAAAACCACCTCCAGCCGCCCCCCCAGCCGCTCGTTCATCAGGTCCGCCAAATCCATCGCCAACCCCTGCGGCTCGCCATCCAAACCCGCGCAGGCCAGCGGCGCCATATTGTTCGGCAGCCCGAGGCGGATCACCGTCCGGCCCTCCAGCCAGGCCTCCGCCGTCTCCGACAACTCGAACCGCCCCCCCACCCGGCTCGACAGCACAAACCATTTCGCCCGCAGAGACCTCCCGTGCCGCTGCAGCACCTCGCGCGTCAGCCGCTCGAGCAGCTCCGCCAGCTCCGGGCGGTCCTGCCGCACGGCCAGGCACAACGCCGACGGCGCCTCCTCCAGCAGCCCCTGCAAATGCAGGCTCGACAGCATCTCGCGCTCCAGCACATGCAACGCCACCGCCCGGTTCCCCGCGTAGGCCACCACCTGCCCGCGTGCCACCGCATCCAGCGCCGCCGCCGCGGTCGGATACGTCCGCACCCGCACCTTCGGATGATGCTGCGCGAACCACCCCTCCAGCACGTTCCCCTTCTCCAGCCCCAGCGAACTGCCCGTCAGCATCCGCGCGTCGCGGTAATAACGCGAATCGCGCTTGCCCACCATCACCGCCGGCACCTCGAGATACGCCGGCGTAAACGCCGCCACCCGGTCCAGCCGCCCGCCCGGCACCGCGTCCATCAAACCGTCCAGGTCCCCCGCCTCAAACTTCGCCACCAGCTCCCCATACGTCCCCGTCTCATAGCGCAACGCCCCCCCCAGCAGCTCATTCAACTCCTCCAGCACATCCACCCCCAACCCCGCCGGCGTCCCGTCCGCATCCCTGAAGCAAGTCGGCGGCGAATCCACCGGCACCCCGATCCGAATCTCCGAATGCGCCCCCGGCCGCCCCGCCTCATCGGCCGGCAAATCCAACCCGCTGCCCAACGCCGGCAACACCGGCACAAGGAGCGCCCACAATACGCAGTGCCAGAATCGTCTCATCCGCGACACTCTCTCATCCTTTCATCATAGCTTCCCCCACCGCCCCTGCCAAACCATTTCCTGCCCCCGCCGCCCCGTGCCGGCCCGCGCAATATAGGACTTCACCCCCGCCAAAAAATATTTACACTACCCCCAGGATTTAAGCAGGAGAAACATCATGACCGACTTCGAGAAACTGGGCGTGTTTTATTTGGGCCGCCGCTACGATTCCGAAACTCTCACCCCCACCGACGAAGCCCTCCTGTATAAATCCAAAGACCTCACCACCCACGCCGTCTGCGTCGGCATGACCGGCTCCGGCAAAACCGGCCTCGGCATTGGCATCATCGAGGAAGCCGCCATTGACGGCATCCCCACTCTCATCATTGATCCCAAAGGCGACATGGGCAACCTCCTGCTCACCTTCCCCGAGCTCTCCGCCGCCGACTTCCGCCCCTGGGTGGATGAAGACGAAGCCGCGCGCAAACAAATCCCGGCCGACCAGTTCGCCGCTCAAACCGCCGAAACCTGGCGCAAGGGCCTCGCCGCCTGGGGACAGGACGGCGACCGCATCGCCCGCCTCCGCGCCTCCGCCGAATTCTCCATCTATACCCCCGGCTCTCCAACCGGACGCCCCCTCTCCATCCTCTCCTCGCTGGCCGCCCCCCCTCCGGAACTGGCCAACGATCCCACCGCCATGCGCGACCGCGTCTCGGCTGCCGTCTCCGGCCTGCTCGCCCTCATTGGCATCGACGCCGACCCCATCCAGTCGCGCGAGCACATCCTCCTCGCCAACCTCGTGGACCGCGAATGGCGCGCCGGACGCGACCTGACCCTGGTCAACCTCATCCACGCCGTCCAGGACCCCGGCCTGGACCGCATCGGCGCCTTTCCCCTCGATGCCTTCTTCCCCACCAAGGACCGCTTCGCCCTCGCCATAAAGCTCAACAACCTGGCCGCCTCCCCCGGCTTCTCCTCCTGGACCGAAGGCGAACCCCTCGACATCCAGCGGCTGCTCTACACCCCCGCCGGCAAACCCCGCGTCTCCATCCTCTCCATCTCCCATCTCAACGATGCCGAACGCATGTTCTTCGTCACCGTGTTCCTCAACGAAGTTCTCGCCTGGACCCGCCGCCAAACCGGCACCTCCGCCCTGCGCGCCCTCCTCTACATGGACGAAATCTTCGGCTATTTCCCGCCCACCTCCAACCCGCCTGCCAAAACCGCCATGCTCACCCTGCTCAAGCAGGCCCGCGCCTACGGTCTCGGCATCGTCCTGGCCACCCAGAACCCCGTGGACCTCGACTACCGCGGACTCTCCAACACCGGCACCTGGTTCATCGGCCGCCTCCAGACCGAGCGCGACAAGGCCCGGGTCATCGAAGGCCTCACCAGCGCCACCGACGGCGACGGCCTCGACCGCGGCACCCTCGCCCGCCTCATGGCCAATCTGGGCAGCCGCGTCTTCCTGATGCGCAACGTGCACGACGACGCCCCCCTCCTCTTCGAAACCCGCTGGTGCATGTCCTACCTGCGCGGCCCCCTCTCCCCCGCCCAAATCGGCGCCCTCATGGCCGGCCAAAAAGCCGCGGCCCCCGCCCCGGCGCCAGCGCCATACGTCCAGGCCACCCCCCCCGAGCCCACCCCGACCCTCGCCCCGGTTGCGCCCCCCGCCCCAGCCGCGCCGCCCCCCGCCGCCGCCACCAAAACCATCCTCCCCCCCGCCCTCGCCCAGGTCTATCTGCGCTCCCCCGGCGCCGCCGCCCACCCCCCCGCCTATCGCCCCGCCCTCCTCGCCGCCGCGCGCATCCACTATGTGGACCTCCGCCAAAAACTCGACTCCTGGCAAACCGTCCGCTACATCGTCCGGCCCGACGCCCAGGGCAACATCTCCTGGGTCAATGCCGAGCCCGCCCCCGAAGAAGACACCTATCCGCCCCGCACGGATTGGGCTCACGACAACGTCCCCCCGGCCCTGGCCGATCCCAAGCTCTACACCCAATACACCCGGGACTTCAAGGCCTTCATCACCGAAACACAAACCCTCGAACTCCCCAGCCTCCCCGCCCATAAACTCGTCGCCGCCCCCGACGAAAGCGAAGGCGACTTCCGCATCCGCGCCAGCCAGCTCCTCCGCGAACACCGCGACGCCCAACTCGAGGCCCTCCAAAAGAAAATGGCCGCCAAATTCGCCACCCTCGAAGAACGCGAACGCCGCGCCGCCGCCACGGTCGAAAGCAAAAAGGCCCAGCTCTCCCGCCAGCACATGAGCACCGCCATCAACTTCGGCGCCGCCGCCATGTCCGTGCTGCTCGGCCGCAAAATGGGCGGCCTCGGCCGCGCCACCACCGGCATCGGCTCCATCAGCCGCAGCGGCAAAGGCAAACTCGACATCAAACAAGCTGGCGAAACCCTCGAGGCCGTCCGCCGCAGCCGCGCCGAACTCGAAGCCGAAATCGAACGCGAAACCGAGCGCATCCGCGAGGCCTACGACCCCGCCAACCTCGACATCACCACCACCCGCGTCGCCCCCCGCCGCTCCGACACCACCATCCAGCAGATGGCCCTCGCCTGGATCCCCTGACCCGCCCCCCCCCAGCGCCGCTCAATCCAAAAATGTAAACACCGTCTCCGCGGACAGCCGCGACTTCGGCAGCGCCGCGTTCCAGTCCTCCGCCGAGCGGTAGCCCAGCGCCACCATCACCACCGGGCGCAAGCCCTTGGCCTCCAAACCCAGCTCGCGGCTCAGCACATCCGGGTCAAACCCCTCCATCGGGCAGGCGTCCACCTCCAGCGCCGCCGCCGCCAGCAGCAGCGTTCCCAGCTGCAAATACACCTGCTTGCCCATCCAATGCGGCAAATCTTGAAGCTCGTCGCGATGCAGCGCCACATACGACTCGCGCGAGGCCCGCTGGCGTTCCGCATCCCCCGGCCGCGGGAAGCGCCCGTCGCGCCCCTCCTGCGCCAGCACCGCCTCGAGCGCCGCCGAGTCCAAATCCCGCCGCGCGCACAGCGCGACAACATGCGACGCCGCCAAAATCTTCGGCGCGTTATACGCGTAGGGACCGCTCGCCGCCCGGGCCATCCGCTCCTTGCCCGCCGCCCCGGCCGCCACCACCACATGCCAGGGCTGCGTGTTCACCGACGACGCGCTCAACCGCAGCGCCTCGCGCAGCTTCGCCATCGTCTCCTCCGGAATCTTGCGCTCCGCGTCAAACGCCTTCACGCAATGCCGCCGGGCCAACAACTCCGCAACATCCATGACCGCCTCCTGCCGCCGGCCCATCCCCCCCCCCGCAAACGTCCGGCCGCGAATATACTCCGCTTAATGTGGGCCCTGCAGGACTTGAACCTGCGACCAAGAGATTATGAGTCTCCCGCTCTGACCACTGAGCTAAGGGCCCTCAATTTCGCTTTCCACTCTACCCCGCCCCCCCCGCCCACTCAAGACTTTCTCCGCCCGCCCCCGACCCCATCATGCGGCCCTGCAGCAAATAACAATGCTTTCATCCAGGTTGATGAATAATCCAGGCTTGACGCGTCCGGGCAATCCCCTATCATGCCCGCTCACTTGCCTATTGGTAGTCAAGACAAACAGGTGTCCCCATGAAAACAGCCCTTTTGCAAAAAGTTGAACAAAGCCAGATGAAAGACGAGGTCCCGGAGTTCACCGTCGGCGATTCCGTCCAGGTCCACGTCAAAATCAAGGAAGGCGACAAAGAACGCGTCCAGGTCTATTCCGGTCTGGTCATCGCCCGCGATGGCGGCGGCGCGACCGAAACCTTCACCGTGCGCCGCATTTCCTTCGGCGTCGGCGTCGAACGCGTCTTCCCCCTGCACTCGCCCTATGTCGTCAAAGTCAAAGTCGAGCGCCGCGGCAAAACCCGCCGCGCCAAGCTCTACTACATGCGCAAGCGCACCAGCAAGCAGAGCCGCCTCAAAGAGCGCGTCTAAACCGGAAGGACCCCCCCCTTGCTCCGCTTCGAGCAGGCGGCCTGGCAACAGGGCCTCGCGCGGATTGCCGGAGTGGACGAAGCCGGCCGCGGCCCCCTCGCCGGACCCGTCGTTGCCGCCGCCGTCATCTTCGCCCGGCCTTTCCTCGAAACCTGGGCCGACACCCCCCTGCGCGATCTCACCGACTCCAAAAAACTCCCCGCCTCCCGCCGGGAGTTTTTTTATGACCTGCTGACCTCCAGCCCCGACACCGCCATCGGCGTCGGCCTCGCCGACGTCTCCGAAATCGACACGCTCAACATCCTGCGCGCCACCCACCTCGCCATGGCCCGCGCCCTCGCCCAGCTCGTCCCGCCTCCCGGCCTCGCCCTCGTGGATGGCCGCCCCGTCCAAGGCCTGCCCGTCCCGCATCGCGCCATCGTCCGCGGCGACTCCCAAAGCCTGTCCATCGCCGCCGCCAGCGTCATCGCCAAAGTCACCCGCGACCGCCACATGACCGCCCTCGCCCAAATCCACCCGCAATACGATTTCGCCCGCCACAAGGGCTATCCCACCCGCGCCCACCTCGAAGCGCTGCGCCGCCACGGCCCCAGCCCCGCCCACCGCCGGTCCTTCACGCCCGTCGCCGCCTGCCTGCCGGAGGCCGCGCCATGATCGTCCGCTGGCTGCGCGCGCTCCTGCGCCGCTCCCCCGCCCCCACCCCCGCCGCGCACCAAACCGGCGCGTGGGGCGAAGACCTCGCCGCCCGCCACCTCCGGCGCAAGGGCTACCGCATCCTCGGACGCAACATCCGCTTCGGCTCCCGCCTCGAACTCGATCTCGTCGCCCGCTCCCCCGCCCCCGAAACCCTCGTCTTCGTCGAAGTCAAAACCCGCCGCAGCGAACGCTTCGGCCGCCCCGCCGCCGCCGTGGACCGCGCCAAGCGGCGCACCCTCGGCCGCGCCGCCAACCGCTACCTCCTCCGCCTCAAAACCCGCCCCCCCCGCATCCGCTTCGATGTCATCGAAATCGTCGGCGCCCCCGGCGACCCCTCCCCCGAAATCCGCCACATCGAAAACGCCTTCACCCCCGGCCCCGACTATTACCCCGCCTGAGACCGCCCCATGAACACCCTCCCCCAAAAACGCCGCCATCCCGCCGCCCGCCGCCAAGGCCTCGCTGGCGTCGCCCTCCTGCTCGCCCTCCCCTTCAACGCCGCCGCCTTCACCAGCGACTGGGAACTCGACTACGACACCATCGCCAACACCGGCCAGCAGCTCCTCGACAACCTCGCCCCCCCCTCCATCCGCGAAAACTACCGCTTCTACACCGCCGACGAACTGCGCGCCACCTTCGCCCCCATCCAGGACGCCCTCGCCCAGGAGAGCCTCGCCGGGCTGTCCGCCCTGCGCGACCAAACCTCCCAAACCCTCGCCAGCCTGCGCGCCGACCCCAACTCCCAGCCCTACGCCGACTGGCTCGCCGCCCGCATGGACTTCTTCGATATGGCCGCCGAAGTGGAGCAAGCCCTCCCCGCCCCCGCCCGCCCTCCCTCCCCTCGGCCCCCGACACCCCCTCCAACCAAACCCCTCCCCCCCCATCCAACCACCCCGCCCCACCCGCGCCCCCTCCCTCCGCACCCCGCCACCCCCACCCCCACGCCTGCCCCGCCCCTGATC
>JAAZFE010000076.1 GCA_012511885.1 Lentisphaerota bacterium | reverse complement strand
GTTGCCCTTCGGCGCGACGATTCCAACCCGTCTGCGGCGTTATTCGGGGCTCGCAGTATGTCCATACAGCTTCGCCCCGCCTGCCTTGCATCCGGGCCGGACTTGTCGCGTGAATTATCCAGGCTAACTGATCTGTCTGATCTTTTCATTTTTCCCTACGCCTCGGCGAGGCGTCCCCACCTAAAACCCCGCTTCCCCCCCCCCAATCGTCCAATCTCGCATTCATGCAATCATGCAATTCCCCTTCTCCCCCCGCTTGCGTTTCTTTTGCGCCGTTTGCGACGTTTGCGTTAAAAATTGCGGCGCGGCGCGGACGCCTCGGCGAGGCGTCCCCACCTAAAACCCGCCCAAGCCTACAGTCTGCCGTCTAACGTCTCCGGTCTAAACGGCGCGTCAGCGCCCCACCCACCATAGACTATTGACATAAGTGTCAATATCCCGTATTCTCTCACCATGAAGCCAACCTCCCCCCAATCCGCCGTGGAACTCTTCCACCTCCTTGTCCTCGACCTGTTCAGTCGCAAGACCGACCGCAACCGCTATACCCTCAAAGGCGGATGCAATTTGCGCTTTTTTCACAAAAGCATCCGCTACTCAGAAGACTTGGACATCGACCTCAGCGCCCGTTTTTCCAAAGACAAGCTGGCCGATGCCGTCGAAGGCATCATCACCTCCAAAACATTGGCCCAGCTCCTCGAACTGCGCGGCATGCGCATCGCAGAATGGTCCGCCCCCAAACAGACCGACACAACCCAGCGGTGGAAATTTGGCCTCGAGTGGAACCGCCAAACCCCGTGGCTGCGCACAAAAATCGAGTTCTCCCGTCGCGGCATGAATGACGGCATAACCTTTGAGCCCGTTGATCCATATTTAATCCGCACCTATCGGCTGACCCCCATTCTGGTCAGTCATTACGATGCCAACACCGCCCTCAAACAAAAAATCAGAGCCCTGGCCGATCGCCGCCACGTTCAAGCGCGGGATGTCTTCGACATTGATTTGCTGCTCAATTCCGGCGCCTGTCTGGATAAGCCCGGCAGCTCACGACATGCCCAAGCCGCAACCAACGCACTGAACGTTTCCTTCGACATGTTCAAAGCCCAAGTCCTGTCCTTCCTGCACCCCGACCACCAAAGGCAATTCGATTCTCCGACTGTGTGGGACGAAATGGTCCTGCGGGTTGTCACCGCCTTGGAGGTGCCCTCGTGACCCTCATCCGGGCATTGCAAAAAATCAGGGAACTGGGCCTACCGGCGTTTCGCACCGCGGATGTGGCCATTCACCTGGGCGTATCGGCTTCCAATGCTTCCCAGATCCTGCGCCGACTCCACCAACATGATCATGTGGTGCCGCTCAAGCGTGGCCTCTGGACATGGCCAAACACCCACCTCATGACCCTGACCAACCATCTGACCGCGCCATTTCCAAGCTACATTTCCCTCCACACGGCGCTGTATTACCACGGCATGATTTCCCAAATCCCGGACATCATCTACTGTGTTTCAGTGGCTCGAACTCGGCGCTATTCAACTCCTCTGGGCACCGCCTCCATCCACCACCTGCCCCCCGAACTGTTTTTCGGCTATAAGTTGGATTCCTCGGAAACCTGGGCCATGGCCACCCCCGAAAAAGCTCTGCTCGACTTCCTCTATCTCGGCTCAGGAAAAACCCGTCTTTTCGCGGCATGGCCCGAAATCGATCTGGCGGACAGCTTCAGCCACCGCCGATTCAAAACCATGGTGGCCAAAATACCTGACCCAAAACGCCGCTCCTATGTCCAAAGGCGAGCCGACAAACTTTTTGGTGCCGCATAGGCAAAAGCCCCCCCACCACCCAATCCGGCGGCGGCCGGTTGAGCCGTCGCCCTGGCGCGCCAGCGTCAAAGGTAGGGACGCATCGCCGAGGCGTCCCCACCTAAAACCCGCCCAAGTCTATAGTCTGTCGTCCAACGTCTCCGGTCTAAGCGGTGCTAACCGCCACCGCACGAAGAATCGTGGCCGCGCGGGTTGCTATTCGACTCATCCGTGATAGGTTTGCCGGTCAACAGCGACGGCCTGCCGTCGTTGAGAAAGGAAGCACGTTATGCGTTTACAAGATCAGGTTGCTATTGTCACCGGCGCCGCCGCCGGCATTGGACGCGGCATTGCCCTGGCCATGGCCAAGGAAGGCGCCAAGTTGGTCGTGGCGGATTGGTCCGAAGAAGGCGGACGGGAAACCGTCGCGCTCGTCAATAACTCCGGCGGGAAGGCCCTGTTTGTGAAGACGGACGTGAGCAACCCCGCCGACATCAATCAGATGGCCCAAGCCTGCCTGGATGAATATGGGCGCATCGATATTCTGGTGAACAATGCCGGCATTGTCCGCTTTGCGCCCTTCCACGAAACCACGGAAGCCGACTGGGACGCCGTGATCAACATCAACCTCAAGGGCGTCTTCCTGGCCTGCAAGCGGGTCATCCCGGAAATGCTCAAGCAGGGACGCGGCAAAATCATCAACATGTCGTCCATTGCCGGCCAAGTGGGCTTTGAAAACACCGGGCCCTATTGCGCCTCCAAGGGCGGCGTGATTGCGATGACGCGCGCCCTCGCGCTCGAGTACGCGCCGCATCGGATCAATTGCAACTGCATCGCCCCCGGCATCATCAAAACCGCCATGACTCACGATATGCTGGCCGATCCGGCCCAAAAGCAATTCCTGTCCAGCGCCACGCCCTATCCGCGCGAAGGCGAACCCGACGATATCGCTCAGGCCACGGTCTATCTGGCCTCGGCCGAATCCGATTTCGTCAACGGTCATGTCCTGGCCGTGGATGGCGGCTGGCTGGCCAAATAGCGCGCGCCGACGCCAAGCGCATCAACGCATTGCGCACGCCCCTCCCGTCTGGGCGGGGGCGTGCCGCGCGTCCAGCGCACGCAAACGGCCCAAGTCTGCTCTTTTCATTGGCCCCGGCTTTGTCCTAGGATACGGCAACGTTTGGAGAGCGTCCCGTGACATCCTGGTATTATGTAGTAGCAAAAACCCGTGAGAAAAGCGGGCCCCACGAGGAAGCCGTCGTGCGCGCGCGCTTTATTGCCGGCGACATCAGCCCGGCCACCCTGGTCTGGCATGGCGGGCTGCCCGACTGGATTCCGGCCGAACAGGCCTTTGCCGACCTGCAAACGCCCTCGGGCGCGGAAGGCAGAGTGCCCCTGCCCGAAAGCCTGCGCCCCTGGATGGCCTTTGTCGGAATCATGACCATCCTCCTGTCCATCGGCTCCTTGTTCTTCCTGATTGGCATTCCCATGCTGCTGGTCGGCATGGCCACCCTCCGGGCCCGCGCCGCCCTCGGCCGCACTCCTTATGTCTCGCCTGACATGATCCCGTTCTTCTCCCGCCTGCGCCGGCTGTTCGCCTGCTGGGGCTGGCTCTATATTCTCTTGATCTTCCTGACCGTGCTGGCGCTGCTGCTCCAGTCGGCCGCCACCATCTGGTTGTTCTCGAACAACCCCGACTTCCTGCCGAGTTTCCTGTCAGCCGGCTCCTGATGCCATGACGCTGTCGCCCGCAGAACGCCAGCGCTACGCCCGCCACCTCGACCTGCCCGCCCTGGGCGAGGCCGGCCAGGAAAAGCTCCACGCCGGAAGCGTCCTGGTGGTCGGCTGCGGCGGCCTCGGTTCGCCCGTCCTCCTCTATCTGGCCGCGGTGGGCGTCGGCCGGCTCGGCTTCATGGACCCCGACATCGTCAGCATCTCGAACCTCCAGCGCCAGGTCGTGCATGTCACCACCGACATCGGCCGCCTCAAAACCGAGTCGGCCACCTCGCACCTGCGCGAGCTCAATCCCCATGTGCGCCTCGAGGCCCATCCCGAGCGCCTCGAAGCCGCCAACGCCCGCGAGCACTTCGCCAACTATGACCTCGTGGTGGACGCCACCGACAACTACGCCGCCAAGTATCTCATCAACGATATCTGCGTGGAGTTGAACAAGCCTTTCATCCACGCCGGCATCTCGGCCCACGGCGGCCAGCTCATGACCGTCCTGCCCGGGCAAAGCGCCTGCCTGCGCTGCATCCAGCCCGACGCCCCCGCCAACGCCCCCGCCGACGCCGGCCCCCTCGGCCCCCTGCCCGGCGTCATCGGCTCGCTCCAGGCCCTGGAAGCCTTCAAATTTCTGACTGGCATCGGCCCGCTTCTGACTGATAGGGTGCTGGCCTTTGACGCCCTGACAACCGAGTTCCATGCCATTTTGACAAATCGAGATCCTGCCTGCCCCGCCTGCGGAGCCGGCGCCCCAACCAAGGAGTAAACCCCATGGCAACCACGATCCAGTTCACCCTGAACGGCCGGCCTCAAACCGCCGTGATCGAACCGGCCGACAAAATCATTGATGTCCTGCGCGACCAGCTCAATCTGACCGGCACCAAGCGCGGCTGCGACGACGGCACCTGCGGCGCCTGCACCATCGTGCTCAACGGCGAAGCCCGCCGCGCCTGCCTCTTCCCCGCCTCCCGCCTCGAAGACGCCACCGTCCTCACCATCGAGGGTCTGCGCACCGGTGACGACGTCCACCCCATCCAAAAGGCCCTCATCGACGCCGGCGCGGTCCAGTGCGGCTATTGCATCCCCGGCATTGTCATGGAACTCTACGCGCTCTACACCCAGAACCCCGACGCCACCGACGAGCAGATCAAGGGCGCCCTCGCCCGCCACTTCTGCCGCTGCACCGGCTATGAAGCCCTCTGGGAAGGCGCCAAGGCTGCCCGGCAGCTCATGAAAGGATAACCTCCACCGCCCGGGCCCACCCCCCCCCGCCGGCTCCGCGAACAACCCCTTTAGAAAATGCCAACCGCAACCCTAGAAAGGCCGCACCATGTATGACATTCTGATCAAAAATGCCCAGCTCCGCCGCAAAACCGGCCTGTGGAACATCGCCATCGAAAAGGGCATCATCCAAAAAATCACCAAGCAGCCCATCCGCGCCAAAGCCGCCAAAACCATCGACGCCGCCGGCAACCTCGTCACCGAATCCTACGTCAACACCCACCTGCACCTCTGCAAGGTCTATACCCTCGAAATGATGGATGCCAAGGCCCTCAACGCCTACCACGGCGAGGGCATGGGCGGCGCCATGACCGCCATCGAGCTGGCCGCCCGCGTCAAGGCCAACTACAACGAAAAGTGGATTCTCCCCAATGTCCGCAAGGCCCTCAAGCTGGCCGCCCTCAACGGCAACCTGCACATCCGCGCCTTTGCCGATGTTGACTCCAAGGCCAAACTCATCGGCCTCAAGGCCCTGCTCAAGGCCCGCGACGAATTCAAGGGCGTCGTGGATGTCCAGGTCGTCGCCTTCCCTCAAGACGGCATCGTCCGCGAACCCGGAACCCTCGACCTCATCAAAGAGGCCATGGACCTCGGCGCCGATGTCGTCGGCGGCATCCCCTGGATCGAGTTCACCGAAAAGGATGAACAAACCCACGTGGATGAAATGATGAAGCTGGCCATCGCCTACGACGCCGACATCTCGATGCTGGTGGACGACGCGGGCGATCCCACCCTCAAGACCCTCGAGATGCTCGCCGTGCGCACCATCGAGGAAGGCCGCATCGGCCGCTCCCTCGCCCACCACGCCCGGGCCATGGCGCTCTATCCCACGCCCTACTTCAAGAAGATCTCCGCCCTCATGAAGCAGGCCGGCATGGGCGTGGTCAGCGACCCCCACACCGGCCCCCTCCACGCTCGCGTGAAGGAGCTGCTCGCCGAAGGCAACCTCGTGTGCATCGGCCAGGACGACATCTCCGACGCCTACTATCCTTATGGACGCAACAACATGCTCGAGGTCGCCTTCCTCGCCTCCCATCTCCTCTGGATGACCACCTTCCCCGAGATGGAAACCCTCTACGACCTCATCACCGTCAACCCCGCCAAGGGCATCAACCTGCCCAAGTTCGGCCTCAAGGAAAAGAACAACGCCAACCTCGTTGTCCTCGACGCCAAAAACGTCTGCGACGCCTTCCGCTATCACAAGGCGCCGCTGCACGTCATCTCGCACGGCAAACTGCTCAAGCCCGGGCGGATGGGCTGATGCCCCTCGCCTGCGTCATGCCGCGCGAAGCTCACGAGGCCGTTTCCGCCCTCGACCGGCGCGTTCCCCCCTCCCGGAAGGGGCGCGCCGGCCCGTCCAACTCCCATCCGTTTGCGCCGCCCACATTGGGGCCGTTTTGGAGTTTGACAACCAAACACCTATCACCCACAATGCGCCTACAACCGTTTTGAGAGGACATTATGGCAAAAATACTAAAGCCGCTTGTTGTAATCGTTTTGATCCTGGCCATCGTGGCCATTTGCATCCAGGCCTTCGCGCTCTTTCCCAAGCGAACCCTGATCAAGGAACGCACCCAAAAACTTGAAAACGGTGTCGCCCGCGTTGTCAACACCCTCAAGGGCGATACCTCCCTGCTCACCGACGAGGAAAAAGCCCAGGTGCGCTTCAACGCCAACAACCTCAAGGCCGGCTCCACCGATCAGCTCCCCCAGCTCGACACCGAGCTGAACCTGGCCAACGCCCTGGCCGCCCTCGTCCTGACCGGATGGCAAAACACCCAGACCGACCTCGAAAACACCCGGGAAGATCTCGAGAACACCAAGAACGAACTCGAACGCACCCGTAGCGAACTCGACGACGCCAAAACCGAAATCGTCCAGCTCAACGACATCATCCGCTCGAAGGATGCCGAGATCGTCGAAAAATCGAACCGCATCGCCGAACTCGAAGAAGAAAAGGACGACCTCCAGATGCAGTTGACCGAGCTCAACGACCGCCTCGGCGACCTCGAAGACCAGGTCGCCCAGCTCGAGGAGGAAAAGGGCATGCTGGAATACCAGCTCGCCAAATATGAGCGCGAACTCTCCGGCACCTTCACCATGAAGCCCGGCACCACCGCCAAGATCGTCTTCGCCAACGCCGACTGGAACTTTGTCATCATCGACATCGGCTCCATCGCCGGCGCCCAGCCCAATGCCGAAATGATCGTCCACCGCAAGGACGACATGGTCGGCAAAATCCGCCTCAGCGCCGTGCGCGACAACATTTCCATCGGCGAAGTTCTCCCCGAATACCAAAAGGATGCCATCAAGGAGGGCGACGATGTTCTCTTCTAACGGACTCTCTGTCATGACCCTGCTGGCCGTCCTGCTGCTCATCGGCGTGCTGGTCTTGCAAGTCATGGAACTCAACAGCTTCGCCGCGCTGCCGTCCCTCTGGCCGTGACCGCGCTGCGCTGTGTCGCGCTCCTCGCGCTCCTGCTCCTCCTGGCCGGCTGTGCCACCACCGACCAGGAATCCGAGCTGCCCTGGAACATGACCCAGCCCTGGGAAACCGCCCCCTCCCTCCCCGGCGGACTCGGCGGCCCCTACTAGCCCGCCAAAAAATTTGGCAAAATAAGCCTTGCATTGTCGCGGCGCCTGCCGTATATTGCCCCCCGATTGCTACAAATTGCGGGGTGGAGCAGCCCGGTAGCTCGTCAGGCTCATAACCTGAAGGTCCTTGGTTCAAATCCAAGCCCCGCTACCAACTTCAAGCCGGGTCACCCCGGCTTTTTCTTTTAGCCTGGATTATGCACGCGACAAGTCCGGCCCGGATGCGAGGCGTGCGGGGTGAAGCTGTATGGACATACTGCGAACCCCGCAGAACAAAGCAGACGGGTTGGAATCGTCGCGCCTTGGGTCAACATGG
>JAAZFE010000075.1 GCA_012511885.1 Lentisphaerota bacterium | reverse complement strand
GACCCAAGGCGCGACGATTCCAACCCGTCTGCTTTGTTCTGCGGGGTTCGCAGTATGTCCATACAGCTTCACCCCGCACGCCTCGCATCCGGGCCGGACTTGTCGCGTGCATAATCCAGGATAAGGCACGTGGGGAGACTGCAGACTGGAGACAGCGGCGGAGCCACCGTGCTTGGTGCTTCGTGCCTGGTTTTGTTTGGAACCGCGAATGCACCTGCGGTGCGGTGCAATGTAGAGGTGGCAGGGCGGATGGTTGACGATGGGAGGGGGGCGTTGATATTCTCAACGTAGATTGCGTCAGGAGACAGGGCGAAAGATGACTGAGAAGCCAACCATGGAGTTTACCCCCGCGGAGCAGGATTATCTGAAGGAACAGATTGATCTGCTCCCGGATGGGGCGGTTTTGGCGGGGGCGGAGCGTTACGCGGAGATTCGGGCGGGCGGGTTCCGGCTGGAGAAGCGTCATGTGGCTCTGTTTCGCGACCGCCTGAAGAAGAAGGTAAAGGCGACCCTGCCCCCGGAGATGGCCGCACTGCTGCGGATGGATAGCCTGGGGCAGAGTTTGCTGGATGTGCTGTCGGTCAAGGCGCTCGAGTACGCCCAGGATGAGCTGCTGAACTATTACGGTTCCCTGGTGCTGCGGGTGTATTTGAAGCTGGACGACCGCGAGGAGGCGCGCAGCCTGGCGGGGCGGCTGCCGGAGGATGCGGCCCCGGCATCCGGCGCGGACCGGATCGCGGCGGCCAACGCGCTCATCGCGATGTTTGATCCCTTTATGGGGCATGTGATGGACTGGCTCAACGAGGCGAATCCCGATGACGAGGAGGAGGCCGGGGAGGGGGCGGAGGGCGTCATTGCGGATACCCTGGCGGGCGGGGCGGCGGCGGAGGCGGCGGCGGAGGCGGACAAGCTCAAGCGGAAGCTGGAACGGCTGACCCGGGAGCTGGAAACCGCGCGTGAGACAGCCAAGAGGCGTCAGGAGCAGCTCAACGAGGCCCGGCGCGCGCATCGGGAGGAGGCGCGGAATCTGAAGAACGAGCTGGCCGCGAAGACGGCGGAGGCCCGCAAGGCCGGGGCCAGGGCCCAACAGGAGAGGGAAGAGAGCGCGGCGCGGATCGCGGCGTTGGAGAATCAGTTGCGCGAGCAGCAGGAGAAGCTCGAGGCCGAGGTGGTTCGCCGCTTCGAGAAGGCCCTCGAGGAGGAGCAAAACCGCTGGATGGCGCGTCCGCGACGCCTGGAGAGGCTGAACCGGGACAAGATTTCCGCCGAAGATCTCAAAGGGCGCGTGGAGGCCGCGCTGGAGTATCAGGCGCGCTTTGACCGTCAATATGGCACGGTGCGGCAACTGGTGGAGTATCGCGACGAGCTGCTGGGGCTGAAGAAGCAACTCGAGCTGGCGCGGCAGAACGCCCGGGAGGTCCATCCGGATGTGGCCGGCCTGCTCGGGGAGATCAACCGGCAGCTTGAGACGCTCCGGGGCGATTTGCCAGCGCCGGCGGCCGGCGAGGGCGATGTGTCGGCCTATGTTGCGGCCATCGGCAACGCGCGGACCGCGGAGGGGCTGGACGAGCTTTTCCGGCACATCGAGCGCTCGGCGGAATACAAAATCATCGGGCCGCACACGCTCGACCGGCTCGAGAAGGCCTATGAGGAGCGGACGGGCACACTGCGCGCACCGCGGCATCGGGGCGCGCCCCCCGCGGAGGCGGTGGCGAAAGCGGTGGCGGCTGCGCCGGCGCCGCGCGAGAGTTTTCTGGCCCATTTTGACCGGGGCGAGCCGGTGTTTGTGCTGGTGGACGGGCACAACGCGCTGCACAACATGGCACGGTTCGGGGCGGAGGTGCACGGGGGCAAGCCGGCGGCGGCCCGCGAGGCGCTGGCCAGGTGCTTTCAACGGCTTGTGCCGGAGGCGAAAAGCGGCGAAATCCGGATCTATTTTGACAGTCCCCAGCCCAATGACGTGGCCTACAACAAGGTCATTCGTTTGATATATTCCGGGGGGAAGGGGGCCAACCGGGCGGACCATCGGATTATTTCCTATCTGCAGCATGTCAAATCGGAGTCGTCGGCGGTGCCGTGCTATGTGATCAGCAACGACCAGGAGATTGCGCGTGACGCGCGGACCGCGGGGGCGGTGGTGGTGTCGCTCGAGGTGCTGGAAAGGCTGGTGAATCGGGAGATCGGGGAGATTTGAACCGCGAAGGCGCCTGCGGCGCGGTGAATGGGCAATGTGAAGGTGGCAGGGGCGGGAAAAAAGGGATTGGGGGTAGGTGAACATGGTACCTTGCGCCGCAAGGTAGCATGGGTGGCTGTTGTTATTTTTTGAGGAGGGGAGGGATGTACACGCCAAGGCGTCCGTTGTGAGAAAAGACCATTCCTTTTTGCAACCACACAGAACACAAAAAACACAAAGAAAAGGCATTGTCTCTCGCCAAGACGCGAAGAACGCCAAGAGATTTTAACGCAAAAGGCGCAAGGGGCGCAAAAGAGACGCAAGAGAGGGATGCGTGGGGAGGGGGGGGGAATTGCGGGATTGCGGGAATGCGCGATTGCGAGAATATTTTGGGTGAGTTTTGAACCGCGAAGGCGTCTGCGGTGCGGAAGCAGAAGAAAAGGGAGTATTACGATTGTGCACAATCGTAATACTGGGGTGGGGCGTGGAAAAAGGGATTGGGGGCGGGTGAACATGGTACCTTGTACCACAAGGTAGCATAGGTGACGGTTGTTTTTTTTAGGTAGAGATGTACACCCAGAATCTCTGTTTTTTGGCGTTGGTGCGCTGTTTTTCAACGCAAGCGTGGTAAAAACCCGCGATTGCGTGGAAAAATCACGCAAAATGGCCGTTTTTTAACGATTTTCGGCATGTTTTTGCCGATTTTGGGCTGTTTTATGCCGATTTTCGGGGTTTTTGCGGTTTTGGGGCGTGAGCGGCGCAAAAGAAGCGCAAGCGAGGGATAGGGAGGATTGTCAATTGTCAAGGACTGACCCCGGCGGGGATCTTCTGTGGTGGGGCGGGATGGGGGGGAATTTGGGATTTGGGGAATGCGGGATTGGGCGATTGGGGAGGTGAAAACAGGTCGCCGAAGCCTGAGCGGGGGGAAAGGGGATGACGCTGTGACGCCGGTTTTTTGGGGGGACAGGGGGGGGGGGACGGGATTTTTGGGGCCAGCTTTTATTCGATTTCGTAAACGGCGTCGTCGGCTTTCCAGCGGCGTGCTGATGGTTGGGTTGCGATGGCGCCTTCGGGGACTTGGGTGGAGCCGCCGGAATCCTGGAGGTCTTGACCGACGGAATAGATGATTTTTTGGGCGGCATTGTATCGAAAAGGCTGTCCGTCGAAGGGGTCGGTTGGGATGGCGGCCAGATAGGCCGGCACGAGGGCTTCAAGGTTGTCTGGAAGGTTGTGCCGCTCTTGTTGGTATTGGCGGCAGGCGACAATGATTTGTGTGGCCGCCAGGTCGCAATCGGCCCGGCATCTGTTTTGGAGCAGCTTGTTGACGCCCAGGGGGAAAAGGGCATAGAACAGTCGTCCGATGGTATTTGGCCGCAAGATTTGGCGGGCCTGACTTTTATTGAGTCCAAAGGCTTTTTCGATGTCGAACGATTTCATTTGGCTGTAGGGCAGGGGGATGTTTGCGATGACTTCCCGGTAGTAATTGGCAAAGGTTTCCTTGGTTGCGTTGGGTTGCAAGAGGTAGGGAGACAACCGCTTTGCTTTGATTGAAAGGCTCGGCTTGTGGTCAACCAAACGGGTCAGTTCGGCGGTGCCATAGGTGCCATTGTGGAATTGGTCGATTGTATTCGCGACCATTTGGTATTCTGTTTTGATGGCGCGGGTCAATCCGGGTGCGGATGGGCTGAGTTTGGCCAGTGTGGCGGACAGTCGCGACAGTTCTGCCAAGGGCAGATGAGGGTCGCGGGCCAGTTCCTGCGCCTGGGTCAAGCCGAAGCCTCTGATCGCGATTCCGGTGAGATACTGAATCAGGCTTTCCGGGTTTTGTTGAAGCAGGTCGCCAAATTGCAGAAGCAAGATGCAGGTCTCGGTTGCCTGCACATGTTGTCCCGCCAAGCGGTGGTATCGTGTTTTTACCATCAAGACCTTGCCTATGTTGAGCCATGGCCTTATTTCCGGGGTGGGGGTCTCCAATCCGCGGACTTCGGGGGTGACGCATTTGTGGCGTGCGATTCCCTCTTGGATGCTTGCCAACGTGGATGTGTTGCGGTCGAGAATATCTGTGATGAGGCGGGTAGCGACCGTTTTGCCTTCGAGATAGTCGGCAATGTGGGTTGCATTGGTTGGCCAGTAGAATGTGTTGGTTGCGGCGTTGAAGTAGGTATAGGCATTGTCTTCCGGCGGCAGTTCAATTCGTTCGATGGCTAGATCGGCGTCGTGAGGAGCTGGCCGGTCCGGCCAACTGAGCTTCATCACAATTTTCAGCGCCCCCAAGGCAATAATGATGACAATGACCAGGCTGATTAGCGCTTTTTTCATGTGATCTTCTTTTGGACTTGAATGGCTTGACTATAGAGGAATTACGAGGGAAGGGAAACCGGGAATGCGCCTGCGGCGTGGTGTAATGTGGAATGTGGAAGGGGGAAGGGGAAAAACACGGCCGGACACGGATTTTGGGCAATTTTGTGCGTTTTTGGGGTGTTTTGGGCGGATTTTGACGGTTTTGGGGCGATTTTGGGCGATTTTGGGCGATTTTGGTCGTTTTTTGGGGGCAAACAGCCACACGGACGGACACGGACGAACACCGACAGACATCCCGCGCGGGCGGGACAGGCGGATGCTGAGGACGCCGCTGGCGCGGCGGAAACAGGTCGCCGAAGCCTGAGCGGGGGGGGCGGGGGGGATTGCGGGAATGCGTGATTGCGAGATTGGGCGATTGGGGAGGGCGTCGTGGGGCCGTGACGCTGGTTTTTTGGGGGTTGTGGGGGGGCGGGGAGGGGGGTAGGATGTGGCGCCGATTGGGATGAAGGATGGTGAAGGGTATGAGGTCGTTGAAGGATTTTTTGCGGTTGCGGCGGGCGCTGCTGGATGGGGCGATGGGTACGCAGATTCAGGAGGTGGAGCTGGGGGCGAAGGAGTGGGGGGCGTATGAGGGGTGTAATGAGTGGCTGAATGTGTCGGCGCCGGAGGTGATCGGACGGATTCATGCGGCGTATTTCGCGGCGGGATGTGACGCGGTGGAGACGAACAGTTTTGGGGCGTCGCGGCTGACGCTGGGGGAGTACGGGCTGGAGGGGCGGGCGCGGGAGATCGCGCGGGCGTCGGCGAGGATCGCGCGGTCGGCGGCGGATGAGGCGGCGGGGGGGGGGAGGCCGCGGTTTGTGGTGGGGTCGGTGGGGCCGGGTACGAAGCTGCCGACGCTGGGGCAGGTGGGGTATGACGCGCTGTACGGGAGCTACGCGGAGCAGATGGAGGGGCTGCTGGAGGGGGGGGCGGATGGGCTGATTCTCGAGACGTGCCAGGATCCGCTGCAGATCAAGGCGGGGCTGGCGGCGGCGATGTCGGTGCTGGGGGAGCGCAGCGAGAAGCTGCTGTATGTGTCGGTGACGGTGGAGACGACGGGGACGCTGCTGGTGGGGTCGGCGATTGAGGCGGTGATGGCGGCGCTGGAGCCGTTCCCGATTGATGTGCTGGGGATGAATTGCGCGACGGGGCCGGAGGCGATGCGCCGGCACCTCGAGGCGATTGCCCGGCGCTGGCGGGGGTGGACTGGATGCATGCCGAACGCGGGGCTGCCGGAGCTGGTGGCGGGGCAGGTGCATTATCCGCTGGGGCCGGAGGAGATGGCCCGGGTGTTCGCGCCGATGGCGGTGGAGCTGGGGCTGAATGTGATCGGGGGATGCTGCGGGACGACGCCGGAGCATATCCGGCGGCTGCGGGAGGCGTGGGACGCGAACGCGCCGCCGCCGGCGCGGGTGGTGGAGGCGCGCGAGCAGGTGACGAGTCTTTTTACGCCGGTGGATTTGAGCCAGGAGCCGCCGCCGCTGTATGTGGGGGAGCGGGCGAACGCGACGGGGTCGAGGAAGTTCCGCGAGGCGCTGCTGGCGGAGGATTTCGAGGGGGCGTTTGACTTGCTGGTGGAGCAGGACGAGGGGGTGGCGCATGTGCTCGATTTGAGCGTGGCGTATGCCGGGCGGAACGAGGCGGCGGACATGACGAAGCTGGTGGCGCGGGCGGCGCGGGAGTGCCGGCTGCCGCTGATGGTGGATAGCACGCAACTGGACGTGGTGGAGGCGGCGCTGAAGCTGTACGGCGGGCGCATGCTGATTAACTCGATCAATTTTGAGGCGGGGGAGGAGAAGGCGGAGGCGCTGGTGGCGCTGGCGCGGCAGTATGGCGCGGGGCTGGTGGCGCTGACGATTGATGAAACGGGGATGGCGATGACGGCGGAGCGCAAGGTGGAGATTGCCGGGCGCCTGGTCGAGTTCTGTACGGCGCGGGGGATGAAGCCGGGCGATCTGCTGATTGATCCGCTGACGTTTACGGTGGGCAGCGGGGACCCGTCGCTGCGGACGGCGGCGGTCGAGACGCTCGAGAGCATCCGGCGGATCAAGGCGGAGCTGCCGGGGGCGCGCACGTTGCTGGGCCTGTCGAATATTTCGTTCGGGCTGAAGCCGGCGGCGCGCAAGGTGCTGAACACGCTGTTTCTGGACTGGTGCGTGAAGGCGGGGATGGACGCGTGCATTATCAATACGTCGGCGCTGGCGGCGCTGACGGAGCTGGCGCCGGAGGCGGTGGAGCTGGCGGCGAAGCTGCTGAATCATGACACGAGCGGGGGGGACCCGCTGGAGAGGTTTATCGAGTATTTCGAGGAGGCGCCGGACGAAGCGGCGGAGGCGGCGGCGGCGGCGGCGATGGGGCCGGAGGAGCAGGTGGCGGCGGCGCTGATCAAGGGGAGGGCGGCGCTGCTGGAGGAGTCCATTCCCGCGCTGCTGGAGCGGATGCCGGCGGAGGACGTGCTGAACGAGCATCTGATTCCGGCGATGAAGGAGGTGGGGCGGCTGTTTAATGACGGGATTCTGCAGCTGCCGTTTGTGCTGAAGTCGGCGGAGGTGATGAAGCGGGCGGTGGACCGGATTCGACCGTTTTTCAAGGCGGGGGAGTCGGCGGCGGCGGGGACGCTGGTGATTGGCACGGTGGCGGGGGATGTGCACGACATCGGCAAGAACCTGGTGGATATTATTTTGTCGAACAACGGCTACAAGGTGGTGAATCTGGGGGTGAAGGTGTCGATCGAGGATATGCTCGAGGCGGTGCGGGAGCATGGGGCGGACATGCTCGGGATGAGCGGCCTGCTGGTGAAGTCGGTGCAGGTGATGCGCGAGAACCTGCGGGTGATGGCGGCGGCGGGGCTGGAGATTCCGGTGCTGCTGGGGGGGGCGGCGCTGACGGAGGCGTTTGTGGCGAATGACTGCCAGCCGGTCTATGGCGGGCCGGTGCGCTATTGCAAGGACGCGTTTGACAGCTTGACGGCGTTCCGGGAGCTGGAGGAGAGAGGCACGCTGGCGCGTACGTCGGCGGGGATGTGAGACTACAGACTTGAGACAGAAGACTGGAGACTTTTTAGGAAGAACCGCGAATGGACATGAATGTATTTGGGGGCAGCACGGAGGGGAGCAATGTTCAAAAATCAATATTCAATATTCAACATTCAACATCCAATATTCAATATTCAAGGGGTGAGGGGCGAGGGGCGGGGGGCGGGGGTATTGTATTAGGAAAGAGGTGTGGAGATGAGTGAGCAGGGTGTGAGGGTGGCGCTGGAGCCGCCGTTTTGGGGTCCGCAGATTTGGGAGCCGCCGATGGAGGAGGTGCACGCGCACCTGGAGAGGATGTCGCTGCTGGTCGGGCGTTGGGGGTTTAAGCAGGGTAATTTGTCGGAGGGGGAGTATCGGCGGATTCTGGAGGGGGAGGCGCAGGGGCACTATAAGCGGATCCGGGCGGAGAATCTGGAGCGGAAGCTGTTTGTGCCGCGGGCGGCGGTGGCCTGGCTGAAGGCGAAGCCGGAGGGGGACCGGCTGTGGGTGTTCCCACACGAGGGGGGCGAGCCGGTGGGGCTGGATTTTCCCCGGCAGCAGATCCGCGAACGGTTGTGCATTCCGGACTTTTTTGTCGAGGGGGGGGACGCGGCGGGGTTTTTGACGGTGACGGTGGGGAACGAGGGGGCGGCGCGGTGGATGGAGGAGCTGCAGGACGAGGGGCGGTATCAGGAATATTTTTTCTGGAACGGCTACGCGGCGGAGTACGCGGACGCGGTGGCGGAATGGACGCACCGGAAGATGCTCGAGTTTCTGGGGGGCAAGCAGGGGGCGCGGTTCGGCCCGGGGTATCCGTCGTGCCCGGACACGACGCTGAGCCGGTGGATCTGGCGGTGGACGCGGGCGGAGCGGATCGGGGTGGAGCTGACGGATTCGAACATGCTGGTGCCCGAGATGAGCACCTGCGCGCTGGTGGCGGCGCAGCCGTGGGCGCGGGTGTTTAACGTGATGGCATGAATTATCCGGGCGGGGGCGTTGGCGGCGCCGGCGTGCGGCGGGCGCGCGAATCGCGCGCGGCGGAAAAGACGGTTGACGGACTTGGCGGCAACCGTGTATTCTCCGAAAAAATGTGCAGGCTGGTTTTTCCATTGTCCTTAACTCGCGGCCAGGCTCAGGAGGCAGAAAGATGATGTGTCGAAATCGTAGAATCCGTTTGCTGGGGGCGGGGCTGTTGGTGGTGATGGGGCTGGGGTTGGCAAGCAGTTGGGCGCAGGCGCCGGCGCCGGGTTCCAACATTCTGCGGATTCGCGGCAAGCTGATCCCCACAAAGGAGAAGACGCCGGTGTATCAGACGTCGGTGCGCAGCCAGACGTCGGGGCGTCCGCCGGAGTGGTGGCGGGTGGCGGTCGAGTATGAGACGGCGCCGGAGTGGATTGACGAGCTGGAGTTTACGTTTTACGCCTATCTGGAGGATCAGAGCGCGAAGAACGCTCCGGTGATGTTCCGGGGGGTGGTGACCTATGAGAACGTGCCGAAGGGTCGGCATGTGGCGGATATTTTCCTGCACCCGAACGTGGTGGCGCGGATGGGCCAGGTCAAGCAGGTGGCCCTGGTGATCAAGCACAACGGCATGGTGGTGGCGACGGATTCGACGTCCAGCCGGCCCAACTGGTGGGACGGTTTCCCGCCGAAGGACGGGGTGCTGCTCAACCGCACGCAGACGCCTTTCGCGCTGGTGGATTACGATTCGTACAACTTTATTCGCGCCGCGAGCCCGGCCCGCTAACCCCCGAAGGAAGACTATCCATGGCCAAAAAGCCCATACTTACGCTGGACATCGGGTCGTACAGCCTGAAACTGGCTGAATTTGTGAGCGTGCGCGACGGGCTGGAGATGACCCGCTACGCCGTGAGCGATTTGGGGCTGGACCCGCTGAGCGACGCCGACCGGTCGCAGTATATCATTACGACCATCCACGAGCTGCTGCGGGAGTCGGGGTGCAAGCCGGGCCCGGTGCTGCTGTCGATCGCGGGGCACTCGGTGTTTTCGCGGTTTGTGAAGCTGCCGCCGGTGGAGCCGGAGAAGGTCTATCAGATCATCCAGTATGAGGCGCAGCAGAACGTGCCGTTCCCGATGAACGAGGTGGTGTGGGACTATCAGCTGATCAGCGGGGCGTCGGGAGATGTTGACGTGATGCTGGCGGCGATCAAGGCGGACCAGATTACGGAGCTGTGCGACTGCGTGCGGTTCGCGGGGCTTTCGCCGGAGCTGGTGGACGTGGCGCCGATGGCGCTGTATAACGCGGTGCGCTACAACTATGACGCGCTGCCGCCGTGCACGCTGGTGGTGGACATCGGGGCGCGTTCGACGGATCTGATTTTCCTGGAGGCGGGGCGGGTGTTCAGCCGCAACGTGCCGGTGGCGGGCAACCACATCACGCAACTGATCATGAACGAGTTCGCGGTGTCGTTTGACGACGCCGAGGCGATGAAGACGGCGCACGCGTTTGTGGGCTTCGGGGGGGCCTATGAGGAGCCGCAGAGCGAGACGGTGGGCAAGGTGTCCAAGAGCGTGCGCAGCATCATGACGCGGCTGCACCAGGAGCTCAACCGTTCGATCAATTTCTACCGCAGCCAACAGGGCGGCCAGCAGCCGTCGCTGCTGCTGTTGACGGGGGGCAGCTCGGTGATCCCTTATACGGACACGTTCCTGAAGGAGAAGCTGAAGATCGAGACGGATTATTTCAATCCGTTCAACAACGTGGCGGTGGCCGAGCAGATACCCACGGAGCAGATCGGGGCGCATGCGTGCGAGATGGGGCAGCTGGTGGGTCTGGCGCTGCGGCAGTTGCATACGTGCCCGATCGAGGTCAACCTGCTGCCGCCCAAGGCGGTGGAGGAGCGCAAGTTTAAGAGCAAGCAGCCGCTGTTCGGGATGACCGCGGCGGTGATGCTGGTGGTGCTGGGGGTGTGGATCGCGTTTTATCAGCAGATGTCGGGCGCGCTGGGGCGGTTCCGCGAGAAGCTGGACCGCCGGGTTCAGGAGCTGACCCATGTGGAGCGGCAGCTGGTGCAGGCCGAGGCCCAGGTCGAGGCGGTCGAGAACCAGATTGCCCGGCTGACGGCGCTCGAGGCCAACCGCGGCGCGTGGCGGACCCTGCTGGGCGAGGTGAGCGGCGCGCTGGTGGACGGGATGTGGCTGACCCGGGTGGCGGCCGTCTCGACCCTGCCGGGCGAAGCGCCCCCGGCGGAGGAACCCCAGGCGTCGAGCCGCCGCGCCGGCGCGCGGGGCGCGCCGGCGGCGGCGCCGCCCGTGCCGATGACGCCCATCGTGGGGCTGGAAATCGAAGGGATGGGCTACCTCGACAAGATCAAGAGCGACCAGATCACCGAGTTCCGCAACAAGCTGCGTGAATCCGAGCTGTTTTCGGACAAGACCGAGATTGTGTGGCAGCCGCCGGCCCGTCCGGACGCGGCGACCCTGGAATTCAAAATTCTGGCCGTTTTGGAGGAGCCGAAGAAGCTATGAGTCGAAAATACATGCCTTTGGTGGTGGGCGGGGTGGTGGCATTGCTGCTGGCCCTGGCCCTGGGCTATTGGTTGTTCAGCGCCTTCAGCCACTTCCAGGAGGCGACCGACAAGATGGAGCAGAGCCAAAACCGGCTCAAGAGTCTGACGTCGCGCAAGGTGTTTCCGTCGGAGGACAACATCGGGATCATGCAGAAGCAGCTCGACATCTATTCGAGCTATCAGGGCGGGCTGTTCCAGACGATGCGCGAGGGCCAGGCGGAGGCCGCGGAGATTACCCGCGACCGTTTCCGCCAGCTGCTGGAGCAGACGCTGCGCAAGCTGGTGCAGACCGCCCGGGCCAAATCCATCGCCCTGCCGGCGAATTTCTCGTTCGGTTTTCAGAAATATACGGCGGGGATGCCGCCCGAGCAGCAGTATCTGGAGCGGCTGAGCGACCAGTTGCGCACGATTGATACGCTCTGCACGATTCTCTACAACGCGGGGATCAGCGAGCTGGTCAGCGTGGAGCGGGTGATCTTTGACGAAGAGGCCGAGGCGGCGCCGGTGGAGGAGGAGCTGACGCGGGGGCGGCGGCGCGGCCGGGGCGAGCCCGAGCCCGAGCCGGTCAAGACCACCGACCTGGTGCGGGACCCGGACGGGCTGTTCTCCCGGGAACGCTATACGCTGGTGTACCGCGCGCAGGACGCGGTGACCTGGAAGATTTTGGACCGGCTGGCCAAGGCGTCGCCGTTCGCGGTGGTGACCAAGATCGAGATTGTCAACAGCGCGCGGCCGACGATTGTGGCGCCGCAGAGGACCGAGGAGGAAGGCGAAGCCGCCGCGGGCGCGGCCAGCTCGTGGGGCGCGCCGGAGGCGGCCCGCAAACCCGCCGCCAAGAAGGAGCCCATTCTGCCGCGCGAACTGCGCGTGGTGGCCGGCCAGGAGCTGCCGCGGGTGACCTTGGAGGTGGATATTTACCGTTTTGCTCAGACCGAGCCGGCTGAAGAAGGGGAGGAGAATCCGTGAACCAGGCACCCCGGACCAAACAAGAGTGGCTGAAGGAGCATTACGAAAAGATTCTGCTGCTGGTGGCGCTGCTGGCGCTGCTGATTTCCGGCGTTTGGCTGGCCGCCCGCATTCAGGACTGCAAGGAGGACGCCTATCACGCGATGGCGCGGATTTCCTGGCGGGGCAACCGGATTCCGCTGAGCGACACGCTCGAGTTTGATACGGTGCTGTCGGAGGCGCGGGCGAACGCCGTGGCGCCGCTGCGCGTGGCGGATCACTCGATGGTGAGCGAGGTGCGCGTGGCGTGCGTCAAGTGCGGCTATCCGATCGGCTATAACGCGACGAACTGCCCGTTTTGCCTCAGCGAGCAGCCGCCGATCATTGACATCAAGTCGCTGGACACGGACGGCGACGGCATTCCGGACTCGGTGGAGCTGGAGCTGGGGCTGGACCCGCAGAATCCGGCCGACGCGCACGAGGATCTGGACGGCGACGGGTTTACGAACTTGGAGGAGTTTTTGGCGGGGACGGATCCGCGGGATCCGCAGAGCATGCCGGACCCGGTGGTCAAGCTGCGCGTGGCGCGGATCCGGCCGATTCCGTTTGTGCTGCGCTATGTGGGCACGCAGCATCTGCCCGACGGCAGCCTGCGCTTTCTGCTGAACCTGCAGAGCCTCGAGCGTTCCTATTTTGCCAAACTGGGCGATGTGGTGCTCGGCTACAAGGTCGAGCAGCACGACCCCGCGGGCCGTCAGGGCGAAACCCTGACGATGGTGCGCCAGGCCGACAAGCGCCCGGTGGTGCTGGTCAAGGGCCGTCCGGTGACCCAGCAGGAGCTGGCGATCATGTTCGTGTCGCTGCTGGACAAACGTCCGCTGCCGGTGCAGCGGCTCAACGACGTGTTCAACTACCGGGGCACGGAATACAAGATCGTTGACATTCGTCCCGACAGCGTGGTAATTCAGGGTGTCAAATCTGGCACCAATGTGACTATTTCGCAAATCAGCACAGAAGAACGAGCAGCGCTGACGCCCCCCGCAGGCGCCGCCGCCCCTGCCACACCGGCCCCGACGGATTCCCCGTGGTAAACCCATTTAAACAGTATAACATGAAGAAAGTTGTCAACCTAGTGTCGTCGCGCGGACCGGACGGTTTGTCCCGGATCCGCCCGAGGTCGAAGGAGGAATTCCAGATGAAATGGTTCATGGTCCCAGTAATCGCGATGGCTCTTTTGCTTGGCAGCGTGGCGCTTGCGCAAGACGATTTTGACCTGGATAGCCTGTTGGGCGACTTCGAGTCCCCACCCGCGGAGGTGGTGGAAGAGGCGGCCGGGGAGACCGCGCTGGAGGCCGAGCCCTTTGCCGATGACTTCGCCGATCTCGAGGAAGTGGTCGAGGAGGCGGTCGAGGACGTGGCCGATTTTGCCGATGATTTTGCGGACGACTTTGCCGACGCGGCCGGGGATGTCGAGGAGGCGGCGGAAGAGGCCGATCCCTTCGCGGATCCGGATGACGCGGCGGAGCCGTTTGACGATGACGATGCCTTTGCGGACCTGGACGACGCGGCGGACGATGTGTTCGTGGACCTGGACGAGGTCGAGGCGGATGACCTGGCGGTCGAGGAGGCCGAGGACGATTTGCTGGGCGATCTGTTCGGCGAGACCGAAGAGCCGGCCATCGAGGCGGAGCCGGCCGACGATTTCAGCGCGTTCGGCATCTTTACGCCGGATGTGGAAGAGGAGCCGGTCGAGGTCGAGGACGAGGATGACTTCTTTGACGAGGATCCGGCCGGGGATTTTGATGCCGACGACGCATTTGAAGCGCCTTCGAGCGCGGCGCCCCCGGGCGAGGAACTCTCCACGCGCGAGCTCAAGAAGCTGGCGCGCGAGATGGCCAAGCAGGAAGAGCTCCGCCGCCAGTCCGAAGAAGCCGACGCCTTGAAGGCCTCCGAGAGGGGCTTTCGCGCGCTGAGCGACAACAAGTATGTCGCCGCCGAAACCAATTTTGTGAGCGCCCTGGCCCTGCTGCCGGACCGGCCGCAGAACGAGAGCGTTCGCCAGCAGATTTCGTGGGGTCTGGCGGAGTCGCAGTATCTGCGGGCGCGGCCGATGGTGCAGCGCCGCGAGCGCCTGCAAGATGCGCGCAAGCTGGTGGACGGCGCGCTGAAGGCGGATCCCACCCACCGCGGCGCCAAGGCGCTGAACAAGCGTCTGGCCCAGCTCGAGGAGGCCGCGCTGCGGCCGATCCCGCCGTCCTATCAACAGGTCACGCTGGACAAGCACGAGAGCATTGACCTGCTCTATGACGAGGCGCGCCAGTGGTATCAGCTCAAGGACTATGACCGCGCGCTGGTGCTGTTCGACCAGATTCTGCTGCGCGATCCGTATCACAAGACGGCCATGCGCTACATCCGCAAGATCGAGGCCGACCGCTACAAATATGCCACCTATGAACGCGAAGCCCGTGTGCAGGGCATGATGACCGACGTGCGCCGCAAATGGAGCCCGCCTGTTCGCGCTGAAATCGAGATGCCCGCTGAACTCACCCGCGGTACCGGTGTGGATAGCAAACCGGCCTCCGAGCGCCTCAACGAGAAGATGCAGAAGATCATCATTCCGGCGGTTGAGTTCCGCCAGGCCAACATCAACGACGTGGTGGCGTTCCTGGTGGAAGCCAGCATCACGGCGGACCCGGAGAAGGAAGGCGTCAACATCATTCTGAACCTCGGCCCCGGCAGCGGGGGAGGGGGCCCGGCGCCCGCTCCGGTGATGGAAGACGACTGGGGCTTTGACGACGACGATTTCGGCATGCCCTCGACGTCGTATAGCGCGGCGCCCTCCGGCACGCGCGACATCACCCTCAATCTGAGGCGGATCAGCATGCTCGATGCCATCAAGTACATTACCGAGGTGGCCGGCCTCAAGTTCCGCATCGAGGACAGCGCGGTCATGATCACCCGAATGGACGCCCCCGTGGGCAACATTATTACCCGCTTGTACCCGGTGCAGCCGACCTTCATGGAGACCGTGGTCGAGCGCCAGGAAAGCGGCGATCGCGACTCGGACTTCGTGTCGATGGGCGGGCGGGTCAGCGTGACCAAGTCGGATGTGCGCGAGTTCTTCGAGAAGACCGGCGTCAAGTTCCCCGCCGGGGCCTCGATCACCTACAACTCGGCCATCAGCCAGTTGATCATTGCCAACACCGCGGACAACCTCGAAACCTTCGAGCGGATTCTGCAACAGCTCAACGTGGTGCCCAACCAGGTCGAGATCGAAGCGCGCTTCATCGAAGTGGACCAGAACGATCTGGAAGAGCTGGGGCTGCAGTGGATCCTGAACGACAACTATGAGTTTGCGGTCAAGAAAGACGGCAGCGGTCAACGCATGCAATTCAATGCGGACTCACGGGGCATTACCCAGGGCAACCGGTTCTTCGGGTTTGATCCCGGCAACCAGGCCATCAGTGCGCTTTCTTCGGTGACCCGCGCGGGCGAGCAGACCATGCTGGGCAGCATCCTGAGCGCCTCGAGCGTGCTGACCAATCCGGAGGTGTCGGTGGTGCTGCAGGCGCTTTCGCAACATGGCGGCACCGACCTGCTCTCGGCTCCGCGCGTGACCGTGGTGAGCGGTTCGCCGGCGCAGATCCAGGTGGTCAAGGAAATCATCTATCCAACCGAATTTACCGTGACTCAGCCCTCCGTGGACAGCGACGGCAACGTGACCATGGGTCCGATTTCCGAGCCGGGCACGTTTGAGACCCGCGAAACGGGTGTGATTTTGAGCGTGACCCCGACCGTGGGTTCGGACGGCTACACGATTACGCTGGCCATCGCGCCGGAAGTCTGCGAGCTGGTGGACTGGCTGCAGTATGGCTCGGTCATTGAAATTCCCAGCGAGTTTGGCGCGCAGATCTGGACCTACAACATGCCCCAGCCGGTCTTTAGCAGCCGCAACGTCGCCACGACGATTGTGGTCTGGGACGGCCAGACGGTGGTCATGGGCGGTCTGATCCGTGAAGAGCTGACCACGTTCAAGGACAAGATCCCGTTCCTGGGCGACATTCCGGTCCTGGGCCGCCTGTTCCGCTCCGAGGGGCAGTACAGCCGCAAGAAGAACCTGCTGATCTTTGTGACCGCCCGTCTGGTGGACCCCGCGGGCCGGGCCATTCATCAGGATGGCTTGCTGGCGATGCCCGGCGCGGGGATCGATACCGATCTGGACGCGTCGGCGTTCTAGCAATCGAAATTGATTTTTGGACGGCCCGGGCGCCGGGCCGTCCTGCCTACAACCTGACCCTTCGTTTTCCAGGGCTTGCCGGGGCTTGATTTTAGCCCGGGCGGGTCGGGACGGGGCGTTGAGTTTGAGTGTTTCCGGGCGGCATCGGGCCGGGTGGCCCGGCAGGGCGGGGCGAGTCATCAGGAGGCGTCTGCCAGCCGCGTGCCGGCGGAGAGTTCAAGCCAACGCGGCCAATGGCCGCAAGGCTTGGTTGCATTTATGAATCCAGACAACATCAAATCCGTATTACTGGTTGACGGGATGGCGGTGGCCTATCGCGCGTTTTACGCGGTGCGCGGGCTGAGCACCCGCGACGGCGTGCCGACCAACGCGCTGTTCGGTTTTGCCCGCATGGTGCAGCAGCTCCAGGCCCAATGGCAGCCGGACCGCGTGGTGGTGGCGTTTGACGGGGGGTTGCCGGCCCGCCGGCTGGAGAAATGCCCGGAATACAAGGCGCAACGTCCGCCCATGCCGGAGGATTTGCGCGCGCAGTTGCCGCTGATCAACGAATTTCTCGAGCTGGCGGGGATTCCCGCGGTGCTGATCGAAGGGCAGGAGGCGGATGACGTCATGTCCACCCTGGCCGTCCGGGCCGTCGAGGGGGGGGCGACCGTGCGTCTGGCCACGAGCGACAAGGATCTAATGCAACTGGTCAGCGACAAGATCCGGATTGTTCCGCCCACCAAGACCGAAACCGAGATGGGGCCGGCCGATGTCGAGGCCAAGACCGGGGTGCGTCCGGGGCAGATCGTGGACTGGTTGGCGCTGATCGGGGATTCCTCGGACAACATTTCCGGGGTGGCGGGGGTGGGGCCCAAAACGGCCACGCGGCTGCTCAAGCAATTTGAGACCCTGGAAAACTGCCTGGCCCACCCGGAGCAGATCGAGTCGGAGTCGCTGCGGGAAAAGGTGAAGGCCGGCGGCGAGATTGCCCGGCGCAACGTCGAGCTGGTGGTGCTGGATTTGGATGTGCCCGGGGTGCCCGACTGGCCCGCGATCCCGCCGCCCGCCCCGGACGACGAGCGGTTGAAGGCGTTTTATGAGAAGTATGAGCTGCGCCGGTTGGCCGCCGGGGTAAAGGCCGCGCCCAAACCCGCGCCGAAGCCCCCGCCGCCCGCGGCCGAGCAGCTCGAGTTGTTTTGAGGTGAAGGCCGGTTGGCGCTTTGCCCTGAATAATTCACCAGCATGGCTGAAAATATTGCAATTTATTGCTGAGCAACACGATAGGTTACGCCTGCGGGCTGATGTTGAGCGCGGATGATTGAGATGAGATGGCTTGGTTCCAGACCCGTCCGCCTGCTGTTGCAGGTGGTGCTGCTGGTGGCGCTGTTTTGGGGCGCGGCGGCCACGCGCCGGCACGTGCTGAACGCGCAGCGGCAGCTTACGTCCGACGGCTCGATCCCGTTCACGCTCGAGAGCGCGCTGGCGTTCCGGCGCATCCAAATGATGTACCGTGACGGGGAACTGCCGAAGCATGACCGCGGGATCCAATATCCGGAAGGCGTAGCGACGCAGGAGACCGACACGCTGGGCGCGGAGCGGTACTACGCGGAGACTTCGCGGCACTGGCCGGGGGTGCTGAATCTGGCGGAGAAGATCCGCTGGCTGCATCTGCTGTGGTTCTGCCTGGCGGTTCCGGGGATTTATTTCTGGGTGAAATGGATGGGCGGGGGGGCGTTGGGCGGCTTCTGGGCGGCGGCGTTTTACGCGGTGGCGATTTCGGCGGTGGCCCGCTCGACGGGACAGGAGCTGTCGCACGAGAACAACGCGCTGCCGCTGCTGGTGTGGCATTTGGCGGCGGATGCCTGGCGCGGGCGGAGCCGCTCGCGGGGCGGGCGGTTCGCGGCGGGGCTGGCGGCGGCGGGGCTGGCCGCGCTGGCGCTGTGCCTGTGGGATTTGGTGCAGTATTACCTGGCGCTGACTCTGGCCTGGGAGCTGTTTCGCGCGGTGCGCGGGCGACTGCCCCGGGAGGACCTGTGGAGCCGGGTGGTGCCGCTGGTGGCGGTGCTGCTGGTGGCGGGGCTGCGCAATCCCTATCTGCGGGCGCATGGATTCGCGTTCTCGCCGGTGATGGGGCTGGGGTGGGGGGCGGTGCTGGCCGGTGCGCCGATCGCGCAACGCCAGAAGCGGGCCACGCGCCTGATCCTGGGGCTGACGCCGCTGGCGCTGGCGTTGGTGTTCTCGCGGCTGACGCTGCCGGCCTACGGCCACTTTGCGGGGCTGTTCTGGGCCAAGCTGGGCCATCTGAACATCCGGCCGGCGAACCCGGCCCGCCTGACGTTCGAGCAGCGCATCCTGTGGGTGCCTGCGCTGCATTCGACATCGCTGGTGCAGATGCTCCAGTGGTTTCCCGCGCTTTTGGGGTTGACGGCGGCGGCGGTTTGGGGTGTGATGCGCTCCGACGTTTGCCGTCGGCGGGTTGCTCCCGGCTTTTTCCCCCTCTTGCTGTATGGCGTGGTATCGCTGGGCGCGTTCGTGTTGTTTTTCCGCTTTCACGTCTGGCTGGCCCTGTTTGCCTGCGGACTGCTGGGGCTGGGGGCCGGATGTCTGGGCGTTCCCGAAATCCGCGGATGGCGGCGCCGCGCGGGGCTGGTCCTGTTGACCGGCGGGCTGCTGGTGGAAGCCAGCCAGCCGTGGCGCGGGCCGCTGGCGGTTGGGAAACGCCCGACGGTGGAAGCCCCCGAGGCCGTTAAGTGGGACGGACCGCTGGCCTGGGGCCGGCCGAATGTCTATGCCACGGAAACTGAAGAATTGATGAACTATTTATTGACCCATGTTGCTCCCGAGCCGGTGCTGGCCAATTTTGGCGTCAGCGCCTCGATTGCCGCCTATGGCGGCTGCCCGGTGGTGCTGCACCCCAAGTTCGAGTCGCCGGACATCCGCGCCAAGGTGCGCGACTACGGCGAGGCGCTGTTTTTGGGCGACGAGACCGAGTTCCGCTCCTGGATGGAGTCGCAGGGGGCGACGGTGTACGTGTATTCCAAGGGCGAGTTTTCGACGGTGCAGCCGGGGTATCAGATGCGCTATATGGTCAACGCGCTCGAGCCCGCCACGAACGCGGCGGCGCGGCTGTTCGAGCAGCGGCCCAAAGAGCTGGAGCACTTTGCGCCGCAGTTTGACAACCGGAAGTATTGCGTGTACCGGCTGACCCGTTCGCCGGTGGTGGCCCGGCTGGCGCAAAGCTGCGTGGAGGAAGCGCGGACGGCCCTCGAGAAGGGGAACCTGGCCGTGGCGGAGTGGCAGGCGGCCCACGCGTTGCGCATGGACCCGGACAACGAGGAGGCCCAGACGATTGTGCGCGTGGCGACCAATCTGCGGGAGGACGGCTTCCGCGAGGAGGATCTCGAGGCGATGTTCTTTCCGGGGGTGTCGCCCTTGGCTCCGGCGGATCCCTGGTGAGAATGACGGCCACTGCTCCAACCGGCCGCTGCTTTGCCCTGACCGGCGGGATTGCCTGCGGCAAGAGCGCGGTGGCCGCGCTGTGGCGGCAGTGGGGCGCGGAGGTGCTGGACGCCGACGACGTGGTTCACGAGCTGCTGGCGCCGGGCGGCGCCTGCGTGGCGTCCGTGGCCGGGGAATTCGGGCCGGAGGTGGTCGCGGCGGGCGGCGGCATTGACCGGCTCCGGCTGGGGCGGATCGTGTTTGCCGACGCGGCGGCCCGGCAGCGCCTCGAGGCGCTGGTGCATCCGCCGGTCATCGGGCGGATGCGCGAGTGGGCGGCGGACGTCCGTCGGCGCGGCAAGATCGGCGTGGCGGTGATTCCGCTGCTGTTTGAAACCGGCCTCGAGGCGGAGTTTGACGCCACAGTTTGCGTGGCGGCGGATGACGCGGTGGTCCTCGAGCGGCTGGCCGCGCGCGGACTGGATGCCGCCGAGGCTCGGGCCCGGATGGCCAGTCAGTGGCCATTGGCCGAAAAATGCGCGCGGGCGCGCTACACAATTGAAAATAATGGGAGCCCGGCCGAGCTGGAAACCGCCAGCCGGGCGTTATGGAAGACTATGACAGAACAAGGAGACTAGAATATGTCCACAGAACCGAAACAACCTGCCAAACCTCGCAAGACCGCGCCCAAAACCGGCGCCAAGCGGGGGCGTCCCCGCAAGACGGCGGAGCCCGCCAAGACTGCCGAGAGCGTCACCCTGCCGCCTTCGTTGCTGAACACGACGATTGCCGATGGCGAAGAGTTCAGCCCCGGCACCAATCCGGATGAGAACGGCCAGACGGCTGTCGAGACGAAGCCGGCCGAGCCCGCCGCGCCGGAAGCCAAGCCCGCCATCAAGGAGGCCCCCGCCGCCGCGGATGCCGCGCCGGAAGCCGCCCCGAGCGAGGCGGAGAGCCGGGACGACCCGCGCCCGGCCGGCGACGCGGACGCGGGAGACCATGACCGCACGGGCTACGGGCAGCGGGGAGGGCGTCATGACCGGCGCTTTGACCGCAACCGCGACCGCCGCAATCAGCAGCATCGGCCGCCACGCGTGCCGCTGACGCCGGAGGAGGAGGCCGCCCGCGCCGAGCAGCAGGCGGCCGCCCGGGCCGCCGCCGAGGCCGCCGCGGCGGAACGCGCCAAGATGGCCCGCACGCTCAAGCTGAACGAACTGCAGCAGCTCCCGGTGCCGCAGCTCAAGGAGCTGGCCGACACCTACAAGCTGGTGGACCTTGGCGCCCTGCGCAAGCATGAGCTGATTTTCGAGATCCTCAAGGCCAATGCCCGCTGCTCCGGCACCACCTTTGTGCGCAGCGTGCTGGAAATCATGTCCGACAACTTCGGCTTCCTGCGCTCGCCCAACAACACCTATCTGGCCAGCCCGGACGACGTCTATGTTTCGCCCTCGCAGATCCGGCGCTTTGCCCTGCGCACGGGCGACACGGTCGAAGGCGAGCTGCGGTCGCCCAAGGAGCGCGAGCGCTTTTTCGCCCTCCAGCGGGTGATTTCCATCAACGACGGCCCCCCCGAGGGCCAGCGCGGCAAGATTCCCTTCGAGAACCTGACACCGCTGTTTCCGGACGAGCGCCTCGTGCTCGAGGTCAAGAGCCAGAACAACATCAATATGCGGGTCATGGATATACTGACGCCGATTGGGAAGGGCCAGCGCGGCCTGATCGTGGCGCCGCCGCGCACCGGCAAAACGGTGCTGATGCAGATGATGGCCAACAGCATCTCCGAGAACAATCCGGAGGTGAAGCTGATCATTCTGCTGATTGACGAGCGTCCCGAGGAAGTGACCGACATGGAGCGCAACACGCAGGCCGAGGTGATTGCCTCGACCTTCGACGAGCCGCCCGACCGCCACGTGCAGATTGCCGACCTGGTGATCGAGATGGCCAAGCGCCAGGTCGAGGCCGGCAAGGACGTGGTGATCCTGCTCGACTCGATCACCCGCCTGGCGCGGGCCTACAACACGCTCCAGCCGCACAGCGGCAAGATCCTCTCCGGCGGGGTGGACGCCAACGCGCTGCACAAGCCCAAGCGCTTTTTCGGCGCGGCGCGCAACATCGAGGGCGGGGGCAGCCTGACCATCATCGCCACGGCGCTGGTGGACACTGGCAGCCGCATGGACGAGGTGATCTTCGAAGAGTTCAAGGGCACCGGCAACATGGAAATCGCCCTCGACCGCTACCTCGTGGACAAGCGCATCTTCCCGGCCATCAACATCGAGAAGTCCGGCACCCGCAAGGAGGAGCTGCTGATGCACAAGGACGAGCTGGCCCGGGTGTGGACGCTGCGCAAGGCGCTCAACGGCGTGCCCGCCGTCGAGGCCATGGAGCTGCTGATCGGCCGTCTCAAGAAAACAAAGAACAACCTTGAATTCCTGATGACATTGCAGGGATAATGGCCGCATGACCGTGATGCAGGCACAGGGCGGCGTCAACCTTGAGGCGCGGCAACCGTGGATACGGGCCGCCCTCTTCGTGCTCGCGCTGCTGATCTCCCTGGCCCTGCACAGCGTCCTCATGCTCGACATCCCCGTGCTGCCGCCGATTCACCCGCCAGCGTCCCCGATGAGGCCCTCGCTGCCGGTGGTGATGGAAACGGTGCGGCCGGTTCCGGTCGAGCAGGCCTACGAGCAGCCCGACACCTTCCGGCCGGAGAATCCCGACGCGTTCGAGGCGATCGAGCCGCTGCAGAAGACCCTGCTGGCCGACTTGCAGGCCAGCACCGAGGCCGCGCCCTTCGAGCCGTCCGGGCCGGCCGAGGCCGAGGCCCCCCTGCCGGAGACCCGACCCGATCCGTTGGATTACCGTCAGGAAATCCTGCAGATCGAGAAGTTCACCGCGGAGGTGGAGCTGGAGAGACTACCCCGGCGGGTGGTGCCCGCCCTGCCGCGGGTGGAAGGCGCGCCGGACATCACCTTCCCCAGCAGCAGCGAGGCCGTCGCGGCCGCGGCGGCCTTCGCGGGGGGGAGCGGCGCCAAGGTGCCGGGAATGTCCGTGGTGACCCAGGCCGAGCCCCCGGCGGAGGCCGTGGTCGAGCTGGTCAAACAGAACGATCCGACCGATGCCGAGCGCTTGCAGGAGCAGTCGGGGGCGTTGGACGAAACCGCCGCGGACATCACCCAAGTCGAGCCGATCGAACAGATCCTGGCGGTGGACGTCACCACCTATCGGGCCACGGACGAGGATGTCCTCTATTTCGAGTTGTCCATCTCGCGCGCCGGAGCCGAGGCTCTGCCGGTGCTGCCCAAGGATGTCCTGATCATTCAGGACTGCTCCGAAAGCATTACCCGCACCAAGCTGGGGTTCTTCAAGGAAGGCATTCTCGATTATCTGCGCACGCTGACCATCTATGACCGGATCAACATCATGCGCTACAGCGACACCCCCGACCTCTGCTTCGAGGAGTGGGCGCCGGTGACGGAGGAAACGCTGGCCCAGGCCGCGCGTTTCACCCAGAACATGCGCGCCCGGGGCCAGACCGACCTGTTTACGCCGCTCCAGCAGGTGCTGAAGCACCATCAGCCCGGCGGCCGCCCGATGATCGCGGTGCTGATGACCGACGGCCGGCCCACGATGGGCACGGTGGCCAGCTCCGACATCATCGCGAACTTCAGCCGGCAGAACCAAGGGCGCATCTCGGTCTTTACGGTGGGCGCGGGCGACCGGGTCAACACCTTCCTGCTGGACCTGCTCGGGCACAACAACCGCGGGGGCGCGTGGATCATGCCGTTGCGCGATGAAATCCCCGCGGCGGTGCGGCGGACGGCCCGCGAGCTGTCGCAGCCCGTGCTCGCCCATCTGGACTATCATTTTTCGGGCGACTCCGCCGCCGAGGTCTATCCCGGCACACTGACCCACCTCTATCTGGACCGGCCGTTGCGGCTGGTGGGGCGCGCGCCCCTCGGTCAGAAAAACGTGGTGCTGCAGATCGTGGGCGATTCCGGCCCCATCCGGCGCGACATGGTGTTCCAGCTCGATCTGGCCGGGGCCGGGGATGGCGGCGAGGGCATCCGCCGCGAATGGGTCATGCAGAAAATCTACAAGCTGATCAACGATCACCTCGCCAGCGGCCGGGTCGAGATCCTGCGGGAAATCCGCGACCTCTCCATCCGCCACAACGTCCCGCTGCCCTACGGCACCGACTTCCCCATGTAGCCGCCGCCGGCCGTGGCCGGTTGCGTTCAAAAACTGCCCCAAAATGGCCTCAAACAGGCCAAAATCGCTCAAAATGGGGTCAAAATCGTCAAAAACAGGCCCAAAATGGCCTCATGGTGGTTTTCCTGTAGCCGACCTCGCTGCGGCCGGATTCCAAAGGTAGGTGCCTGTCCGCCTCGGGCGGAACGCATCGCCGAGGCGTCCGATGTGAGGGAAGATTATTCCTTTTTTAACGCAAAAGGCGCAAGGGTCGCAAGGCGTGGTAAAAACTCGCGATTGCGTGGAAAAATCACGCAAAACGGCCCGTTTTTGACGATTTTCGGTATATTTTCGTCCGTTTTGGTCTGTTTTTTGCCGATTTTGGGGGCTTTTACGGTTTTGGGGCGCAAGGGGCGAAAAAAATGCGCGTTGAGTCGGTTTTCTGTAGCCGGCCTCGCTGAGGCCGGATTCCAAAGGAAGGAACGCATCGCCGAGGCGTCCGTTGTGAGGGAAGACCATTCCTTGTTTTAACGCAAAAGGCGCTTGCCTGGATTATTCATCAACATGGATGAAAGTATTGTCATCTGCTGCAGGGCAGCATGGTGCGGAAATAATCATGAAAAATTCAGT